>CBFHOT010000058.1:0-12897 GCA_965657465.1 Cyanobacteriota bacterium | reverse complement strand
CTTCAACTACGGCATCTCCGAGCGTCAGCTCGTGCGCTACGTGAAGAAAGCGCGCGCCCAGGAGGGTTCCACCGGAACCAACCTGCTGAAGCTGCTCGAGAACCGCCTCGACAACGTCTGCTTCCGCCTCGGCTTCGGTCCCACCGTGCCCGGCGCCCGCCAGTTCGTGAACCACGGTCACATCACCGTGAACGGCCGGGTCGTCGACATCCCCAGCTATCAGTGCAAGGCCGGTGATGTGATCGCCGTGCGCGAGCGCAAGGCCTCCCGCAAGCTGGCCGACACCAACCTCGAGTTCCCCGGTCTGGCCAACATTCCGCCGCACCTGGAGTTCGACAAGGCCAAGTACACCGCCAAGGTGATCGGCAAGTGCGAACGCGAGTGGGTCGCCCTCGAGATCAACGAACTGCTGGTGGTCGAGTTCTACAGCCGCAAGGTCTGAGCTCTCATCGCTGTTGCTGGGGCCATCGGCCCCAGCTTCGCCTCAGCCCCCGCGCTCCCCTCGGAGCCGGGGGCTTTGTGCTGCTGCAGGCCCTCCTCAGGCGAAGCGGGGCAGCCAGCCGCTGGCCAGGCGGCGCAGGGCGCGGCGGCCGAGGCCGCGGAAGGGCAGCTCACCCCCCAGCAGCCGCACGGCGGTGGCGGTGGCGCTGGGGCGGCGGATGCCATGGCGATACACCAGGCCCGGCAGGCCGTAGAACAGCCGCGCCAGGCGGCGAGCCGCCTCGAAATCGTCAGCCAGCAGGTCATGCACCCGCTCGGTGTAGCGGCAGGGCTCAGCGGCCGCCACCGCTTCACCGGCCAGGCGACCGCTGCGGATGGCATGGAACAGGCCGTCGCCGAACAGCGGGTTGATCAACCCGGCGGCATCCCCCACCAGCAGCACCCGGCCATCGGCGGTGTGCAGCGGCTCAGGCCCATCCCAGAAGGGCAGGGGATGGGCGTGGCCGCGCAGCCCCGCCAAACGCTCGGGCGCCACCCCGAGGGCGGCGGCATAGCCGTCGATGGCGGCCCGGATGCGGCGGCGGGCCGTGGGGTCGCGGCGCACATCGCGGTGGCGGGCGTGGAACAGGCCGGCGCCGATGTTGAGGTGATCGGCCTTGGGAAACACCCAGGCGTAACCGCGGCGCAGCACGCCGTAGTCGAGGTGCAGGAGATCGGGGCGCAACAAGGGATCGGCGGGATCCCAGCGATGGGGCACCTCCAGCTCCAGGGCCAGGGCGATGCGGGGGCGGGGTCGCAGGCCCACGCTGCGGGCCACCAGGCCGGCGGAGCCATCGGCGCCGATCAGCTGCGCTGTCTCCAGCTGCAGGTCGGCGCCCGGCCCGGCAGCACCGGCGCGGCGGCGCAGCTGCAGCCGCAGGCCCTCACCCGTGCGCTCCAGCCCCTGGAAGGCATGGCCCTGCCAGAGCTCGGCACCGGCCGCCACCGCCTGCTGCACCAGGGCCTGATCAAAACGGGGCCGCTGCACCATCCACAGCCCGCGCGACGCCGCCTCCGGCGTGCCCGGCGGATCCACCGGCGCCTCCAGCGCCTCGGCGAAGCACCAGGAGTGGCGCATCGCCCGCACGCGCGTGTCCACCACCGCCTCCGGCGCCAGCGGCAGCAGCTCCTGACGCACGGGCACGGGCATGCCACCGCCGCAGGGCTTGTGGCGGGGCAGGGGCAGCTTCTCGAGCAGGGCCACCCGCAGTCCGGCCCGGGCGGCGGTGGCGGCGGCGATCGCCCCGCCCGGGCCGGCCCCCACCACCACCAGGTCGTAGCGGCCGCTGGGGCCGGCTTGGGCCTCCTGCATCAGCCGCCGATCAGGGTCTCCAGAGCGGCCGTCACATCGGCCTGGCGCATCAGCGATTCACCCACCAGCACCGCATCGGCGCCGGCGCTCTGCACCCGATCGAGGTCATCGCGCGTGAACAGCCCCGATTCGCTCACCAGCAGGCAGCCCTTGGCGCGGATCTGCTCGCCATAGCGCGCGGTGAGCTGCTCGGTGGTGGCCAGATCGGTGGCGAAGCTGGCCAGGTTGCGGTTGTTGATGCCGATCAGCTGCACGCCCTCAAGGGCCAGCACCCGCTCCAGCTCAGCGGCGTCGTGCACCTCCACCAGCACCGTGAGCCCCAGGCTGCGGGCCACCTTGAGCAGGTAGGCCAGGTCGGTGTCGTCGAGGATCGCGGCGATCAGCAGCGCCGCATCGGCGCCGGCGGCGCGGGCCTGATAGAGCTGATAGGGGGTGAGGATGAAGTCCTTGCAGAGCAGCGGCAACTCCACCACCTGGCGCACCTGCACCAGCACCTCGAAGCCACCCTGGAAGAAGGTCTTGTCGGTGAGCACCGACAGGCAGCTGGCCCCGCCGGCGGCATAGCCCCGGGCGATCGCCTCGGCATCGAAATCCTCGCGGATCACACCCTTGCTGGGGCTGGCCTTCTTCACCTCGGCGATCACCGCCGGCTTGCGGCAGGACGCCTTTAGGGCCGCCAGAAAATCACGGGTGGCGGGCAGATCCGCCACCTGCTGCTTGAGCTGCTGCAGGCTCACCCGCTCGCGGGCCACCGCCACCTCGCGGTCCTTCTCCCAGACGATCTTCTCCAGGATGTTGCGGGGTTCACCGTCCTCGTGGGGGATGGCGTACTCCAGGTGGGCCACCTTCACGGAGGGGTTGGGGGGCCGGCGGCGGATCTCCAAGGGCGGCGGTCGGGTCAGGGGCCATCGTAGGAGCGCCCGGCAGCGGGCCCGGCAGGGGGCCCAGCGGCACCACAGCGCTGCCGGCGGCGCTCCTGGGGCGTGTACGGACCTGGCCGGTGGCCACCAGCAGGCAGTGCCGGGCGGGCTCCGGTGGTAAAACGTCTGGAACCAAAAGCGCCATGCCGGATCGAGGACGTCCACGGCTGCGGGCCACGTCTCAGTCAAGCCTGCTGCTGCCCGCCGGTGGGTCGAGCACACGGCCGGTGGTGCACGGCCCGCTGCTGAGCCTGCAGGCCCCCCCGGCAGCCGAACCCGGCGACGGCGCAGCGGCCGAGCACTGCCCGGCCGATCGGCTGCAACTGCGCTGGCGCCTCAGCGCCAGCCAGGCCGGCGAGGCGAGCGTCACACCCGCCAACGCCGCGTCAGCACAGGTGCAGCTGCAGGATCTGCAGCTGGATCCGCCGACCAGCGCGGTGCGGCCGGAGGCCGGCCGCTGGCGGCTGCAAGTGCCCCTCGAACCGCTGCTGCTGCTGGCCCACGGCCGGGGCCGCGGCCTGCAGCTAGTGATCGATCAACCCCTGCAGCTGACGGGGCCGGCAGCTCCGCCCGGGCTGCGCCAGACGCTGGCGGCCCTCTGCCGCAGCGGCCTCGACGGCCAGACCAGCAGCTGGCTGCTGCTGGAGACGCAGCTGCTCACCCAGCTGGTGCAGCTGCTGACGCGGCCCCTGCAGGCCGCCGCCACCGGCGGCCTGCCACGCCAGGACCGGGGCTGGCAGCACGTGCTGCTGAGCCTGGAGCGGATGCAGCACAACCTGCAGGACAACCTCAACCTGCAGGATCTCTCCACCGCCACGGGCGTCTCGCCGCGGGCGCTGCAGATGGCCTACCGGCGCCATCTCGGCAAACGGCCGCTGCAGAGCCTGCGGGAGCTGCGGCTGGCCCGGCTGCGGCGCCTGCTGCTGCTGGGTCAGCGGCAGTCCCGCAGCCTGGTGGAGGTGCTCGAGGAGTGCGGCCTGCCCGGGAACGGCATCACCGCGCGCTACTACCAGGAGCGCTACGGCGAGAAACCGTCCCAGACCCGGGGCTGATCAGCCGGCGACGGCCATGGCGGCCTGCTTGTAGGCCACCTCCACCACTTCGCTGAGGGTGGGATGGGTATGCACCTCGTTGGCCAGCTGCGTCACGCTCTGGCGGCGGGCCACGGCGTTGGCGATCTCCTGGATCAGGTCAGCGGCGTGCAGGCCGTAGATGTGGGCGCCGAGCACTTCGCCGCTGGCCTTGTTGAACAGCAGCTTCATCAGGCCGTCGCTCTCCAGCTCGGCCAAGGCCTTGGAATTGGCCTTGAAGTAGCTGCGCACGCTGCCGAGCTCAAAGCCCTCTTGGGCCGCCAGCTCCTTGGCATCGGCCTCGCTCAGACCCACCGAGCTGATCTCGGGATGGGTGAAGGTGGCCGCCGGAATCGAGCGGTAATCGATCTGTCGGGTGTGGCCGAGGATGTTGTCGATCGCCACGGCGCCCTGGGCGGCGGCGGTGTGGGCCAGCATCATCTTGCCGGTCACATCGCCCACGGCCCAGAGATGGGGCACGGGCTCACCGTTCACCAGCACGCGCATCTGATCGTCCACGGGGATGAAGCCGCGGTTGGTCTCCACCCCCATCGAGGCCAGGTTGAGCTCCTTGCTGCAGGGCACCCGGCCGGTGGCCACCAGCACGGCATCCACCTCGAGGGTTTCCACCGGCTCGCGGGTCTGCATGTCCACCAGGTCGATCTTCACCGGGCAACCAGGGGTGACCTTCTGGGCCAGCACGCCGGAGCGGGCATCGATATCGCGGCCATCGATCAGATTGCGGGCGGCGATCTTGGCGATGTCGGGATCGAAGGTAGGCATCACCCGATCGAGGGCCTCGATCATCGTCACTTCACAGCCGAGGGCGGTGTAGACATCGGCGAACTCCAGGCCGATGTAGCCGCTGCCGATGATCGCGATCCAGCGCGGCAGCCACTCCAGGCTCACCGCCTCATCGCTGGTGAACACGGTGCGGCCGTCGGTCTCGATGCCGGGGGGCACGAACGGATCGGAACCGCTGGCGATGATCACATCCTTGGCGCGGTAGGTGCGCTCCACACCGCTGCCGCTCTCGCGCACCACCACCTGCTGGGGGCCGGCCAGGCGCCCCTTGCCGCGCAGGATCGTGGTACCCACCCGCTCCAGGGTCTTGGTGAGGTTGGCGCGGATGGTGGCCACCAGCTGGTTGGCGTGGTCGGCGATCTTCTGGCGCTCGAAGCGCACCGGGGCGGCGTGGATGCCGAAGCCCGCCAGGTGCTCGGCATCGGCCAGCTCGCGCACGCGGCCGCTGGCGGCGAGCAGCGCCTTGGAGGGCACACAGCCGCGGTTGACGCAGGTGCCGCCCATGTCGCGCGATTCAACGATCGCCACCTTGAGGCCGTGCTCCGCCGCGTGCTTGGCCGCATCAAAGCCGCCATAGCCGGCGCCGATCACGATCACATCAAAGTCGAAGCTGGTGTTCGAGGAGGCGTCGCTCACCGGGCCACTGCGCACAGATGGCGCGCATTCTCTCCCGTCAGGGGGCCTGCGCTGCGATCCGGCGCCAAATTGAACGGAGCCGCGGCACCGATCACCCGCCAACCAATCAACCGATCAGCGGCGCGCTCATCAGTCGCGAGCCGTGGCCCGCTGGCGCTGGCGCTCCAGCAGCAACGGCGCCGCCGCCACCGCCACATTCAGCGATTCCACGGCGCCGCCATGGGGGATCGTGACCCGATGGGTCGCCAGATCGAGCAGCTCCGGCGCCAGTCCGGCCCCCTCGCTGCCGAGCATCAGCACCGTGGGCTGCCTCCAGTCGAGCTGCCAGTAGGGCAGCCCCCCCTGCTCCGGCGGCACGGTGGCCACCAGCTGCAACGGGCTCAGGGCCGGCGCCTCCGGCGGATGAAGCGCATCCCGCAGCTGAGCGCAGAGCTGGGCGCGTTCACCGCGCCAGAGGGGCAGGGCTAGGGCAGCACCGGCGGAGGAGCGCAGCACCTTGGGCTGATGGGGATCGGCGCCATCCGCCAGCCAGAGGCCGGCCACCTCCGCCGCCAGGGCCGTGCGCATCAGGGTGCCGAGGTTGCCGGGATCCTGGATGGTGTCGAGAGCCAGCCAGAGGCCAGGCGCCCCAGCGGCCGCGAGGGCGAGCTGCGGCGCGGCGGCGGCGGCACAGGGCGGCTCCAGGGCGGCCAGCACGCCATCGGGATGATGGGTGGTGGCCACGCAGGCCAGCACCTCTGGCGTGACGGGCTGGGGGCTGACGGCCAGGCGCTGCAGCAGCGGCCCATGGCCGTCGATCCAGGCGGGTGTGGCCAGCAGCAGACGCGGCTGCAGACCCAGCCGGGCCACCTCCTGCAGCAGATGGGTGCCCTCGAGCAGCAACAGGCCCTGCTCCCGGCGGCCGCGGGCCTCATGCAGCTGGCGCAGCTGACGAACCAGCGGGTTGCGGCGGCTGCTGAGCAGCGGCAGCGGTGCCGCCATCATCGCCCCGTGGACAGCGGGCACCCGGGCCTCAGAACTGGTCGTGGCGGCGCACCTTGGCGCCCTGATGCATCAGCAGTTGATCGTCGCTGAGATCGAGGCCGCGCACAGCCGCCACCTCACCTTTCAGGCCTTCCGCCGCCAGATTTTCAATCAGCTTGGCAATCACAATGTCCTCGACCGTGGACTGGTCAAGAGCATCGGGGGTAAGTTTCTCAAGAAAACGTCCGATTTTGGAAGCGACGACTTCCGAAGCGTTGGTGATCTTGAGAACAATCATGAGTTGAGATGCGGATGGGGAGACTTGAACTCCCACGACATTGCTGCCACTAGTACCTGAAACTAGCGCGTCTACCAATTCCGCCACATCCGCGTGGCCGCCGCTCGTTGCGACCCCGGAACCTTACGACATCGCCGGGCGCACCCACCAGCAGGGGCAGCGCCCGGGCCGCAGGCATCGCCATCAGTCCACGGCATCAGTCCACGGCATCAGCCCACGGTGGCCGGAGCCGCCGCACCCACCAACGCAACAGCGCACGCCTTGAGCAAAAGCGCACGACGCCCCAGCAGCACCGGCCACCCGCTCGACCGCGCAGCTCCCCCGAAGCCCACCGCCACCAACTCAGCCCTCAGCCCTCAGCCCAAACGGCTGCCGCAGCGCCAAAGCCCCGTCAAGCCAACCAGTTCCGTCGGCGGACGGCTGGACGCCGCCTTCGTTTGTTGTCAGGATTTGTCGGCAAAAGGAGGGACAGCCCGAACCGTGAACCTCACCGCTGTCCCGACCATGATCACCAGCCAAGACAGCCTCCGCCCCTACCTGCGCATCCAGGGCGGTCACCGCCTCAGCGGTGAGGTGCGCGTCAGCGGCGCCAAGAACTCAGCCCTGGTGCTGATGGCCGCCTGCCTGCTCAGCCGCGAGACGATCCGGCTGCGCAACGTGCCCCCGCTCACGGACATCACCGGCATGGCCGAGATGCTCTGCAGCCTGGGCGGCCGCGTCGTGCGCCTCGGCGAGACCCTGGAGCTGGATGGCGCCGACATCCACAGCAGCACCGCCCCCTACGAGCTGGTCAACAGCCTGCGGGCCAGCTTCTTCTGCATCGGCCCCCTGCTGGCCCGCACCGGCATGGCCCGGGTGCCGCTGCCGGGGGGCTGCCAGATCGGCAGCCGGCCGGTGGTGGAGCACGTCAAAGGGCTCAAGGCCCTGGGCGCCCAGGTCACGATTGAGCACGGCGTGGTGACGGCCGTCGGCCCGGGCCGCGGCCGACGCCTGAATGGCGCCCGCATCCACCTCGACTGCCCCAGCGTCGGCGCCACCGAGACGCTGATGATGGCGGCGGTGACCGCCGACGGCGAAACGATCATCGACAACGCCGCCCAGGAGCCCGAGGTGGTGGACCTGGCGGATCTGCTGATCGCCATGGGCGCCCGCATCCGCGGTGCCGGCGGCCCGACGATCACCATCGACGGAGTGGCGGAGCTGCATGGCGCCGACTACGCCGTGATCCCCGATCGCATCGAGGCGGGCACGCTGCTGCTGGCCGCCGCCATCACCCGCTCCCGCCTGCGGGTGACGCCGGTGATCCCCGACCATCTCGGCGCCGTGCTCACCAAGCTGGAGGAGGCCGGCTGCGTGCTGGAGCACGACGGCGAGGGGCTGACCCTCAAGGCCGATCGCGTTCAGGCCGTCGATCTGCGCACCCAGCCGTTCCCCGGCTTCCCCACCGACCTGCAGGCACCCTTCATGAGCCTGCTGGCCACGGCCGAGGGCACGAGCATGGTGGTGGAGAACATCTTCGAGAACCGGCTGCAGCACGTGGCCGAGCTGCAGCGGATGGGCGCCAACATCCGCACCCAGGGCAACACCGCCTTCATCGATGGCGTCTGCCGCCTCAGCGGCGCCCCGGTGCAGGGCACCGACCTGCGCGCCTCGGCGGCGATGGTGCTGGCCGGCCTGGCGGCCGATGGCGACACCCACGTGCACGGCCTCGAATACCTCGATCGTGGCTATGCCGGCCTCGAGGGCAAGCTCAGCGCCGTGGGGGCTCGGATCGAGCGCTTCGAGGCGGTGCGCGAGCGCCTGGCCGCCTAAGCTCGCGGCACTGGGAGCGTGCCGGAATTGGTAGACGGACTCGACTCAAAATCGAGCGCCCTCGGGCATGTGGGTTCGAGTCCCACCGCTCCCATCCCAGACGCACCGGATCCCAGCAATCCGGTGATGGACACCTACGGCCGCTTCCCGCTCGAGCTAGTGCGGGGCAAGGGCTGTTGGGTGTGGGACAGCGACGGCAAGCGCTACCTCGACTGCGTGGCCGGCATCGCCGTCTGCACCCTCGGCCACAGCGATCGGCGCCTGCGGCGGGCCCTGAGCCGGCAGCTCGGGCGCCTGCAGCACGTCTCCAACCTCTACCGGATTCCCGAGCAGCAGCAGCTGGCGGCGGCGATCACCGAGCGCAGCTGCTTCGATCGGGTGTTCTTCTGCAACTCCGGCGCTGAAGCCAACGAAGCGGCGATCAAGCTCGCCCGCAAGCACGGCAACCTGGTGCGCGGCATCACCAGCGGCCACGGCCAGGATGGGTCGCTGATCCTCACCGCCGAGGCCAGCTTCCACGGCCGCACCCTGGCGGCGGTCACCGCCACCGGTCAGCCGAAGTATCACCAGGGCTTCGAGCCGATGGTGCAGGGCTTCCGCTACTTCCCCTACAACGACACCGCCGCCTTTGAAGCCCTGCTGAACCACTGCGAGGCCCAGGGCCCGCGGGTGGCGGCGGTGCTGCTGGAGCCGCTGCAGGGCGAAGGCGGCGTGCACCCGGGCGATCGCGCCTTCTTCCAGCGGGTGCGGCAGCTCTGCGATACCAAGGGCATCCTGCTGATCTTCGATGAGGTGCAGATCGGCGTGGGCCGCAGCGGCAAGCTCTGGGGCTACGAGCAGCTGGGGGTGGAGCCGGATGCCATCACCCTGGCCAAGGGCCTGGGGGGCGGCATTCCGATCGGCGCCCTGGCGGTGAAGCGCTCAGCCGATCACTTCCGCCCCGGCGACCACGCCAGCACCTTCGGCGGCAATCCCTTCGCCTGCCGGGCCGGCCTCACCGTGCTCAGCGAGCTGGAGCAGCGGCAGCTGCTGCCCCATGTGCAGGCGATGGGCGCCCTGTTCGAGCAGGAGCTGGCCGCCCTGGTGAGCCGCCATCCCCAGCAGCTGGCGGGCAGCCGCGGCTGGGGTCTGCTGCAGGGCCTGGTGCTGCAGCCCGATGGCCCCAGCGCCCCGGCGCTGGTGAAGGCCGCCCTGGCCCAGGGGCTGCTGGTGGTGCCAGCCGGCACCCAGGTGGTGCGCTTCGTGCCGCCGCTCACGATCAAGCCCAAGCAGGTGCGCCTGGCGGTGCAACGGCTGGAGCAGGCCCTGATCAGCCTTGGCTGAAGCGATCGACAGCTTTGAGGATCTGATCGAACCGTTCCAGCGCCGCGGCGTGGACCTCGGACTGGAGCGGCTGCAGCAGGCCCTGGCCGATCTGGGCCATCCCGAGCGCTGCTTCGCCGCCGTGCAGGTGGCGGGCACCAACGGCAAGGGCTCAATCTGCACCCTGGTGCATGGGGCGCTGCTGGCGGCCGGCATCCGCACCGGCCTCTACACCTCACCGCACCTGCGCTGCTAGACGGAGCGGATCCGGATCGGCGCGACACCGATCGCCGCCAGCGCGCTGCGCCAGCAGCTGGAGCGGGCCCTGCCGGTGGCCCGCCGCCACGACCTCACCCCCTTTGAACTGGTGACGGCCGCGGCCTTCCTGGCCTTCGCCGCAGCGGAGCTGGAGCTGGTGGTGCTGGAGGTGGGGCTGGGGGGCCGGCTCGATGCCACCAGCTGCCATCCGGGCCGGGAGGTGGTGGGCTTCGCCAGCATCGGCCGCGACCACGCCGAGGTGCTCGGCCCCGACCTGACCGCCATCGCCACCGAGAAGGCCGGCGTGCTGCAGGCGGGCACCGTGGCCGTGAGCGCCCCGCAGGCACCGGAGGTGGAGGCGGTGCTCAGCGCCGCGGCGGAGCGCTGCGGCGCCCAGCTGCAATGGCGTCAGCCGCTTGACCTGCAGACCTGGCCGCTGGGACTGCCGGGGGCGATCCAGGCCGCCAATGGTGCCGTGGCCCTGGGCATGCTGGAGGCGCTGCGGCAACGGGGCTGGCCGCTGGAGGAGGCCGCGATCCGCCGGGGCTTCGCCAACGCCCGCTGGCCGGGCCGGTTGCAGCAGCTGCCGTGGCGCGGCCTGCCGCTGCTGATCGATGGCGCCCACAACCTGCCGGCGGCGGTGGCCCTGCGCCGGGAGATCGATCAGACGCCGGAGCAGCACGGCCTGACGGCGGGTGCGCAGCACTGGGTGCTGGGGATGCTGGCCCACAAGGATGGGGCTGACATCCTGCGGGCGCTGCTGCGCCCGGGCGATCAGGCCTGGATCGTGCCGGTGGCGGGGCACGCCAGCTGGAGCCGGGAGCAGCTGGCCGAGGCCTGCCCCGAGCTGGCGGGCCAACTGCAGACCGCCGGTGACCTGGCGAGCGCCCTGGCGGCGGCCGCCCGCGACTGGCCGGCGCGGCTGGTGGTGGCCGGCTCGCTCTATCAGCTCGGGGAGCTGCTGGCCTGAAGGCCGACCCCGCACGAGTGAAGCGGACCTGTCAGCGTGGAGGTGTCCCATGCCCGCGCCCGCCATGGCCCGCCTCCGCCGCACTGCCCTGCACGGGCTGCCGATGCTGGTGCTGCCGGCCCTGCTGAGCGGGCTGCTGTGGCTGGGGCTGGCCGGCCCGGCCGCCGCTGAGTTCTCCGGCGTGGATTACACCCTCACCAACCAGAACGGCGCCGACTTCTCCGGCCAGGACCTGGCCAACACCTCCTTCGCCGGCGTGGCCGGCCGCGGCGCCCGCTTCCGCGACGCCGACCTGCACGGCGCGATCCTCACCCAGGCGGCCTTCCCGGAGGCCGATTTCCGCGGCGCCGACCTCAGCGGCGTGCTGATGGACAAGGTGGACTTCAGCGGCGCCGACTTCAGCGGCGCCCTGCTGCGGGAGGTGATCGCCGCCGGCAGCAGCTTCGCCGGCGCGATCGTGACCGACGCCGACTTCACCGATGCCCTGATCGATCGGGCCGATCAGCGCTCCCTCTGCCGCAGCGCCGAGGGGGTCAACCCGCAGACGGGGGTCGACACCCGCCTCAGCCTCGGCTGCAGCTGAGGCGCTCTGGCCGCGCGATCAGGGCCGCTCCAGCCAGCCGCGCAGCTTGCCGGGGTTGAGCAGCCCCAGGGGGTCGTAGGCGGCCTTGGCGGCCACCTGATCGGCATCCACCACCCCCAGGCCACCGTCCTCGACGGTGAGCACATGGGGGTTGAACAGCACCGCCCCGAGGTGGCGCAGCTGCTGCATCAGCGCCTCCAGCCGCTCCACCCCCTGCCAGCGCAGCAGCGGCAGGGCCGCTAGCCGGGGGGCACCGCCATGGCGCACGGCTTCCAGGTGCCAGAGCAGGTCATCGCCCCACTCCGCCGCCAGGGCCGCCATGCAGGCGCGCTCGGGCTGGGGCAGCAGCAGCTGCAGGTAGGTCCAGTCGGGGCTGTGGCTGCGCCAGTGCAGGGTGGTGTGGTTCCAGCAGAGCTCGGTGAGCGGCAGGCCCCGGGCCTCGCTCAGCGGCGCCTGCCACTGCAGGCAGCCGCCGCGGCCCGCCAACCAGGCCGGCAGCACCTCCAGGGTGTCGGCAGCGGCCAGCAGCAGCAGCCGATGTTCAGCGGGGGCGGCCGGCGGGCAACCCTGGGGCCAGGGGGAGCGGGCGGCGATCGGCGCCTGCAGCAGGGTGATGCCGTTGAGCAGCAGCGCGCTGGCGGCCAGGGCCGAGGCGGCCTCCACCGCCGCATCCCAGCTCTCGAAGCCCACCACCAGCCCCTGCCAGGGCTCAGCGGCGGCGGTGGGCAACCGCACGGCAGTGAGGATGCCGTTGGTGCCGTAGGCGTGGTTGAGGGGCGCGCTGGCAGCGGCATCGAGCTGCAGCAGCCGCGGCTCGGGCTCGAGCGTCACCACCTCCAGCCCGAGCAGGTTGCCGGGATCCCGCAGAAAACCCCAGCGCAGCGAACCGATGCCGCCCGATCCACCGGCGATGAAGCCGCCGATCGTGGCGCTGCGGCTGGTGCTGGGCAGCAGGCGCAGGGCACGGCCGTGGGGCAGCAGCTGGCGATCGATCGCGGCCAGCAGGGCGCCGGCCTCCACCTCCAGCACCCCGCTCACCGGATCGAGCTGCCGCAACCGCTGCAGGCCGGTGAGATCCAGCACCACACCGCCGGCCAGGGGCACGCACTGGCCGTAGTGGCCGGTGCCCGCGCCGCGCACGGTGAGGGGAATGGCCTGGCGGGCGCAGACCGCCGCCACCCGCTGCACCTGCGTCACGCTGGAGGGCCGCACCGCCAGCTGGGCCTGGGCCTCCGCCAGCCTGGGGGTGAGCACCGGCGAGTAATCGAAGAAATCGCGCGACAGCCGGCTCAGCTCCGCCGGCCGATCGGGTCGCACCAGAACCAGATCGGGATCGCCCGCCTGCAGCTCATCGGCCAGAGCGAGCACGCGGGCGTCAGCGGGGCGGGGCGGCAGGGCGGGCACCGGCAAGGGCACAAGGGCTCAGCCCATGCTGGCGACCGCCAGGCGCTGCGGCGGTTGCTGCAGCGGTGATGGCGGCAGCCAGCGG
>CBFHOT010000057.1:0-13067 GCA_965657465.1 Cyanobacteriota bacterium | reverse complement strand
CGGCCACTGCTGGCGCAGGCCCGTGGCCACGAGGCCCCGCTGCTCGGCTGCCCGCAGCAGGGCCGTTTCGGTGGGATCGCCCATCGCCGCGCCACCCCCTTCGGCGTTGGAGCAGAGGCAGGCGGCGCTGAGCAGCCAGGTCTCCAGCTCCCGGGCCGGGCCGCTGCGCTCCCGGGGTTCGCCGGCCGCGGCGGCGGCCGGGTCAGCGGCCCCCCTGGGCTCCGCCCAGGCCTCCAGGGCCGTGGCGTTGTCCGTCAGCGGCAGCCAGGTGGCCTGCAGCGCCATGCGGTTGGCCGTGAGCGTGCCGGTCTTGTCGGTGCAGATCACGCTCACCGAGCCCAGGGTCTCGACGGCTGAGAGCCGCCGCACCAGGGCCTGTTCGCCGGCCATGCGGCGCACGCTGATCGCCAGCGCCAGCGTCACCGTGGGCAGCAGCCCTTCCGGCACGTTGGCAACGATGATCCCCACCGCGAACACCAGGCTCTCCAGCGGGCTCATCCCCACCAGCAGCAGGCTGAGGGCAAAGCTGATCAACCCCATCGCCAGGGCGATGCTGGTGATCGTGCGCACGATCCTGCCCACCTGCCGCTCCAGGGTGCTCAGGCCGCGGCTGGTGGCGGCGGTGAGGGCTGCCACATGGCCGAATTCGGTCTCACCACCGGTGCCGTACACCAGCGCGTCGCCGCGACCGCTCACCACCGTGGTGCCGGCCAGCACCAGGTTGCTGCGCTCCCGCATCGGCAGGTCCGGCCGGGTGGCGGCGGTCAGTGTTGCCGCCGGCTCCCCCTGCGGTAACCCTCCGTCCGGCAGCGCTTCGGCGTGGCGCGCCACCGGCATCGCTTCACCGGTGAGCACCGCCAGATCGACGCTGAGTTCCACGCAGTGGATCAGCCGCGCGTCGGCGGGCACCTGATCGCCCGCCTCGAGGCTGATGCGATCGCCCGGCACCAGTTCGGCCGCCTCCCGCACCTGCAGCTGGCCATCGCGCCACACCCGCACCTGCTGCGGCAGCGAGCGGGTGAGCGCGCCGAGGGTGCGCTCCGCCTGGAACTCCTGCCAGAAGGAGAACAGCCCGTTGATCAGCACCACCGCCCAGATCGCCCAGCCCAGGGCGGGGGTGCCGGCGGCGAAGGCGAGGGCGCCGGCCACCCAGAGCAGCACCGCCATGAAGTGCAGCAGCTGATCGAGCAGCCGCCAGATCAGAGCCCGGCGTTTCAGGCTGGGCAGTCGATTGGCGCCGAACCGCTGCAGCCGCGCCTCCGCTTCCGCCTGGCTGAGGCCGTCGCCGTTGCTCTGCAGCGCCGCCGCCACCGCATCGGCGGGCAGCGACCAGATCGGACGGCTGGCGGCGAGCAGCATGGCGGTGCGGTGATGACGGGCTGCCCGCGCCCCTGCGGGCAGCGGCTGATGGGCAGGCCTGATCCGATGGCCTGATCCGCAGCTCGTCTTAGCCACGGCCTGGCCCGCCGGCCAGCGCCTCCGCTCACCAGCTCGCCGTCAGGCCGTGCAGCGGTTGCAGCTCAGCCCAGTGCAGCAGCGCATCCCAGCGCTGCACCCGCTCGAACACCTGCCGGTGCCCTTCGCTGTTGAGATGCAGCCCATCGCTGCTCAGCCACTGCGGCCAGCGCGGATCCGCCATCAGCTGATCCAGCAGCGGCAGGAAGGGCACATCGGCCTCCAGGCAGGCCTCCTCCAGCAGCCGTTCGTAGCGTCGCACCTGCTCCAGGCTGTACCAGAGCACCTCGGCGAAGGGCATCGCCTCCTCCAGCACCGGGGTCAGGCCGAGCACCAGCACCGGTGCGATCGGCCGGGCCTGGTGCAGCAGCTGCTGCAGCCCGAAGAGAAAGCCCTCCGCGTCCAGCTGCGCCCGGCCATCGGCCCGCCCCACCCGGGCGCTGTCGTTCAGCCCCACCGCCAGCAGGATGCCCTGGGGTTGCTGGCGCCGCAGCTCGCCGCGGCAGGACACCTCGTGCTGCAGCCGGGCCGCCACCCGCTCCAGACCATCGCCGCGCACCCCGAGGGGGTACACGACCGGCCCCTGGGGCAGGCCCATCCAGTGGCGCCGCAGCCGCTCGCACCAACCACCCTCCAGCGGATCCCCCCAGCCGTAGACGCCGCTGTCGCCCAGCACGATCAGCTTGCGCGGCACGGTGAGGGACATCGCGATGGAGCTGCAGGGCGCTGCCGCCGATCCTGCATCAGGGCCCTGGTCTGCTGCTTCAGAGGGCATCCGCCCGCCGCGGCTGCGGGCTGGCAGGCACGATTGGGCCATGGATCCCTCCCCCCCGCCCCAGGGCCCTGCAGCGCGCCTCGTTGGCACCAGCCCTATCCCCAGCCCCACCGCCACTGCCGGTCCGGAGCTGCCTCGGCTGGTGGTGGCGCCTTTTCTGGCGGGACGCGGGGCGCTGCTGGATGTGCGCAGCCCGGCGGAGTTCGCCCAGGGTCACATCCCCGGCGCCGCCAATCTGCCCCTCTTCGATGACGCCGAGCGGGCGGAGATCGGCACCCTCTACAAACAGCAGGGCCGTCAGGTGGCGGTGCAGCGGGGTTTGGCGCTGGTGGGACCGCGGCTGGAGGCGATGGCCGAGCGCCTCCGCCTGGAGGCCTCGTGCGATCCCGGGGAACCCTTGCGCCTGCTCTGCTGGCGGGGCGGCATGCGCAGTGGCTCGGTGGCCTGGCTGGCGGCCCAGCTCGATCTGCCGGTGCAGCTGCTGCAGGGCGGCTATAAGGCCTTCCGGCGCTGGACCCTGGAGCTGTTTGAGCAGCCCTGGCCGCTGCGCTTGCTGGGGGGGCGCACCGGCACCGGCAAGACCGAGCTGCTGCTGGCCCTGGCGCAGCGCGGTGTGGCGGTGGTGGATCTCGAAGGCCTGGCCCACCACCGCGGCAGCAGCTTCGGGGCCCTGGGGCTGCCGCCGCAGCCGAGCAGTGAGCACTACGAGAACCGCCTGGCGCTCGCCTTCGATCGTCTCCGCGGCGCCGCTGAGATCTGGCTGGAGGCCGAGAGCGTGCAGGTGGGGCGCTGCCGCATCCCGGCCGGCCTGTGGCGCCAGATGAAGGCGGCGCCGGCGCTGGAGGTGCAGCGCCCCCTGAGCGAGCGCATCGCCCATCTGGTGCGCATCTACGGCGTGCAGGATCCCGCCGCCCTGGCGGAGGCCACCGAACGCATCGCCCGCCGCCTCGGCCCCCAGCGCACCGCTGCCGCCCTGGCGGCGATCGCCGAGCGCGACTGGTCCGCCGCCTGCGCCCAGATGCTCGACTACTACGACCGCTGCTACGACCACGATCTCAGCAGCCACACCACCCAGCCGGTGGAGCTGGACGGGCTCAGCCCGGAGCAGGCTGCGGCGCTGCTGCTGCAGAACGGACTGGTGCGCCCTGCAGCAGGCGCTGCCGTAGACGGTCGCTGAGGGCTTCCCCCAGCAGGGTCAGCAGGGCGTAGGCCAGCAGCACCGCCGCCAGCTCATCGACGGCGAAGGAGCTGAGGGCTTCCAGCAGCTGGCTGCCCAGGCCGGTGGCGCCCACCAGCCCCACCACCACCGATTCGCGCAGGATCACATCGGCCCGGTAGGCGCCGTAGGCCAGATAGGAGCGCGCCAGGCTGCTGTAGCGGCCGTAGAGCAGTGCCAGCCGGGGCCCGCTGCCGCCGGCCAGCAGGGCCTGCTGCCGCTCGCCCCCCGCCTGCTCGGCCCCTTCCAGCAGCAGCCGGCCGAGGATGCCGAGGTTGTGCAGTCCGAGTGCCAGGGCGCCGGTGATCACCCCGGGTTTGAGCACGAACAGCAGCAGCAGGGCCGTGAGCGGCGGCGGCCACAGCCGCAGCAGCGCCCACAGGCCGAGCAGCAGGCGCCGCGCCCAGGGCCAGGGCTCCACCAGCAGTAGCAGCAGTGGGGCGCTGCCCACGGCCAGGGCGGCCGCCAGCAGGGTGAGCAGCAGCGTCTGCCCCAGCAGCGCCGGCCAGGGCAGGGCCGCCAGCGCCTGCCAGTGCACCGGAGCCAGGGGCGGCAGCCCCTGCCACTGCAGCAGCTGGCGGGCATCGATGCCCTGCTGCCAGGCCACGGCCAGCAGCAGGGGAATCAGGCCGAGGATCGCCAGCAGCAGCTCGCGGCCGTGGCGGCCGACGCCAGGTTGATCGAGCCGGAAGCGGCTGGGCATCCCCCAGCGCCGCCGCAGCTGCCCCAGCGCTGTTTCCAGCAGCAGCATCAGCGCCAGCAGCATCCACAGGCCGCTCCAGAGCTCGCTGAAGGCCAGCGACTGCAGCGTCAGCCGCAGATCGCTGCCCAGCCCGCCCAGGCCGAACACCCCCAGCAGCGTGGCGCTGCGCAGGGCGCATTCCAGCCGGTAGCCGCCGTAGCTGAGCAGCTGCGGCAGCAGCGGCGGCCCCAGGGCCGTGAGCAGCGCGATCGCCGGCGGTGCGCCGCCGGCTTCCAGGGCCTCGAGGGCCTGCCGCGGCAGGGCGTCGGCCTGATCGCTCACCACCCGGGCCACCAGCGCGCCGAAGGGGATGGCGATCGCCACCACCGCCACCACCGGCTGCAGACCCACCAGCTGCAGCAGCAGCAGGCCCCAGATCAGTTCATGCACCGAGCGCGGCAGGGCCAGCAGCCGCCGGATCAGCAGCGCCGGCGCGCGCCGGCCCAGCAGTGTGTGCCACACCACCTCCGAGCTGGCCAGCCCCAGCCCCAGCCCCAGGGCGAGGCTGGCGGCCCAGCCCAGCAGCGCCATCGCCGCCGTCACCCCCAGCCCCTGCAGCTGGGCGCTGAGCACGCCGGGATCGAGGCAGGGTTGCACCGCCGCCAGGGCGAAGCGGCCGATCAGCTCCCAGCCGCCGCCATGGCTGATCTGGGGCAGCAGCAGCGCCAGCGGCAGCAGCACCAGGGCCGGCAGCAGCGGCCAGAGCGGCGTGGCCGGCGCCCAAGTGCCGGTGTGCGGGGGGGCCGGCCGCTGCGGTCCGGTTCCTTGCGGTCCGCTGGCCTGGGGCATCGAGGCGGCGCTGCTGCTCATGGCGTGCCGCCACCGGCATAGAGCGCTTGCAGCTGCTGCGGCTGCACGGCGGCCCGCGGTTGATCGAACACGATCCGCCCCCGGCGCAGGCCGATCACCCGATCGAAGCCCTCCAGCAGGTCGGGGCGGTGCAGGCTCAGCAGCAGTGCCCGCGGCGCCTGCCCCTGCCGCAGCAGCAGGGCCAGCAGGTCGTCCGCCAGGCGCGGATCGAGGCTGGCGAGGGGTTCATCGGCCAGCAGCAGCTCCGGCTCCTGGCGCAGCAGCCGGCCGAGGGCCACCCGCTGCCGCTGGCCGCCGGACAGGGCCGACACGGGCTGGGGCAGCAGCGCCGGATCGAGATCGAGCTGCTCCATCAGCTGCCGGCAGGCGGTGGTGTCCAGGGGCAGCAGCAGGTTGAGCAGTCCCCGCGGCCAGCCCCAGCGGGCCAGCCGACCGGCGTTGAGGTTCTGCTGCACCGTCAGCTCCTCGATCAGGCGCAGGTCCTGCCAGAGGGTGCCGATCCGCTGGCGCTGCCGCCGCCGGGCCGCGGCGCTGCGGGCCTGGGGCTCACCGCGCCAGCGCACCGCACCACTGCTGGGTTGCAGCAGGCCGTTGGCCACCGCCAGCAGACTGCTCTTGCCGGCGCCGCTGGGGCCGAGCAGCGCCACCCGCTCCCCCGCCTGAAGCCGCAGGCTCACCGACTCCAGGCGGGGTTGCCCCCGCCCGGCGACGCTCACCTGCTGCAGCTCAAGCAGCGCCGGTGCCGGGCTGGCCATCAGCGGATCTTGCCGATCTGCCGTCCCACCTGCTCGATGCGGTTGTAGTCGCTGGACTTGGCACCGGTGAACTGCTGGGCACCGAACAGCTCCAGGATCTGCTTCTGCTCGGGATCGCTGGGCCGCCAGCTGAGGATCGCCCGCTGCAGTTTCTGGCTGAAGCCCTTGCCGAAGCGCTGGTCGAGGTTGGGCTGGGCGATCCAGTGGTAATCGGGATAGCCCGGCGTGCGCCAGAGCACCACCAGCTTGCTGCGATCGGCCTTGCCGCTGCGCAGGTTCGCCTTCCACACCTGCTCGTTGACCACACCGGCCTCGTAGCTGCCGCTCTGCACCAGGGCGATGGTGGCGTCATGGCTGCCGCTGAAGCCCGGTGCACCGCCGGCGAAGTCCTTGGTGCTGACGCCGGCCTGGCTGAGGAAGTACTGGGGCATCAGGCGGCCGGAGGTGGAGCTCTCTGAGCCGAAGGTGAAGCGCTTGCCCTTGAGGGCCGTCAGACCCTTCTGGTTCTGGATCGGCTGCAGCCCGCTGCGGCGGTTGGCGATGAACACGCTGTGGAAGGAAGCGTCGATGTCGCGCTGGGCGATCACCTGGGCTCCCGGCTTCTGCAGCCGCGCCTGCACGCCGGTGAGACCGCCGAACCACACCAGATCGAGGCTGCCGGTGCGGAAGGCGCTGACGGCGGCGCTGTAGTCGACCATCGGCACGTACTGCACCTTGACGCCCAGCTGCTGGCTCAGCTCCTGGGCCACCAAGCCGTAGAGGCGGTTGAGCTTCTCGGGGTTCTGGTCAGGGATGGCGCTGATGCGCAGCACCTTCTGCTGGGCAACGGCGCCCGGCAGCGGCGGGGTGCCGCTGGGGCTGAGGGGAGGCAGGACCGCCGGCAGCAGGGCCAGGGAGAGACCCAGCAGCGCGGCGGTCCAACGTTCTCGGGCGGGCATGAGGCGGGAAGGGAACAGAGGGCTGCGGTTCAGAGCGCGGCCAGAAAGCGGCGCAGACGCTCCAGACCGCTCTCGATTGTGCTTGGTGCCGCGGCGCAGGAGAGGCGGATGCAGCGGTCGTCGCCGAAGGCCGCGCCGGGCACCACCGCCAGGCCGGTTTCCTCCAGCAGCCGGTTGCAGAGGGTCATCGAGTCGAGGCCGTAGTGGCTGAGGTCGGGGAAGGCGTAGAAGGCCCCTTCCGGCGCCTGCAGCGCGATGCCGGGGATCGCCCGCAGTCCGTCGCTGAGCAGCTGGCGCCGCTGGGTGAACTGCTCGGCCATCTGCTGCACGCACTCCCGCGAGCCGTTGAGCGCGGCGGCGGCGCCGTACTGGGCGAAGGTGCAGACATTGCTGGTGGACTGGCTCTGCAGGGCGATGGCGGCGGCCACCACCGGCTGGGGGCCGGCCAGCCAGCCGATGCGCCAGCCGGTCATCGCCCAACCCTTGGCGCAGCCGTTGACGCTGAAGATCCGATCGGCCAGATCCGGCGCCACCGCCGCCAGGCTGTGGTGGCTGTGGCCTGGGGCCAGCAGGAATTCGTAGATCTCATCGCAGACCACCGCCACCTGGGGATGGCGGCGCAGCACGGCGGCGATCCCCTCCAGATCGCTGCGGCTGAGCACGGTGCCGGTGGGGTTGCCGGGACTGTTGAGCACCAGCAGCTTGCTGGCGGGCGTGATCGCCGCCTCCAGCTGGTCGGCCTGCAGCCGGAACCCCTGGTCGGCGCGGCTGGGCAGCAGGGTCACGGAGGCGCCGGCCAGGCGGGCGATCTCCGGGTAGCTGAGCCAGTAGGGCGAGGGCAGCAGCACCTCATCGCCCTCCTCCAGCAGCACCTGGAAGAGGTTGTAGAGCGCCTGCTTGCCGCCGTTGGTCACCAGCACCTGGGCAGTGCTGGTGGGAACGCCGTTCTCGCGGCTGATCTTGCTGGCGATCGCCTCGCGCAGGATCGGTTCGCCGGCCGCCGGGCCGTAGCGGGTGTGACCGGCCGCCAGGGCATCGGCCGCCGCCTGGCGGATGAACGCCGGCGTCTCGAAATCCGGTTCGCCGGCGCTGAGGCTGCAGATGTCGCGGCCCTCCTCCCGCAGCTGTTTGGCCTTGGCGGCGATGGCCAGGGTGAGGGAGGGTTGCAGCGCCCGGGCCCGGCGGGACAGCCGCTCGGCAGGGCTGACGCTGACAGGCATCCCAGGGTCCGGCATCGGCAGTGGTGCCGGCTACGGGATGGCACGGCATGAGCGATGGGGTCATCCTGCCGTATGCCGGGACCCTGCAAGGGTTGGCGGCGAACCGTTGGCGCAGCCCGTTTCCGGCGCAGCGTCGGCAAGGCGGATCGCGGCAGGATGGCGCCCCATCGCCGCCTGCCCTTCCGTGCCGCCGGGCCCCCCATCCTCTGCCTCGCTGTCCTCCGGCACACCGCTGGCGGGCCAGCCCGCTGCGGCGACTCCGCAGCCGCTGCAGCCGCCTCTGTTCGAGCTGGAGGCCGCCGCCGCTGGAGAGCCGGCTGTGGCTGGGGAGTGCGGCGCCTCGGCCGCGGCGTTGTCCCTGGCGGAGCTGGCCCGGGCCTGCGACAGCTGCCGGCGCTGCGGCCTGGCCCAGGGCCGCCAGCACGTGGTCGTCAGCCGTGGCAGATCGCAGGCGCGGCTGATGGTGATCGGCGAGGGCCCCGGCGCCCAGGAGGACGCCAGCGGCCAGCCCTTTGTGGGCCGCGCCGGCCAGCTGCTCGATCAGATGCTCGCCAGCGTGGGCATCGACTCCACCGCTGATGCCTACATCTGCAACGTGGTGAAGTGCCGGCCGCCGGGCAACCGCAAGCCCACGCCGGTGGAGATCGCCGCCTGCAGGCCCTGGCTGGAGCAGCAGATCCGCCTGGTGGATCCGGCGGTGATCCTGCTGGCTGGCGCCTCGGCGATGGAGGGGGTGCTCGGGATCAAGGGGGGCATCACCCGGCTGCGCGGCAGCTGGCGTCAGAGCGACCTGCCCATGCTGCAGGGCCGCTGGCTGATGCCGATCCTGCATCCCTCCTACCTGCTGCGCAATCCCTCGCGGGAGCAGGGCAGCCCCAAGTGGCTCACCTGGCATGACCTCCAGGACGTGCGCCGCCGTCTCGATCAGCTGGGGGTGGCGCCGACGGCGATCCCCGTCGCCTCTGCCTGAGGCTCGCTGGCCTGCATTCGTCAGGCGAGCCCCCTTCTGTGACAGCCTTGCCGCGAACCTCCCGGCCCCTCCCGCCATGACCGGCACCCTGGCCCGCTCCACTGCTGCCGACACCGGTTCGCCTGCCGCCGCCGCAGTGGATCAGGCCCGCTACGACACCCAGATCCGTCGCCGCAAGACCCGCAGCGTGCGCGTCGGCAACATCTGGATCGGCAGCGACCACCCGGTGGTGGTGCAGTCGATGATCAACGAGGACACCCTCGACATCGAAGGGGCCACCGCCGGCATCCGCCGCCTGCATGAGGCCGGCTGCGAGATCGTGCGCGTCACCGTGCCCTCGCTGGCCCACGCCAAGGCGATGGGGGAGATCCGCCAGCGTCTGATCGACACCTACCAGCCGGTGCCGCTGGTGGCCGATGTGCATCACAACGGCATGAAGATCGCCCTGGAGGTGGCCCAGCATGTCGACAAGGTGCGCATCAATCCGGGTCTGTTTGTGTTCGACAAGCCCGATCCCAACCGCACCGAGTTTTCGGAGGCCGAGATCGCCGCGATCGGTGAGCGCATCACCGAAACCTTCGAGCCGTTGGTGCAGCTGCTCAAGGAGCAGGACAAGGCCCTGCGCATCGGTGTCAACCACGGATCGCTGGCCGAGCGGATGCTGTTCCGCTACGGCGATACCCCCCTGGGGATGGTCGAGAGCGCCATGGAGTTCATCCACATCTGCGATCGCCTCGATTTCCACAACATCGTGGTGTCGATGAAGGCCTCACGCGCCCCCGTGATGATGGCCGCCTACCGGATGATGGCCGACCGCATGGATGCCGAGGGGTTCCACTACCCCCTGCATCTGGGCGTCACCGAGGCGGGTGACGGCGACTACGGCCGCGTCAAGAGCACCGCCGGTATCGCGCCGCTGCTGGCGGAGGGCATCGGTGACACGATCCGCGTGTCGCTCACCGAGGCGCCGGAGAAGGAGATCCCGGTCTGCTACTCGATCCTGCAGGCCCTGGGCCTGCGCAAGACGATGGTGGAATACGTGGCCTGCCCCAGCTGCGGCCGCACCCTGTTCAACCTCGAGGAGGTGCTGCACAAGGTGCGCAGCGCCACCGCCCACCTCACCGGCCTGGACATCGCCGTGATGGGCTGCATCGTCAATGGTCCCGGCGAGATGGCTGACGCCGACTACGGCTATGTGGGCAAGACCCCGGGCGTGATCTCCCTCTATCGCGGCCGTGAGGAGATCCGCCGCGTGCCCGAGGCCGAGGGGGTGGAGGCCCTGATCGCCCTGATCCAGGAGGACGGCCGCTGGGTCGATCCCTGAGGGGGGGATCGCCGGGCCGCACGGGTGTGGCAACCGTCCTGCGACCCGAACGTCCGCCAGCGCTACCTTGAAGACAGTTTCACGGGCCCGGCGGGCTCTCGGCCATGGGCAGCGGTGGTCCCGGCAAGCGCAGCGGTTCACGCACCGGGCTGCTGGTGCTCGTCAGCCTGGGAGCCTGCGCCGCCACGGCGGTGATGGCCCGCGAGGCGGTCACCTCGCCCGGCGGCAGCGCCCGGATCCTCGAGAGCCCCAAGGAGGTGATCGACCAGACCTGGCAGATCGTCTTCCGTGACTACCTCGACGTCAACGGCAAGTACAAGCCGGAGCAGTGGCGTGCCCTGCGGCGCGATGTGCTGGCCAAGAGCTATGGCAACCCCAAGGATGCCTATGAGGCCATCCGCGGCATGCTGGCCAGCCTCGATGATCCCTACACGCGGTTCATGGATCCGCGTGAGTTCAAGGAGATGCAGATCGACACCTCCGGTGAGCTGTCGGGGGTGGGCATCCAGCTGAGTCTCGATAAGGAGACCAAGGACCTGGTGGTGGTGGCGCCGATCGAGGGATCCCCCGCGTCCCGCGCCGGGGTGCTGCCCAAGGATGTGATCACCGCCATCGATGGCAAGAGCACCCGTGGCATGACCACGGAAGATGCCGTCAAGCTGATCCGCGGTCAGGAGGGCACCACCGTCACCCTCACCCTGCGGCGCAAGGCGCAGACGCTGGAGGTGCCGCTCACCCGCGAGCGCATTGAGCTGCATGCGGTCGACCACCAGATCAACGACGGTCCGAACGGCCTGAAGGTGGGCTACATCCGCCTGAAGCAGTTCAACGCCAACGCCACCAAGGACATGCGCCAGGCCCTGCGCGACCTGGAGGCCAAGGGGGTGGATGGCTATGTGCTCGATCTGCGCAGCAATCCCGGCGGCCTGCTGATGGCCAGCGTCGAGATCGCCCGCCAGTGGCTGAATGAGGGCACGATCGTCTCCACCAAGACCCGCAACGGCATCACCGATGTGAAGCGGGCCACCGGTCGGGCGCTCACCACCAAACCCCTGGTGGTGCTCGTCAATGAGGGATCCGCCAGCGCCAGCGAGATCCTCTCGGGTGCCCTGCAGGACAACAAGCGGGCCGTGCTGGTGGGCCAGAAGACCTTCGGCAAGGGTCTGGTGCAGTCGGTGCGGGGCCTCTCCGATGGCAGCGGCATGACCGTGACCATCGCCAAGTACCTGACGCCCCAAGGCCGCGACATCCACAAGCACGGCATCGATCCGGATGTGCAGGCCAAGATGAGCGAGCAGGAGGCCCAGCGCCTCAAGCTCGAGGACATCGGCACCAGCAAGGACAGCCAGTACCGGGTGGCTGAATCCACCCTGGCCAGGCAGGTGCGCAGCGCCGGTGGCGTGCAGAAGGCCTTCATGCCGGGCAGCACCAACCTGCCGGCGGCCCTCTCCCGCTGAGGAGGGTGGCCTCTGCAGCCGCTCCTGGGGCTGACGTCAGGTGAAGGATCGAGAGCCCGCTGACGACAGCCGCCCCACGGGCCGCGCCGGCGAGGAACCCACCACCATCGATCCTGCGATGGGTGCTGCAGGCGCTTCAGCGTTGGGTCGTGCTGCCGCTGCGTCTGCCGCATCCGGCTCTGCCGCCGCCATCGCCGTTGCCTCCTGTGAGGCCGCGCCTGCCAGCTCGATCTGGGCCATCAAGCCCCGGTGGTGCCAACCGTGGAGCATCCTGCTCACCGGGTTGGTGGTGCCCCTGGCCAGCTGGCTGCTGCTGCATCGCCTCTGGATCACCGTGCCGCTGGCCCTGGCGGTGCTGCTCTGGTGGTGGCTGTTTCTGGTGCTGGTGCCGGCCAGCTATCGCCATGAGGTGGAGGCCGTAACCCGGCAGAGCTGAGGAAAGGCCCGGTTCAGCTGGTCAGCCAGGGGGGCCTGGTGAGTCGGCCGGCGGGGTGCAAGCCGCAGACGTCAGGCCACCGGCTGCATCAGGCCGCCGCCGGGATTGGAGTCGTCGTCATCGTTGTTCTCCTGATCCGCCTGGGTGAGGGCGTAGATGGCCAGGGCGGCGGCGCCAACCAGGCTGGAGAGCAGGCCGGGCATCAGCTCTAGGCCGGAGCTGATGTCGATGACGTCACCCATGGGCCCTTCATAAAAGTTCTCATCATTGTAACGAACCTTGGAGGGGCTGTCGTGGGCCTGGCCGCCGCCCGGCGCTCTCGTTACACCGCCAGAACGGCTTCGTTCTGCGCCGTCTGCTGCTCCGCCCGCTGGGCGTCGGTGAGGCCATCGGCACCGGGGATCTGGGCCACCATCTGCTCCAGCCAGCCCTTGAGCTCCTCCAGCTGCTTCTCCATCGGCAGCACCCCCAGGCCGCGCGCCAGCACCTTGGCCGTGGCCCCAGCCCCCGGCTGATACACCAGCCGGCCGTGCAGGTGCTGCGGCAGGCCCTGGCGCAGCAGCCGGAAGGCCGGCTCCTCCATCGGCGTCTCCAGGGCGATGTTCGGCTTCTCCGGCTTGATCCGCGAGAAGCCGCAGCGCTTCGCCAGCAGCTTCAGCTCCATCAGCTGCAGCAGAGCGATCACCGGGGCCGGCAGCGGTCCGTAGCGGTCCACCCAGTCGGCGGCCAGCTGCAGCAGCGCCTCGCGGGCGCTGCAGTCGGCGGCGGCCCGGTAGGCCGCCATCTTCTCGTCGTTGTCGGTGATCCAGTCGCCCGGGATGAAGGCGGTGATCGGTAGATCGATCTGGGTGTCCTCCACCGTGGGGATGTCCTGGCCCTGGATCTCCGCCAGGCATTCCTGGAGCATCTCCATGTAGAGATCGAAGCCGATCGTTTCCATCTGGCCGCTCTGCTCCACCCCCAGCAGGT
>CBFHOT010000056.1:0-13133 GCA_965657465.1 Cyanobacteriota bacterium | reverse complement strand
ACCACGGATCAGCACAGCAGCAGCGACCCGGGGGCAGCCGGCAACAGCGCCAGTGCAGACCGTGCAACCGCCAACACAGCCGCAAGCACCGCTGCCGCCACCACCGGCACCTCCGCCGGTCAGAGCCGCTTTGTGCTCGTCTATCACCGCTCGCCCTACGACGAGCGGATCGACGCCCAGGGCCAGCGCCACTGGGCCGACCAGACAAGCCCGAACGGCATCATCCCCACCCTGCGCAACCTGTTCCGCCAGGAGCGCAGCGGCACCTGGATCTCCTGGCGTCAGGACGCCGAGGCCGCCAGCGATGCCGACGAGCGACTGCAGCTCGATGGCCCCGGCGGCGACAGCGACCTGCACTTCTGCCTGCGTCGTCTACCGCTGACGCCGGAGCAGATCTCGAGTTTCTATCACGTCACTTCCAAGGAATCGTTCTGGCCGATCCTGCACAGCTTCCCGGGGTTGTTCAGCGTCGATAACGCCGACTGGGCCACCTTCGAGGCGGTGAACCGCTCCTTCGCCCGCGCCGCCTGCGAGGAAGCGGCTCCCGGCGCCACCATCTGGATCCACGACTACAACCTCTGGCTGACGCCGGGCTTCATCCGCCAGCAGCGGCCCGATGTGCGCATCGCCTTCTTCCACCACACGCCCTTCCCCTCAAGCGATGTGTTCAGCATCCTTCCCTGGCGGGACTCGATTCTCGACAGCCTGCTGAGCTGCGATCTGGTGGGGTTCCACATCCCCCGCTACGCCAACAACTTCGCCCGCAGCGCCATCAACCTGCGCGGCGTGCAGGGGGGTAACCCGGTGCCGGTGGAGGCCAAGTTCCGGCCGGTGGGCAGCGCCCTGGCCGAACCCACCGCCGTGCCCTGGCTGGAGAACAACGGCCGGCGCGTGCATCTGCTGGCCTCACCGGTGGGCACCGCTCCGGAGCTGCTGCGCCAGATCGCCGGCTCCGAGCCGGTGCGCGCCACCGGCGCACAGATCGCCGAGCAGCACAGCGGCCGCAAGCTGATCCTCTCCGCCTCGCGGGTGGATTACACCAAGGGCAACGAGGAGATGCTGCTGGCCTACGAGCGGCTGCTGGAGCAGCAGCCCAGCTGGCACGGCCGGGTGGAGCTGTTCCTGGCCTGTGTGGCCGCCGCCAGCGGCATGCGCATCTATGAGGACATCCAGCGCTCGGTGGAGGAGATCGTGGGCCGCATCAACGGCCGCTTCGGACGCATCGACTGGACGCCGATCCGCCTCTCCACCCGCCGCATCCCCTACGACGAGCTGCTGGCCTGGTTCGGCCAGGCGGATGTGTGCTGGATCACGCCGCTGCGCGATGGCCTCAACCTGGTGGCCAAGGAATACGTGGCGGTGCGCCAGCAGCAGGGCGGCGTGCTGGTGCTCTCCGAATTCACCGGGGTGTCGGTGGAGCTGGAGGACGCGGTGCTCACCAACCCCTACTCGCACCGCAGCATGGACGCGGCGATCCTGCAGGCCCTGGAGATGCCCGAGGCGGAGCAGCGCCAGCGGATGGCCCGCATGGGCGAGGCGGTGGATCAGTTCACGGTGAGCCACTGGGCCGATCAGCAGCTGGGCGCCCTGCGCAACCTCTGAACAGCCCCGGATGAGACGCCTGGCGGCCCTGCTGCTGCTGGCCCTGATCGGCCTGGGGCTGGTGCTCGGCCTGCGGGCCTGGGCCCGACCGCCCGTGACCGTGCGGGTGCTGATGCCGGCGCCCTTCGCCGAGGCCAGCGCCGATCTGGTGGCCGACTTCAACCAGCGGCACCGGGCCGTGCAGTTCGCCGTGAGCCGCGGGCCGTTTGAAACCGAAGCGGTGTCGGATCTGGCGATCAGCAGCCTGCTGCTGGGGGAGAGCCCCTACGACCTGCTGCTGATGGACGTGACCTGGACGGCGAAGTACGCCCGGGCCGGCTGGCTGCGGCCGCTCGACGACGACCTCGGCCCCGATGCCCTCGAGCCGCTGGTGGCCGGCGCCCGGGCCGGCAACCGCATCGATGGCCGGCTGTGGCGGATGCCGCTGGTGGCGGACATGGGCCTCCTCTATTACCGCCGCGACCTGATCGACACCCCGCCGCGCACACCGGCCGAGCTGGTGCAGATCGCGCGGCAGCTGCAGCGCCAGGGCCGCGTGCGCTGGGGCTATCTCTGGCAGGGGCGCCAGTACGAAGGGCTGAGCTGCGTGTTCCTGGAAGTGCTGCACGGCTTCGGCGGCCACTGGGGCGAAGAAGCCGCGGATGGCAGCAACAGCAGCACGCTGGGGCTGGACAGCCCGGCCGCCAGCGCCGCCGCCGCCTGGCTGCGGCAGCTGGTGCAGGAGGGCCTCACGCCGGCGGCGGTGAGCAGCTTCGCCGAACCGGAGGCGCTGCAGGGCTTCGCCGCCGGCGAGGCGGCGTTCCTGCGCAACTGGCCCTACGCCTGGGAGGAGCTGCAGCGGCCCGGCAGCGCCGTGGCCGGCAAGGTGGGGGTGACCACGATGGTGGCGGAGCCGGGGATCACCCCCGGCGCCACCCAGGGCAGCTGGGGCCTGGCGGTGCTGGCCGGCAGCCGCCATCCCCGGGAGGCCGTGCAGGTGCTGCAGGCGCTCACCAGCGCCGAGAGCCAGCGGCAGCTGGTGCGCCGCTACGGCTACACCCCCACGCTCACGGCCCTGTTCGAGGATCCGCAGCTGCTGGCGGAGCGGCCGCTGCTGCCGGTGCTGCGCCAGGCCCTGGAGCTGGCGGTGCTGCGGCCGATCAACCCGGCCTACGCCCAGCTCAGCGACATCCTGCAGCGGCAGCTGAGCGGCGTGATCACCGGCGATCGCCCGGCCCAGGCAGCCATGGCCGAGGCCGGCCGCGCCAGCGCCCTGCTGCTGCAGGCCAGCCAGCCAGCGGAGGGCGAGCGATGACGCTGCTGCTGATGGCGCCGGCCCTGCTGCTGCTGGCGCTGGTGTTCCTCTGGCCGATCGTCCACTACGGCTGGCTGAGCCTGCAGGCCCAGACAGTGTTCACCAACCTGGAGCCGGTGCCGGTGGGGCTGGCCAACTGGCAGCGGCTGCTGGGTGACGGGCGCTTCTGGCAGGACGCCGGTCAGACCCTGCGCTTTGCCGGCGTGTCGGTGGGGCTGGAACTGGCGCTGGGGCTGGCGATCGCCCTGCTGCTGCACCAGCGCTGGCGCGGCCGCGGCCTGGTGCGCAGCCTGGCGCTGCTGCCCTGGGCGCTGCCCACCACGGTGATGGCCCTGGGCTGGCGCTGGATCCTCAACGATCCCAATGGCCCGATCAACGGCCTGCTGCAGAGCCTGGGGCTGCCGAGCGTGCCGTTTCTGGCCTCGCCGCAACTGGCCTGGCTGGCGGCGGTGCTGGCGGATGTGTGGAAGACCACCCCGTTTGTGGCGCTGCTGCTGCTGGCCGGCCTGCAGACGATCCCGGCCGATCTCTATGAAGCGCTGGCGCTGGAAGGGGGCGGGCCCTGGCAGGGGCTGCGGCGCATCACCCTGCCGCTGCTGCGGCCCTACGTGTTTCTGGTGCTGCTGTTCCGCCTGGCCCAGGCCCTGGGGGTGTTCGATCTGCTGCTGGTGCTCACCGGCGGCGGACCGGCCGGCAGCAGCGAAAGCCTGGCGCTCTACGCCTATCTCAATGCGATGCGCTTCCTCGATTTCGGCTACAGCGCCACGGTGATGCTGGGCATGTTCCTGCTGCTGCTGGTGGCGGCCGGGGGCTTGCTGCTCTGGCAGCGGCAAGCGGAGGCCCGGCGATGAGGAGCAACACCAACAATGACCCAGCCGGCCTGGCGGCCACCGGCCCTGGCCCCCGCGCGTCTGCGTCGCCGCTGGGCGGCAGGCCCCTGGCCCTGGTGGCCCTGCTGCTGCTCTGGAGCCTGGGGCCGATGCTCTGGCAGCTCTACACCTCCCTGCGCAGCCCCGAAGCGCTGCTGGCCGGCGCCGCCGGCCTGGGCGGCGGCTGGACCCTGGCCAACTACGTCCAGGTGCTGCAGGGGGATCCCCCCTTCTGGCGCTATCTGCTCAACAGCACGGTGGTGGGAGGGCTGAGCACGCTGCTGACGCTGCTGCTGGCGGTGCCCTGCGCCTATGGCCTCAGCCGCCTGCGCGGCGGGCTGCGGCTGCTGATCGATGGCGGTCTGCTGGCGGCGGCGGTGTTCCCCTACGTGCTGCTGTTTCTGGCGCTGCTGCAGCTGGCGCGCCAGTTCCAGCTGGCCAACAACCTGCTGGCGCTCTGCCTGCCCTATGCCGGCCTGTCGCTGCCGCTGGCGGTGCTGCTGCTGCAGGCGGGGTTCGCCAAGCTGCCGCCGGAGCTGGAGGAGCAGGCGCTGCTGGAGGGCTTCAGCCTGCTGCAGCGCCTGCGCTGGGTGCTGCTGCCGCTGATGGCGCCCACGATCGTGAGCACGGCGCTGCTGGTGTTTCTGTTCAGCTGGAATGAATTCCCGATCGCCCTCACCTGGCTGAGCCGCAGCGAGCTGCTCACCCTGGCGCCGGCGATGGCGCGGATCGCCGGATCGTCGGTGTTTGCGGTGCCCTATGGCGCCTTCGCGGCCGCCACGGTGCTGGGCAGCGTGCCGCTGCTGGCGCTGCTGCTGCTGTTCCAGCGGCAGATCGTGGCCGGCCTCACCCAGGGGGCGATCAAGGGATGACCCCACCTGCCGCCAACGCCAGCGAGGCGCCGGAACCCCATCCGCGTCCAGGCGCAGAGTCCTGTTCCTGTTCCAGCCAGAGCCCTCCCGCTCCCACTCCGAACCCGAACCCGAACCCACCTGGCGCGATGAGCCGCTCAATGCCCAACACCCTCGCCCCACAACCTGCTGCGGAACCCGGAGCAGGACTGGAGCTGCAGGGCCTGGTGCGGCGCATCGGCGGCCGCACGGTGCTCGCCGGCATCGATCTGCAGGTGCAACCGGGCGACTGTCTGGCGCTGCTGGGGCCGAGCGGCTGCGGCAAGAGCACGATCCTGCGGCTGATCGCCGGCCTCGACCGCGCCGACGGCGGCCGCATCCGCCTGGCCGGCCGCGACATCACGGAGTTACCACCGGCCCAGCGCCAGGTGGCGATGGTGTTCCAGAGCTATGCGCTCTATCCCCATCTCACGGTGGAGCGCAACCTGGAGCTGGGGCTGGAGCTGCGGCGGGTGGAGCGCCGCCAGCGGCAGGAACGGATGGCGGCGGTGCTGGAGCTGCTGCAGCTGCAGGAGCTGCGCCAACGCCGGCCGGCGGAACTCTCCGGCGGCCAGCGGCAGCGGGTGGCGCTGGCGCGGGCGCTGCTGCGCCGGCCGCAGCTGTTCCTGCTCGATGAACCGATGAGCAACCTCGATGCCCAGCTGCGAGAGGAGCTGCGGCCGCAGCTGCGCCAGATCCTCTGCGGCGGCGCGGCGCCGGTGGTGTACGTGACCCACGACCAGCAGGAGGCGATGGGCATCGCCGATCGCATCGCCGTGCTGCAGCAGGGCCGCATCCAGCAGCTGGGCACCCCGCGGCAGCTCTATGACCAGCCGGCCAATCTGACGGTGGCGGAGTTCATCGGCCGGCCGCGCATCAACCTGCTGCCCCAGGCCGATGGCACGGTGCTGGCGGTACGGCCCGAGCATCTGCAAGCGGTGACCAGCGGCGGCCTGGCGGTGCAGGTGCTCAGCCGCGAATGGCACGGCGCCAGCCAACTGCTCACCCTCGCCAGCGAGGCCGGCACCCTGCGCTGGAGCTGCGACGGCCAGCAACAGCTCAGCGACAACCTGCGCCTCAGCTGGAACCCGCAGCAAGCCCACCGCTTCTGCGCCAGCAGCGGCAAGCGGCTCTGAGCCAGGGGGCCATGCCCCCTGGTTGGCAACCCCGCCGGCCCGGTCTAGACCCGAAGCAGCCGCAGCCGCCGCGATGGCATCGCCCAGCAGGCCCTGGTGGAGCGGCTGTGTGATCTACCAGCTGATCCCGCGCAGCTTCTGCGATGCCAATGGCGATGGCATCGGCGATCTGGCGGGCCTGCAGCAGCGGCTGCCCTACCTGCAGTGGCTGGGGGTGGAGGCGATCTGGCTGACGCCGATCTATCCCTCGCCGCTGCGCGACGGCGGCTACGACATCACCGATTTCCAGGCGGTGCACCCGGAGCTGGGGGATCTCACCGCCCTGGCGGAGCTGATCGAGGCCGCCCACGGCGCCGGCATCCGCGTGATCCTCGATCTGGTGCTCAACCACACCAGCGACCTGCATCCCTGGTTCCAGCGGGCCCGCTGGGCGCCGCGCGGCAGCAGCGAACGCGACTTCTACGTGTGGCGCGACAACCGCAGCGGCTACGCCGAGGCACCGGTGCTGTTCCGCCATTTCGAGCAATCGAACTGGCAATGGGATCCGGTGGCGGAGCAGTACTACCTGCACCGCTTCCTGCGCCATCAGCCGGATCTCAACTACGACAACCCGGCCGTGCAGGAGGCGATGCTGGCGGTGGTCGACTTCTGGCTGGCCCAGGGGGTGGACGGCTTCCGCCTCGATGCGGTGCCGTTCCTGTTCGAGCGCGAGGGCAGCCGCTGCGAGGGCCTGCCGGAAACCCATGCCTTCCTCAAGCGGCTGCGCCGGCGGGTGGACGGCTGCGGCCGCGAGGTGCTGCTGATCGCCGAAGCGATTCAGCCGGTGCAGGAATCGGCGCCCTACCTGGCCGACGATGAACTGCACGGCGCCTTTGATTTCAGCCTCACCGCCCACCTGTTCGCCGCCGTGGCGCGGGGGCGGGTGGACGGGCTGCGGCGCTGCCTCGGCCAGGCCCAGGCGCTCGTGCCCGGCTGCCGCTGGGCGCTGCCGCTGCGCAACCACGATGAGCTCTGGCTGGGCGATGGCCACCTGGTGGAGGAGGCGGTGATCGAAGCGATCCGCACCGGCTTCCCCAATGCCCGCGGCCACTGGCTGAACTGGGGCATCAACCGCCGGCTGGCGCCGCTGCTCAACGGCGATCCGCGGCCGAACACGCTGCTGCACGGCCTGCTCTACAGCCTGCCGGGCATGCCCTGCCTCTACTACGGCGATGAGCTGGGCATGGGCGACTGGCCGGGTCTGCGGGACCGCGATGCCAACCGCACGCCGATGGCCTGGAACAGCGAGGCCAATGGCGGCTTCTCCAGCGCCCCCGATCCCCTGCTGGTGCTGCCGCCGATCACGGCGCCAGGCTACGACTACCGGGTGATCAACGTGGCGGTGCAGCAGCAGCTCTACGGCTCGCTGCTCAACTGGCACCGGCGCATGCTCACCAGCCGCCGGCTGCTGCCGGCCCTGCGCCACGGCAGCTTCCAGCTGCTGAACAGCCAGCATCCGGCCGTAATCGCCTACATCCGCCAGAGCGAGGCGATGACGCTGGTGGTGGTGGCGAATGTGTCGGCCACCGGCGCCTCCACCCGGCTCGACCTCAGCCGCTGGCAGGGCCAGCGCGTGCGCGAGGTGCTCTGGGGCTGCGACTTCCCGGCCGCCGCGGCCGACTGGTTCGTGTACCTGCCGGCCTACGGCTTCTACTGGTGGATGGTGGGCGATCAGGACAGCGGCGAGGCGGAAGCCGATCAGCCCTGACGGGCCAGCTCCTCCGCCAGCAGCTGCTGCACCAGCGGCGTCAGCCGCTCGGCTTCCGCCGCATCGAGAAAGGCCAGGCGGCAGCGACGCGCCAGCACATCCGCCGGCCGCCGCGCCCACTCCTGCCGCACCATATGGCGCACCTCGGCGGCGGTGAGCGGCACCGCCGCGCTGAGGGGCTCCAGCTCCGCCGGCCCGGCGGCGGCGGCCAGCACCGCCTCCGCCTGCAGGCCATGGCTGGCGAGCAGATGCTCCACCAGGGCAGCGGGATGGCGCTGGCGCAGGCGCTCTGCCAGGGCCGCCAGCTGCCGGGGCGTGTCAGCCGCCAGAGGAGCAGCGCCGAGGATCGGCAGCTGGGGCTGGCGGGGCGCTGGCAGCGGCCGGCCCAGCTGCCCGGCCACGGCCGCCAGGGCATCAAGGGCCATCGGGCGGCAGGTGGTCCACTTGCCGCCCATCAGGCTCACCAGGCCGCAGGGCAGGGTTTCCACGACGTGCTCGCGCACGATGCCGGCGGTGCCGCTCGATCCACCAGCCGATCCGCCAGCCGCCTGAGACCGCAGCAGGGGGCGTCCCCCCGCCCAGCGGCTGCTCACCCGAGGTGCCGTCAGCGCCGGGAAGCAGCGCTGCAGATGGCGCAGCAGATAGGCCTCCTCCGCGGCGCTCGGCTGCTCCGCCTGCTCCGGCGGGCAGGACTGATCGGTGGTGCCCACCAGGGTGCGGCCGAACCAGGGCAGCACGAACAGCACCCGGCCGTCCTCGGTGGCCGGCAGCAGCAGGCCCGTGCCGGCCGGGCAGAGGGCTTCGGCGAGCGCCAGATGGGTGCCGCGGCTCACCGCCAGACACGGAGGCTGATCGGCATCGGCCAGCCGGCGGATCGCATCAGCCCCGAGGCCTGCCGCATTGAGCACCACAGCGGCCTGAATCGGCCGCTGGCCGCCGGCGGCATCCTGCAGCACCGCCCCATTGAGCCGGCCGGCGGCATCCCGCTGCAGCGCCACCACCCGGGTGCGGGTGGCCACCGCCGCCCCGAGCAACGCCGCCGTGCGCAGCAGCAGCAGGTTGAGGCGGGCGTCATCGAACTGGCCATCGCTGTAGATCACGCCGCCGTGGGGGGCCGCCACGCCGGGCAAGAGCGCCTGAGCCGCGGCGGCGGAACAGCAGCGGCTGGCCGCCAGGCGCTGACGGCCGGCCAGGCGGTCGTAGAGGGCCAGGCCAGCGCCGTAATAGAGGCGATCCCAGGGCTGGGCGGCGGGCAGCAGCAGCTCCAGGGGCCGGGCCAGAAAGGGCACCGCCGCCAGCCAGTGGCCCCGCTCCTGCAGCGCTTCCCGCACCAGCAGCAGCTGGCGGCGATCGAGGGTGCGGAAGGCCAGCTCGAGGTAGCGCACGCCGCCGTGCAGCAGCTTGGTGCTGCGGCTGCTGGTGCCGCTGGCGATGTCGCGGGCCTCCACCAGGGCCACCGCCAGGCCCCGCCGGGCGGCCTCCAGGGCCACGCTGGCGCCACTGGCGCCGCCGCCGATCACCAGCAGATCCACCGCCTCGGGGAGGGCCGCCAGGGCTGGATCGAGGCTGGCAGTCATGGCTGCTCCTGCCAGGCGAGGCTGCGCTCCAGGGCCTTGTGCCAGCGATCGCGCCAGCGCTGGCGCTCAGCGGCGCTGATCGCCGGCGCGAAGCGATCGGGCGGCGGCTGCTCCGCTGGCGGCTGGCACCAGGCCGCCAGATCCGGCAGCAGCTGGGCCTGCACACCGGCCAGCAGCGCCACCCCCCGGCCGGTGCTCTCCAGATCCGCGGGCCGGCGCACCGGCAGGCCGGTGGCATCCGCCAGGGACTGCAGCAGCAGATCGCAGGCCGCCGCACCGCCATCGAGGGCCAGCTCCGTGAGCGGGGCCGCCAGGTCGGCGGCGGCCAGCACCACCCGATCGGCCACCGCCAGGGCGATGCCCTCCAGAGCGGCGCGGGCCAGCTGGGGGGCGCCGGTGTCGCGGGTGATGCCGATCAGCAGGCCGCGGGCCGCCGAATCCCAGTGGGGCGTGCCCCAGCCGGTGAAGGCCGGCACCAGCAGCAGGCCGCTGCGCGGCTCCGCCCGTTCGGCCAGGGGCTGCACCTGATCGGCCCGCTCGATCAGCCCCAGCCCATCGCGCAGCCACTGGATCGCCGTGCCGGCATTCATCAGGCTGCCCTCGAGGCAGTAGTGCACCGGCCCGGCGGGATCGCTCCAGCCGTAGGTGCTGAGCAGGCCATGGCTGGAGAGCTGGGGCTGATCGCCGCTGTTGATCACCAGGAAGGCGCCGGTGCCGAGGGTGCACTTGGCCTGGCCGGGCTGCAGGCAGCCCTGGCCGAGGGTGGCGGCCTGCTGATCGCCGAGCATCGCCGTGATCGGCACGCCGGCAAACGGCAACCCCGAAGCGATCACAGCAAAGGCATCGGCGCAGGGCCGCAGCTCCGGCAGCAGCGCCATCGGCAACCCGAAGGCCTCGCAGAGCTCGGCGTCCCAGCAGCCGGCCCGCAGATCCATCAGCAGGGTGCGGCTGGCGTTGCTGCGGTCGGTGGCGTGGCGCTGACCAGCGCTGAGCTGCCACAGCAGCCAGCTGTCCACCGTGCCGAAGGCCAGACGGCCGCTGGCGGCCGCCGCCTGGTGATCACCGTCCCGCAACAGCCAGAGCAGCTTGCTGGCGGAGAAATAGGGATCGGCCAGCAGGCCGGTGCGGTTGCGGATCAGCGGTTCGAGGCCGCGGGCTTTCCACGCCGCGCAGAGGGCGGCGGTGCGGCCGTCCTGCCAGACGATCGCCGGCCCCTGGGGGGCGCCATCGGCGCGGCGCCAGAGCAGGGTGGTTTCGCGCTGGTTGGTGATGCCGCAGGCAGCCACCGCCCGCCGCTGCTCGGGGCTGATCGCCGCCTCCAGGGCCGCCATCGCCTGCAGCTGGCTCTGCCAGATGGCGGCCGGATCCTGCTCCACCCAGCCATCGGCCGGGTAGCGGGCCTGCAGGGGGGCGCTGCAGCTGCGCAGGCGCCGGCCGCTGGCGTCGTAGAGGGCGGCGCGAGAGCTGGTGGTGCCCTGATCGAGGCAGAGCAGCAGCGGGTCCGTCATCCGTCCTCTGCTGCGGCGCTGGTTCCTTGCTAGCCCCGGAGATCAGCGGGCGCCACCCGCCCCTGCGCTTACACCCAGCCGCCAGGCCAGTCGGCTGGGGGCTCAAAGCGCATGCTCAGATCCAGCCAGGCGCTGCGCGTCACCGGTGCGCTGGAGGAGATCAAATCGATGCCGGTGCTGGCATAGGCCGCCAGCTGCTCGGGCTGCACGCCGGAGGCCTCCAGCACCACCGCAGGCGCCAACGCCCGCAGCTGCGGCACCAGCGCCTGCAACGCCTCGGGGCTGAATTCATCGAGCAGCACCCCATCGGCGCCAGCGCGCACGGCGGCCTCGGCCTCGTTGGCGGTTTCGGCCTCCACGATCACCCGCGACGGCCAGGGGGCACTGGCCCGCACCGCCGCCACAGCCGCCTCCACACCACCCGCCCAGGCCAGGTGGTTCTCCTTGAGCATCGCCGCATCGTCGAGGCCGAGGCGATGGTTGATGCCGCCACCGCAGCGCACCGCATATTTCTCCAGCACACGCAGGCCGGGGATGGTCTTGCGGGTGTCGGCCAGGCGCACACCGCTGCCGGCCAGCGCTGCGGCCAGGGCGGCGGTGGCGGTGGCGATGCCGCTCAGGCGCATCGCCAGGTTGAGGGCGGTGCGCTCGCCCGCCACCAGCGCCGCCGCCTGACCCTCCAGCTCCAGCAGCCGCTGGCCCGCCTGCACCGGCTCACCATCGGCCACCAGCAGCCGCACCACCAGCTCTGGATCCAGCAGCCGGAACAGCGGCTCCACCAGCACGCCGCCGCAGAGCACGCCATCAGCCTTGGCGATCCAGTGGGCCCGGCCGCTGCGGCCGGTGAGGGCGGCGGCGCTGAGGTCACCGCGGCCGATGTCCTCCGCCAGCCAGCGGCGCAGCTGCTCCTGCAGCTCGGGCGTGCAGGGCAGCGCGGCGGCGGGGTGGGCAACAGGCATGAGTAGGGCTCAGCCGGATGGACCCATGATGGGCCGCAGGCTTCCCAGAGCAGAGCTGACGCGTGGGGAACACGACGACCACCCAGCCAGGCAGCTCCAGCGTCAGCAACCGGCGCGACCAGCGACGGCGATGGCCTCAAGGCTGGCTGAGCCAGGCTGCGGTGATCGGCAGCTTGCTGACCCCAGGCATCAGCCTGGCCCAGGAACCGGTGGGCCGCGTCAGCCCCTGGGGCAGCGGCTCTGCCGATCTGATGTTGCTGGGGGCCGATGGACCGATCGCGATCGGATCGATCGCCAACGACGGGATGGTGACCCTCAACCTCCCCGCCACAGTCCGCGCCACACAACCCCTGGGACTGGTGTTCGGCTGCAACAACAGCCCGGAGGTCTCGATCGATCAGCCGGAGAGCCGCTGGATCGGCACCCCATCCGGGATCGTGGTGGTGCAGATGGCTGAGCAGCAACCGCTGGGCCGCCTCTACCCGAGCACGTCGGCCCGCGTGGCGGAGAGCCTGCATGATCCAACGCAGCAGGACACCGTGCCTGGCCGCAGTTATCAGTGGATCTATTCAGCCAGCGGGGGGCGTATCCAGGGCTCGTGCACCAGTGGGAGCGCCAGCACCAGCTACGCCGTACAGCTCCAACCAGGCTGGACCTTGATCGAGTGGCAGGTGCACAGCACCGCCATTGACGCCAGAGGCCGCCGCAGAAGCCAGCACACCAGCATGCGCAGCCTCAAGGGCCTGCCGCGGGATGTGGTGTGGACCTTTCTGCCGGACTGAAACCGCTCAGGCAGCCGAGGGAGCAGGAGCGAGCGGCCGCAGCCGTGGCGCCTTCAGAGCTGGCGCTGCAGCAGCCCCAGGGTGAGGTCGTCGGGGTCGGTCTGCAGGTACACGTAGCCGCCGCCATCGGCGCGCACCACCACGCGATAGGCATAGCTGTTGCCGAGGGAATCGCGCTGCACCATGCGGCCGAGGCAGTCGGGGCCGATCTCCAGGCGGCCGCTGTAGGTGGCCTGCAGCTGGCGGCCGCCGTAGTTGGACACGGCGATGCCCTGCACCGCACCCTGCTGCCACCACTCCCGCTGCACCACGGCATTGGGCTGCCAGCGGTTGTCGCGCCAGCTCTGGCCCTGCTGCTGGCTGGTCACCAGGCCATTGAGCAGGCCGCGATGGCAGCGCACCTGAGGCTGGGCGACATAGCGCAGCCCGAGCACCTGGCCCTCGTCCTGGGCGAGGGCGGTGCGGGGCCGCCCCAGCTGATCGAGGGCCACCAGGGTGGTCATGGCGCCGGCCTTGCCCTGGCGCTGCACCTTGGCCCAGCAGTGCTCGCCGTTGGTGATCGTGCCGGTGTAGCGGTCTTCCACGAAGCGGCGGCCCTGACGCAGCCAGCGGCTGCCCTCGATCCGGCCATCGGCGCTCCAGGTTTCCTGCAGCAGCACCGCCAGGGGCTCGCCGGCCTGCTGGCCGCTGCCCAGCACCAGGTAGCGGCCGGGGGCCGGAGCCTCGCAGCGCATCAGCCCATCGGGGGCCGGCAGCGAGCCGCCGCCGG
>CBFHOT010000055.1:0-13145 GCA_965657465.1 Cyanobacteriota bacterium | reverse complement strand
CCTCCATCGGTTGCAACATCAAGTGGCGTCCGGGTGAGGAACCGGAATGGGCCCGCTGAGGGCGGCCCGGTGGGGCGCTTAACGTCGGCGCCATGCAAGTGCCCCCCTTCAGCCTCGGCGAGCAGATCCAGGAGCTCGGAGAGGCCCTCGACCAGGCTGTTCTCCAGGTGCTGCGCAGCGGTCAGTACATCGGCGGCAGCGGTGTGCGGCAGTTCGAGGAGCAGTTCGCCGCCAGCTGCGCGGTGCCCCACGCCGTGGGCTGCAACAGCGGCACCGACGCCCTGATCCTGGCGTTGCGGGGCCTGGGCATCGGCCCCGGCGATGAGGTGATCACCACCGCCTTCAGCTTCTTCGCCACGGCGGAAGCGATCAGCGCCGTGGGTGCCACGCCGGTGTTTGTGGATGTGGATGCCGACACCTATCTGATCGATCTCGAGCGGATCGAGGCGGCGATCACCCCGGCCACCCGCGCCCTGCTGCCGGTGCATCTGTTCGGCCGGCCGGTGGACATGGAGCGGATCACCGCCATCGCCGAACGTCACGGCCTGCGCGTGATCGAAGACTGCGCCCAGGCCACCGGCGCCAGCTGGGCCGGCCGGCCCGTGGGCAGCTGGGGTGATGCGGGCTGCTTCAGCTTCTTCCCCACCAAGAACCTCGGCGCCGCCGGCGATGGCGGTGCGGTGGTCTGCCGCGACGACGCCCTGGCTCAGCGTCTGCGTGAGCTGGCGGTGCACGGCATGCCCCGCCGTTATCTGCACACCAACCTCGGCTACAACAGCCGCCTCGATGCCATCCAGGCGGCCGTGCTGAACGTGAAGCTGCCGCATCTGCAGCGCTGGATCGAGCAGCGCCGCGGCATCGCCGCCGGCTATCGCCAGCAGCTGGCCGGCCTCGGCGGCCTGCACCTGCCGCAGCCGGGGCCGGAGGGCCACAGCTGGAATCAGTTCGTGGTGCGGGTGCCGGCCTGCAGCGGCGCCAAGGCCTGCGCTGCGGCTGCGGGCAATGGCACCGGCAATGGCTGCACCCCGGGCCCGGCTTGCACCCCTTCGCCCGACAGCGCCGCGTTCGGCCTGCCGGAGGCGGCCTGCCGCGACTGGCTGAAGCAGCAGCTTCAGGACTCCGGCGTGAGCACGATCATCTACTACCCGATCCCGATCCACCTGCAGCCGGCCTACGCCGATCTCGGCTATGGCCCCGGCTCGCTGCCGGTCACCGAGCGGCTCTGCGCTGAGGTGCTCAGCCTGCCGATCTTCCCGGAGCTCAGCGCTGTTCAGCAGCAGCGGGTGGTGGAGGTGCTGCAGCAGGTGCTGGTTGGTTCCGCTCCGGCTGCTGCCGATTCAGCCCCCGCCGCGGCGCCAGTGGCCGCCGCCGCATCCTGACCCCTAACCGCGCACGCTGGCGTAGAGGGCCTTGAAGCGCGCCTGCTGCAGCTTGTGATTCACCAGCGGCGCCGGGTAGCCCCGGCGCTCCAGCGGCGCGATCGCGCCGCTGAGCAGATCCTTGGTGTTCACGTGCCGCAGCTCCGGCAGCCAGCGGCGGATGTACTCGCCCTCCGGATCGAACTTCTGGGCCTGGGTGGCCGGATTGAAGATCCGCAGCGGCTTGGGGTCCATGCCGCTGCTGGCGCTCCACTGCCAGCCGCCGTTGTTGGCGGCCAGATCACCATCCACCAGTCGGGCCATGAAGGCGGCCTCGCCCCAGCGCCAGTCGCAGATCAGATCCTTCACCAGGAAGGAGGCCACGTTCATGCGGCAGCGGTTGTGCATCCAGCCGCTTTCGTTCAGCTGCCGCATCGCCGCATCGATGATCGGCATGCCGGTGAGGCCGTCGCGCCAGGCCTCGAACCAGGCCTGGTTGTTCTCCCAGGGAAAGGCGCGCCACTGGGGCCGGTAGGGGCCGTCCGCCAGCTCGGGGAAGTGGAACAGCGCCTGCTGGTAGAACTCGCGCCAGGCCAGCTCCTGCTCCCACACCTGAATCGACTGCTGCTGTTCCTCGCTGCGGGCCAGCTGCCGCGCCGCCTGCGCCGCCGCCCAGGCCTGGCGGGGGCTGAGGGTGCCGAACTTGAAGGCAGCGCTCAGGGCTGAAGTGCCGGCCTCACCCGGCATGTTGCGGCCCGGCTCATAAGCAAGCAGGGCGCCGCCATCGCAGAAGGCCCGCAACTGCTCAGCCGCAGCAGCCTCACCGGGGCGGCAGGGGCAGAGATCAGCGCCGGCGAAGCCGTGCTCCAGGGCGGCATCGCCCGGGGTCAGTTCCCCCTGCAGCCCGGCCAGCTGCCTCGGGTCCAGATCCTGCAGCCCGCTCGGTGCGGCCTGGGGCGCCAGGCCGCCGCTGCCGCCGGCCTCGAGCTGCTCCACCTGCCGCCGCCAGCTGCGCCAGTAGGGGCCGTAGACGCGGTAGGGCTCGCCGGCGCCGGTGCGCAGGGCCTCCGGATCCACCAGCAGCTGGTCCCAGCCCACCAGCACCCGGGTGCCGCCTGCCTGCAGGGCGCGGGCCACCTGCCGGTCGCGCTCACGGCCGTAGGGCTCCACATCGCGGTTCCAGGCCACCACCTCCGCCTGCAGCTGCCGCGCCAGCGCCGGCAGCACTTGCTGCGGTGTGCCCCGCAGGATCAGCAGCCGGCTGCCCGCCGCCCGCCAGGCCTGCTCCAGCTCCCGCAGGCTCTCGCTCAGAAACCAGAGCCGCGCCGGTGCCATGTCGGCGGCGCTGAGGATCGCCGGATCGAGCACGAACACACCGGTCACCGCCGGGGTGGCGGCCACCGCCGCCGCCAGGCCGCGGTTGTCGGCCAGGCGCAGGTCGCGCCGATGCCAGAACAGCCAGCGGGGGGTGCTCATGCCAGCTCCAGCAGCTGCTTGGCCCGGAACCAGGCGGTGATGCTCTTGCCGTCGAGATATTCATCACCGCTGGCGATAGCGCCATCGAGCTCGGCCGGTGTCATCAGCACCACCTCCAGGTCTTCGTCGTCGTCGCCGGCCGGACGTTCCGTGAGCGCGGTGAGGTCGCGGGCCAGGAACAGGTGGATCACCTCATCGGAGTAGCCCGGGCAGGGCAGCATCGCCCCCAGCGGATCCCAGCGGCTGGCGCTGTAGCCGGCCTCCTCCTGCAGCTCCCGCTGCATCGTGCTCAGCGGCGTCTCGCCAGGATCGAGGGTGCCGGCTGGAAATTCCAGCAGCCGGGTGGCCACGGCGAAGCGGTATTGGCGCAGCACCACCACCCGGCCGTCCTCGAGCACCGGCACCGCCAGCGACGCACCCGGGTGCTTGATCACCCCGAAGCTGCCCTCCACCCCCATCGGCAGCTGCACGCGGTTGATCTCGAAGCGCAGCTTGCGGGCATCCAGCGAGGCCTGGGTCTCCAGGTGGCGCGCGGGCTCGGGGGCGGGCAGGGGCGCCATCGGCGAGGGATCAGCGATGGCGCCAGCATCGCGCAGGCCTCGCAGCTGCGGCCGGGGTTGCGCCTCAGTAGCGCGCGCCCCCCTCCAGCTGCCGGAACTCCTGCCACACCGCCAGGGCCTCCTCGCGCAGCAGCGGCTCCGGCGCCAGCTGCCGCGCCTGCGGCGGCCGCGCCATGTCCGCCTGGATGCGGGCGTCGTCGAACAGATCGGCGTAGTCGCTCCAGCGCGAGGCGTAGTACACCTTGGCGATCCGGGCCCAGGAAGCGGCCGCGTAACACATCGGGCAGCATTCGCCGCTGGAATACAGCACCGCCCCGTGCAGCTCGTGGCTGCCGGCGTGGCGGCAGGCCTGGCGGATCGCGTTCACCTCGGCGTGGGCCGTGGGGTCAACGTCGCGCAGCACGCTGTTGCCCGCAGCGCCCAGCACCTGGCCATCGCGCACCACCACGGCGCCGAAGGGCCCGCCGCTGCGCTCCACCACCCCCGCCTGGCGCATCAGGGCGATCGCCTGGCGCATGTGCCGGGCGTGCTGGGCCTTGGCGTTGACGGTCCCGGCGGCTGGCTCGTCCGCTGGGTTGGCGGTTGGGTCGGCGGCCATGGCGCTGCCCCAGGTGGCCTCAGGCTATTCCGGCCAGCCGGGGCTGCCCGCCAGCCGCCGCGGCGGGGCGCCGATCCCCGGATCCAGCGTCTGCAGCAGGGCCCCGCAGCTCCGGTCGCTGCCCGGTGGCTGCAGGGCTGGATCGATTGCCGCCAGGGGCGCCAGCACAACGCGGCGCTGCTGCAGCCGCGGATGGGGCAGGGTCAGGGCGGCGCTGTCGCTGCGGCAGTCGCCGCACCAGAGCAGGTCGAGGTCGAGGCTGCGGGGCCCCCAGTGTTCGCGGCGCTGCCGGCCGAAGCGGGCCTCCAGCAGCTGCAGCTCCAGCAGCAGGGCCAGCGGATCGGCCGGCGCCGGTGCGGCCGCCAGCACCACGGCATTGAGGTAGTCGGGCTGATCCGCCGGTCCCCCTTCCGCCGCCGTGGCATGCAGCGGCGACCAGCGCAGCGCCCCGCAGCCCCGGCGCTGCAGCAGCGCCACCAGCAGCGGCCGCACCGTCTGCAGGGTCTCGAGCGGTGGGCCGGCCGGCCCCGGCAGGTTGGCGCCAAGCGCGATGGCGATGCCGCCAGCCGCTGCCCGCGTCGGTAGCCCGGCCGCTGCCGCGTCCACCGGTGCCTTCACGACCGGCTCCTCCACCTCCGCTCCCCCATCACCGCTGCTCCACCACCGCCGCTGCTGCTCCCGCGGCGGCATCCTGACCGTCCGCCGGCACCATCGGCGAGACTGGCCGCCACACCCGGCCCAGCGTCTTCCATGGTTGCCAGCGCAGTCAGCAGCGACAGCGCCGCCCGCGCCTTCCCGCTGGCCGCGATCACCGGCCACGGCACCCTCAAGCTGGCGCTGCTGCTGGCGGCGGTGGATCCGGGCCTGGGCGGGGTTGTGATCGCCGGCGGCCGCGGCACCGGCAAATCCGTGCTGGCCCGCGGTCTGCACGCGCTGCTGCCGCCGATCGATGTGCTCGATCTGGGCATGCCCGCCCCAGGTCAGCCGGCACCGGCCGGCCTGAACATCGACCCGCGCCGCCCCGACGACTGGGATGAGGCCACCCGCAGCCGCCTGCAGGAGCTCGGTGCCGACCCCAGCGGCAGCGACACCGCTGCGCTGCTGCCCACCAAGGTGATCCCCGCTCCCTTCGTGCAGGTGCCGCTGGGCATCACCGAAGACCGCCTGGTGGGCTCGGTGGATGTCACCGCCTCCCTGGCCAGCGGCCAGGCCGTGTTCCAGCCGGGCCTGCTGGCCGAGGCGCACCGCGGTGTGCTCTACGTGGACGAGCTCAACCTGCTCGACGACAACATCACCAACCTGCTGCTGGCGGCGGTGGGCAGCGGTGAGAACCGCATCGAACGCGAAGGCCTGAGCCTCTCCCATCCCTGCCGCTGCCTGCTGATCGCCACCTACAACCCCGAGGAGGGGGCGGTGCGCGATCACCTGCTCGATCGCTTCGCCATCTGCCTCAGCGCCAATCAGGCCCTGGATCTGGAGCAGCGGGTGGCGATCAGCCGCAGCGCCATCGATCACGCCGAAGCCAGCGACAGCTTCCGCGCCCGCTTCCAGGAGGACACCGACGCCCTCGCCACCCAGCTGTTGCTGGCCCGCCAGTGGCTGCCCGATGTGCAGATCGCCCGCGAGCAGATCGAATACCTGGTGAAGGAGGCCCTGCGCGGCGGTGTGGAGGGGCATCGCAGCGAGCTCTATGCCGTGCGGGTGGCCCGCGCCCACGCCGCCCTCTCCGGCCGCGACCGGGTGGACGCCGAAGACCTGCAGGTGGCCGTGCGCCTGGTGATCGCGCCGCGGGCCCTGCAGCTGCCGCCGCCGGATCCGGAGCAGCCGATGGAACCGCCGCCGCCGCCGCCCCCGCCGCCGCAGGGCGAGCAGCCACCGGAGGAGCCCGAGCCGCCCGAGAACGAACAGGAGCCTGACGAGCCCGACGACAACGACAACGACGAGGAGGATGACGCCCCCGAGGATCAGGCGCCGCCGGAGATCCCCGAGGAGTTTCTGATCGATCCCGATCTGCTGCTGTTCGGGGCGGCCAAGGCCAAGACCGGCGGCAGCGGCAGCCGCGCCGTGGTGTTCAGCGATTCCCGCGGCCGCTACGTGAAGCCGATGCTTCCCCGCGGCCCGGTGAAGCGCATCGCCGTGGACGCCACCCTGCGCGCTGCCGCGCCCTATCAGAAAACGCGCCGCGAGCGGGAGCCCCACCGCAAGGTGGTGGTGGAGGACGGCGACCTGCGCGCCAAGCAGCTGCAGCGCAAGGCCGGCGCCCTGGTGATCTTCCTGGTGGATGCCAGCGGTTCGATGGCCCTCAACCGGATGCAGAGCGCCAAGGGGGCCGTGATCCGGCTGCTCACCGAGGCCTACGAGAACCGCGACGAGGTGGCCCTGATCCCCTTCCGCGGCGAGCAGGCCGAGGTGCTGCTGCCCCCCACCCGCTCGATCACCGCCGCCCGCCGGCGCCTGGAATCGATGCCCTGCGGTGGCGGTTCACCGCTGGCCCACGGCCTCTCCCAGGCCGCCCGGGTGGGGGCCAACGCCCTGGCCACCGGTGATCTCGGCCAGGTGGTGGTGGTGGCGATCACCGATGGCCGCGGCAACGTGCCCCTCAGCCGCTCCCTCGGCCAGCCGCAGCTGGAGGGCGAGGAGCCGGTGGACCTCAAGGAGGAGGTGAAGCAGGTGGCCAGCCGCTACCGGGCCCTGGGCATCAAGCTGCTGGTGATCGACACCGAGCGCAAGTTCATCGGCAGCGGCATGGGCAAGGACCTGGCCGAGGCGGCCGGCGGCAAGTACGTCCAGCTGCCCAAGGCCAGCGATCAGGCGATCGCCGCCATCGCCATGGAGGCGATCAGCGGCGTCTGAGCCGCTGGCTGCCCGCCCTGGCGGTGCTCAGGGCTGGGCCTTGGCCGGCGGCGCCGCTGTGCTGTTGGCCGCGGCGCCCTCGCTCCTGGCCTTCTGGCGTTGCTCGCGATCGCGGGCGGCGCCGGTCTGGGCGGGGTAGAGCTCATCGAAGAACAGCCCCAGCCCCACGGCCACGCTGCGCACCCCATCCATGAAGGCCGGATCGGCGGTGAGCTTCTGCACGTCGCCGCCCACCGCCTCCCACTGGGCGGTGAGCCGCTCGGCGTTGGCCACGGTCTGGCGCAGATCGTTCACCACCTTCGGGTTGTCCAGCGCCGCCAGCAGCTGCCGCAGGTGGGCCGAGCTGGCGTTGATGTCGGTGATCGCCGGCTGCACCCGGTTCACCGACTGATCGAGGTTGCGGATCAGCCCCTTGCCATCGGCCACCAGGCCGCGCCCCTCGCTCAGGAACGCTGTGGCCTGCTTGGCGGTGGTGTCGATGCTGGTGGCCACATCGGCGAATTTGCTCACCACCTGCTCCTTCTCCGCCTGCACCAGCAGCCGGTGCATCAAGGTGGTGAGGCTGGAGAGGCTGGAGCCTTCACTGCCGCTGATGGTGCTGCCGTCGCAGAGCATGGTGCTCGGCCGGCAGGCGCTGGAGCGGGGGCTGGGGGCATCGCTGGCCAGCGGCTGGCCGCTGCTCACCAGGGCCACCTGGGCTTCGCCACCCAGCAGCGACACCTGGCCGATCTCGGCCACCGTGGTGCGCGCCAGCCGCAGATTCGCGTTGGTGATCTCCAGTTGGGCGATCACCGCATCCGGTGTGATCTGCACCGAGCGCACGCTGCCCACGATCACCCCCCGGTAGACCACCGGTGAGCGCACCGCCAGCCCATCGGCCTGCTGGAAGCGCGCTTCCAGCGTCCAGAACTGGCGGGTCAAGGAGAGCCCCCGCAGCCAGAGGCTGAGGCCGACGGCACTGGAGACGGCGGCCAGCAAGGAAAAGCCGACGATCGCCTCACGCACGGAGCGGCGCATCGCTCAGACCTCCGCCGGTTGCATAGGTCCCCGCAGACTACCGCTGCGGAACTGAACCACATAGGGATTGTCACTGCGGCGGTAGCCCTCGAGGTCGCCCTGCCAGCGGAATTGGCCGTCGTAGAGCAACATCACCCGCTCACCGGTGCGCTCGATCGTGCTGTGCACATGGCTCACCACCACGGCGCTGGCTCCTGCCAGCTCGGTGGTGCGCACGATCAGATCCTCGATGCGGGTGCAGGCCACCGGATCGAGCCCGGCGGTGGGTTCATCGAACAGCAGCAGCGGCACCCGCCCCTGGGGTTGGCTCGGATCCTGGATCAACGCCCGCGCGAAGCTCACCCGCTTCTGCATGCCGCCGCTCAGCTCCCCCGGCAGCAACTGCTCGATGCCGCCGAGACCCACCGCCTCCAGCGCCTGGCGCACCCGCTGGCGGATCTCCGCCTCGCTCAGCTTGCTGAAGCGATAGAGCAGGAAGCCCACGTTCTCCCCCACGGTGAGCGAGCCGAGCAGGGCCGGGTTCTGGAACACCAGCCGGACATCGGGGGGGTGCTGCTGATCGAGGCGCAGGTAGCTCTGCCGCTCGCCGTGCAGCAGCACCGAGCCGCGGCTGGGCAGCAGCAGGCCCGCCAGCAGCCGCAGGATCGTCGATTTGCCGGCGCCGGAGGGGCCCACCACCACCAGCCGTTCGCCCGCCTGCAGGTTCAGGTTCACCTGGTCGAGCACGGTGTGCGGGCCGAAGGCCAGGCTCAGGTCGCGCAGTTCGGCCACCGGCGCTGCGGTGGCATGGGCGTCGGCTGGATGGGGGGCCGGCGCTGAGGACAGGGGCGAGGGGGCCAGGGCACCGCTCCGGATCGGCCCCCATCCTGGCGGTCCTGCCTGGTTCTGTCCGGACAGGCTGCCTAGAGTCGGGCGGCGTCTGCCTGGCCGCGCCCTCTGCCTGGCCGCACCATCCGTCTTGCCTGTTCCGGCCTCGCCTTCCCCGCCCCGGCGCCCGCGGCGGTTGCGCTCGCGCCCGAGCTGGGTGGGACGCGGTGATCTGCGCCAGCGGGATCTGGTGAGCCGCTCCCGCCGCGCCGTGCGCTGGCTGCAGCCGGGTCTGGTGGTCAAGCGCTGGATGATCACCTCCGGCCTGGGGCTGCTGATCGCCCTGCTGGGGGCGGCGGTGTGGGCCGATCTGCAGCCGATCTACTGGACCCTCTCCGGCATCCAGTGGCTGCTCAAGAACATCACCACCGTGCTGCCGCGGGGCATCACCGGGCCGCTGGTGCTGGCGGTGGGGGCGGGCCTGATCTGGCTGGGCCAGAGCCGCAGCTTCGGGGCGATTCAGCAGGCCCTCGCCCCCGACAAGGACACCCTGCTGGTGGATGCGCTGGCGGCCCAGGGGCGGCTCAACCGCGGTCCGAGCATCGTGGCCATCGGCGGCGGCACCGGCCTCTCCACCCTGCTCAGCGGCCTCAAGCGCTACAGCTCCAACCTCACGGCGATCGTCACCGTCGCCGATGACGGCGGCAGCAGCGGCGTGCTGCGGCGCGAGCTGGGCGTGCTGCCCCCCGGCGACATCCGCAACTGCCTGGCGGCCCTGGCCCGGGAGGAGCCGCTGCTCACCCGCCTGTTCCAGTACCGCTTCCAGGCCGGCGCCGGCCTGGAAGGTCACAGCTTCGGCAACCTCTTCCTCTCGGCGCTCACCGCCATCACCGGCAGCCTCGAGGCGGCGATCACCGCCAGCAGCCGCGTGCTGGCGGTGCAGGGCCAGGTGGTGCCGGCCACCAATGTTGATGTGCGCCTCTGGGCCGAGCTGGAGAACGGTGAGCGCATCGAGGGGGAATCGCGCATCGGCCATGCCCACAGCCCGATCGTGCGCCTCGGTTGCAGCCCGGAGCGGCCGCCGGCCCTGCCGCGGGCGATCGAGGCCATCGCCCACGCCGATCTGATCGTGCTCGGTCCCGGCAGCCTCTACACCTCGCTGCTGCCCAACCTGCTGGTGCCGGAGCTGGTGCAGGCGATCGCTCGCAGCAAGGCGCCCCGCCTCTACATCTGCAACCTGATGACCCAGCCGGGCGAAACCGACGGCCTCGATGTGGAGGGCCATCTGCGGGCGATCGAGGCGCAACTGGCCAGCCTCGGCGTCGACCAGCGGCTGTTCACCGCGGTGCTGGCCCAGGAGGACATGCCCGATTCGCCGCTGCTCGATCACTACCGCCAGCAGGGAGCGGAACCGGTGCGCTGCGATCCGCGGCGGCTGCGGCGCCAGGGGTATGCCGTGATGCAGGCGCCGCTGCAGGGTGCCCGGCCGACGGCAACCCTGCGCCACGATCCCCGCAGCCTGGCCCTGGCGGTGATGCGCTTCTTCCGCCAGCACCGCCAGAGCCAGCAGCACCGTCAACGCACCACGGTGCGTTCGGCGTTAGTAGGCGTCCTGCATCTCGTAGAAGTCCGGCTGCACGTAGTCCTTGCGCAGCGGCCAGCCCTGCCAGTCCTCGGGCATCAGCAGCCGCTTCGGATGGGGATGACCCTCGAAACGGATGCCGTACATGTCGAAGGTTTCGCGCTCCTGCCAGTCGGCGCCGCGGAACAGGCCGTAGAGGCTGGGGATCGTCAGGTCGCCATCGCGCTGCAGGAACACCTTGAGGCGCACCTCCTCAGGGCGAACATCGCCGGGCAGGCTGTCGCCGCCGGCGCAGCGCTCGGCCAGGCCCGCCAGCTTCACCAGGTGGTAGAAGCTCACCAGGCGGCCGCCGGGGCCCTCGTCGTAGCCGCCCTGGCACTGCAGGTAGTCGAAGCCGTGGGCCTTGAGGGCGGTGGCCAGCAGCGGCAGGAAGGCCGGCTCGACGCCGATCACCTCCACGCCGAGATGGTCGGCGGGCAGTTGCTCGTGGTCGAAGCCCTGGCTGCTCAGCCAGCGGCTCACGGGGCCGGGTTCGGGGTTGGCGATCACCGCCGGGGAGGTGTCCTCAGGCATCGGATTCGGGCGCGGGTTCAGGCGCTGGCGTTGGCATCGGAGCTGGCAGGCACCGTGGCGTCTGCAGCGGCGGTCTGGGTGGCTGCCAGGGCGCCCAGGGGCAGCCCGGCGGCGGCGGCCAGGGCCGCCTTCTGGGTTTCGGCCTGCAGGTAGCGGCCATCCACGATCGGCTCCACCGCCACCATCTCGTGCGGCACGGTGCAGTAGCGGTGGGTGGGGCGCAGGTTGCCGCGCTCGGCCAGGGCCTCGTTGCCCACCTTCTTGCGCAGCTTGATCACCGCATCGAAGATCGCCTCGGGGCGGGGCGGGCAGCCGGGCAGATAGAGGTCCACGGGGATCAGCTTGTCCACACCGCGCACGGCGGTGGTGGAGTCGGCCGAGAACATGCCGCCGGTGATCGTGCAGGCGCCCATGGCGATCACGTACTTGGGCTCGGGCATCTGCTCATACAGCCGCACCAGCGCCGGCGCCATCTTCATGGTCACGGTGCCGGCCACGATCAGCAGGTCGGCCTGGCGCGGGCTGGAACGGGGCACCAGACCGAAGCGGTCGAAGTCGAACCGGGAGCCGATCAGCGCCGCGAACTCGATGAAGCAGCAGGCGGTGCCATAGAGCAGCGGCCAGAGGCTGCTCAGGCGCGCCCAGTTGTGCAGGTCGTCGAGGGTGGTGAGGATCACGTTCTCGGAGAGATCCGAGGTGACCTGCGGGGCGCCGACGGGCGAGCAGCTGGCGGCTCGCAGATCCCGGAGCGCGTCGATGGACGGGGTGGCGGGAGTCATGGGGACGGCGCGGCGGACGGCTGGGCGAAGAACGGCGGAGGAATCGAGCGGTGGAGGGCCGGGATGAAGCTCAGCTCCATTCCAGGGCGCCCTTGCGCCAGGCATAGGCGAGGGCCACCACCAGGATGGCGATGAACACCAGGGCCTCGATGAAGGCCAGCAGGCCGAGGCGGTGGAAGGCCACGGCCCAGGGGTAGAGGAACACGGTCTCCACGTCGAAGATGACGAAGACCAGCGCGAACATGTAGTAGCGGATATTGAACTGAATCCAGGCGCCGCCGATCGGCTCCATGCCGGATTCGTAGGTCAGCTCGCGCTCCCCCTGCCGGCTGGTCGGGGACAGCAGTTTGTTGGCCACCAGGGCCAGCACCGGAACCGCCGCCGAGATCAGCAGGAAGCCGAGGAAGGCGTCGTAGCCGGAGAGCACGAACATGGGCCAGCCCAAGCTGCGGCGCAGTCTGGCATCCGCCCCCGTGCTCCGGGTCCTGTGATCCGGGTTGCGAACGGCCTCCCTCCCGGCCTGGATACAGTTTTGGCACCGTTTGTCGACCAGGGATGAGCAGCGAGAATCCGCTCCCCGACGCTCCGGAGCAGGAGCTGCCCATCGCCCCCCCGCCGGAGCCGCTCGCCCCGGAGGCGCCCGAGGCGGTTGCGGCCCCCGACGCCGTTGAAGCTGACGCGCCCGAGGCCGTTGAGGCCGCAGCCCCCAGCGAGCCCGTCAGCGATCCGGCCAGCCACCGCTTTGAGTGCCGCAGCTGCGGCTTCGTTTACGACCCGGCCGAAGGCGTGCGCAAGGTGGGCATCGAGCCCGGCACCGCCTTCGCCGATCTCGATCCCCTCAGCTTCCGCTGCCCGGTGTGCCGCAGCAAGGTGGGGGCCTTCAAGGACATCGGTCCCCGCGACAAGCCGAGCGGCTTCGAGGAAAACCTCAACTTCGGCCTGGGCGTCAACCGCCTTACCCCCGGCCAGAAGAATGTGCTGATCTTCGGCGGCTTCGCCCTGGCGATCGCCTTCTTCCTCTCCCTCTACTCCCTGCGCTGACGATGGCTCATCCCCCTCTCCCTTGCCGGCAGGCGCGCCTGCGACGGCTGCTGTCGCCCCTGCTCAGCCTGGTGCTCGTGGTTGGCCTGGGGCTGGGCCTCGGCGGCTGCGTCAGCACCGGGCTGCCCGAAGCCTCGGTCAGCCCCTGGCAACCGGTGGAGCTGGACACCCGCGCCAACCCCCTCGCCCTGGCCTTCACCGACGACCGCCACGGCTTTCTGGTGGGCAGCAACCGCCTGATCATGGAAACCGCCGACGGCGGTGCCAGCTGGCAGCCGCGGGCCCTGGATCTGCCGGAGGAGGAGAACTTCCGCCTGATCAGCATCGACTTCGACGGTCAGGAGGGCTGGATCGCCGGCCAGCCCGGCCTGCTGCTGCACAGCACCGATGGCGGCAGCAACTGGAGCCGTCTGTTCCTCGACACCAAGCTGCCGGGTGAGCCTTACCTGATCACCGCCCAGGGGCGCGGCCGCGCTGAGCTGGCCACCAATGTCGGCGCCA
>CBFHOT010000054.1:0-13917 GCA_965657465.1 Cyanobacteriota bacterium | reverse complement strand
GAGACCGACCGCCTGGCGGTGATGGCCCGCCAGCTGGGAGCGATGGGCGCCCGGGTGGTGGAGAGCGAGGACGGTATGACGATCACCGGCGTCACCGAACTGCACGGCGCCGAACTGGACAGCGAAACCGACCACCGGGTGGCGATGAGCCTGGCGGTGGCGGCCCGGATCGCCAAAGGCGACAGCCAGCTGCATCGTCCGGACGCCGCCGCGGTGTCCTATCCGGGGTTCTGGGATGACCTCGCGCGGCTCGGCTGCTGACGGCCTGCCGGCCACGGCTGCTGCAGGCCTGCGGACCACCACCGGCGACGACGGCAGCTTCAGCCTCTACAGCGAGCGCTTTGGTGAAGCCTTTCACGGCAGCATCGGTGCCCGGCGGGAGGCCCGGCTGAAATTCGTGGCGCCGGCGCAACTGGAGCGGTTCGCGCCCGGCCGGGAGCTGCGGGTGGTGGATGTCTGCGTCGGCCTCGGCACCAACAGCGCCGCCTTGCTGGAGGCCTGCCTGCCACGCCAGCTGCAGCAGCGCTGGTGGGGCCTGGAGCTCGACCGGCGCCCGCTGACCCTGGCCCTGCAATCCGCCGCGTTCCGGCAGCAATGGGCGGGGCCGGGGCTGGAACTGCTTGAGCAACTGCAGGGGCGGAGTGGCTGGAGCAGTGCGGCCGGCAGCGGCACGCTGCTCTGGGGCGATGCCCGCTGCACCCTGCCGGGGCTGCTGGCGCAGCAGCGCGGGCAGGTGGATCTGGTGCTGCTCGATGCCTTCTCGCCGCGCCACTGCCCGCAGCTCTGGAGCCTGGAGTTCCTCAGCGACCTGGCGGCGCTGCTGCGGCCCGACGGGCGGCTGCTCACCTATTGCAGTGCGGCGGCGGTGCGCCGCAGCCTGGAGCTGGCGGGGCTGCAGCTGGCGGCAACCGCCACAGCCACGGCCACAGCCAGCGAGAGCGGATCCGCGGTGCCGGGCAGCTGGAGCCTGGGCACGGTGGCCAGCCCCTACCCCCTGCCCGGCCCGGCGGACAGCCACAGCGTGCTGCGGCCCCTGAGCGCAATGGAGCGCGAGCACCTGCGCACCCGGGCCGCCGAGCCTTACCGCGATCCCAGCCGCCGGGCCTCAGCGGCGCAGATCCTGCAGGCGCGGGAGCGGGCCCAGGCCTGCAGCAGCGCCGCATCCACCAGCGCCTGGCGTCGCCGCTGGGGTCTGGAGCCCGAGCGGTCCGCGTAGATTCCCGCCCAGCCGTTCTGATCCGCTGATGCTCGCCGTTGCCGTGTTGGCCGCCGGAAAGGGCACCCGCATGAAGAGCGATCTGCCCAAGGTGCTGCAACCGCTGGCCGGCGCCACCCTGGTGGAGCGGGTGCTGGCCAGCTGCGCTGCCCTGGCACCAGAGCGGCGGCTGCTGATCGTCGGCCACCAGGCTGAGCGGGTGGAGGCCTCGCTGGCGGCCCACAGCGGTCTGGAATTCGTGCTGCAGCAACCCCAGAACGGCACGGGCCACGCGGTGCAGCAGCTGCTGCAGCCGCTGGCCGGCTTCACGGGCGATCTGCTGGTGCTCAACGGCGATGTGCCGCTGCTGCGGCCCGAGACCCTGGAGCTGCTGCTGGAACGGCATCGCCAGAGCGGGGCCGCCGTGACCCTGCTCAGCGCCCGACTGGAGGATCCAAGCGGCTACGGGCGGGTGGTGGCCGATGCCGCTGGCAACGTCAGCGCGATCGTGGAGCACCGCGACTGCAGCGACCAGCAGCGGCAGATCAACCTGATCAATGCCGGCATCTACTGCTTCAACTGGCCGCAGCTGGCGGCGGTGCTGCCGCGGCTGAGCAGCGACAACGACCAGGGCGAGCTCTATCTCACCGACACGGTGGCGATGCTCAGCCCGGCGATGCACCTGGAGGTGGCGGATGCCGCGGAGATCAACGGCATCAACGACCGGCTGCAGCTGAGCCAGTGCGAAGCGGTGCTGCAGGAGCGCCTGCGGCGCCACTGGATGGCCGAGGGGGTGACCTTCATCGACCCGGCCAGCTGCACCCTCTCCGAGGGCACGCGCTTCGGCCGTGATGTGGTGGTGGAGCCCCAGTGTCATTTCCGTGGCAGCAGCCAGATCGGCAGCGGCAGCCGCATCGGCCCGGGCTGCCTGATCGAGGACAGCCAGATCGGTGAGAACGGCCGGGTGCTGCACTCGGTGCTGCGCAGCGCCACGGTGGCGGCTGACTGCTCGGTGGGGCCCTTCGCCCAGCTGCGGCCCGGCAGCGAGGTGGGCCCCGAGTGCCACATCGGCAACTTCGTGGAGGTGAAGAACAGCACCCTCGCCCGGGGCGTGAAGGTGAACCACCTCAGCTACATCGGCGATGCCGACCTGGGCGAGCGGGTGAATGTGGGGGCGGGCACGATCACCGCCAACTACGACGGGCTGCGCAAGCACCGCACCGTGATCGGTGCCGGCAGCAAGACCGGTGCCAATTCGGTGCTGGTGGCACCGATCAGCCTGGGCAGCAACGTGACCGTGGGGGCCGGCTCGACCCTCACCAAGGACGTGCCCAGCGGGGCCCTGGCCCTGGGCCGGGCCAAGCAGCTGGTGAAGGAGAACTGGCCAGGTCCCGCCTGATCCAGTCGGACTCAGGCGGCCTGCTCCTCGGCCGGCGGCTCCGGTGCGTCGCGCAGTTGCCGCAGCCGTGGGATCAGCCGCTCCAGCTGCACGCCGCGGCTGGCCTTGAGCAGCACCGCATCACCCGCCGCCAGCCAGGGATCGAGGGCGTCAGCCGCCTGCTCGGGGGTCGCCACCCGCTGCAGCCGCGGCAGACCAGCTGCCGCCTCGGCCATCGCCGCCGCCTCCGGATCGGCCGCCACCACCACCAGCCCATCGAGGCCGAGATCCAGGGCGCGGCGGGCCACCTGGCGATGCAGCTCGACGCTGCGCTCCCCCAGTTCCAGCATCGTGCCGAGCACGGCAAAGCGGCGCTGCACCGGCTGGGCGGCCAGCAGATCGAGCGAGGCCAGCACCGCCTCCGGGGAGGCGTTGTAGGTCTCATCGAGCAGCAGCACACCGCCGAGCTGATGGCGGCGGCTGCGACCGCCGGGCAGGTCCACCTGCAGGGCCTGCTGCTGCGCGAGCGGCACCCCCAGCTCCCGGGCCACCGCCAGGGCCAGCAGCAGATTGCGGGCCTGGTGGCGCCCCTCCAGGGGCAGGGGCAGGCTGATCCCCTCCAGGTTGATCGTGCCGGCGACGGGATCGAGCGCGCCGAGGCAGTCGGCCTGGTCGTTGCCGTCGTCATCGGTGAGGGCCACCCGCAGCACCCGCCCGCTCCACACCTGCTGGAGGCTGCGCTCCAGCAGCGGATCGCCGGCGGGAATCACCACCACACCCGTGGGGGCCAGATCGCAGACGATCTCGCACTTGGCCTGGGCGATCGCCTCGCGGCTGCCGAGACGGCCGATGTGGGCGGTGCCAATGTTGGTGATCACCGCCACATCGGGTTGGGCGCAGCGGCTGAGGCGCTCGATCTCGCCGAGGCCGCGCATGCCCATCTCCACCACCAGGGCGCGATGGTCCGGGGTGGCCTTGAGCAGGGTCAGCGGCACGCCAATGTCGTTGTTCTCATTGCCGCTGGAGGCCAGCACCGGCCCCAGCGGTGCCAGGGCCGCCCGGATCAGCTCGCGGGTGCTGGTCTTGCCGGCGGAACCGGTCACCGCCACCACCCTGGCCGGCAGCTGCTGGCGCCACAGGCCAGCCAGCTGCTGGTAGGCGAGCAGGGTGTCGGGCACCAGCCAGAGGCCGCAACCGGCCAACGCCGCCTGCTGCTCCAGGGCCACCAGGGCCGCGGGCTCCAGGCGATCCGCCTGGGCGAGCACGGCGCCGCAGCCGGCGTTCACCGCCTGCTCGAGAAAGCCATGGCCATCGAAGCGCTCCCCCACCAGGGGCAGGAACAGACAGCCGGCCGGCAACTGGCGGCTGTCGGTGCTCACCGCGCCAAAGGCCTCGGCGCTCGCGGGCACGCGCGGCGCGCCCCAGAGCTGCTGCAACCGCTCACGATCCAGATTCATCCGCCCCGGCCACAGGATTGAGCAGGATCATGCCTGAACCCACCAGGGCGGAGCGCCCGAGCAGGCGGCCCTGGGGATCGACCAGCGTCAGCCGCTCATAGCCACAGGCCAGGGCCTGCTGCTGCCAGGCCTCGGCATTCGCCTGGCGCCGGCGCTGGGGCAGCAACCCCCAGCCGCTGCGCAGCTCCAGCCGCAGGGCAGCGCGGGCGGGATCGGGATCGAGGCCGGCAATCCAGCCCTCAGCATCGCTGGCAGCCAGGGCCTGCCGCAGCGGATCGACCAGAGGCTGGGGCTCCGCTGCCTGCAGGGAGGAGGCAGCGGGTGCCAGCGGCTCGCCGGAAACAGGCGTCTGGGAGGGCACAGCGGGAGCGGAGCCCGAGGCACGCTTCGGCTCAGCCCGGCCAGCCTGGGCCGGAGGGGGCCCGGTGCGCTGCTCCTGAGCAGAAGGGGTGGTCTTCTGGGCGTTCGGCGCCGGGGGAGGCAGCTCGAGCGCAGCAGGCGGCGATGGAAGCGGCCCCAAGTCCGCCGGCAACGGGGCCGCCGGGGCCGTGCGCAGCCCCTCCATCGATGCGCTGGCACCTGCATCGCCGGGATCACGACCAGGCGCCGCACTGCCAGAGCCAGCGGAAGAGACTGATGCCGCCACCTCGCCAGCTCCGCCGGCAGTCTCGTCGCTGCCGCCAGCCGCTGCTGATCCAGCCAGGAGCGGCACCAGCTGCAGGCTGAGGGTCAGCAGCAGGGCCAGGGCAGCCGCCAGCAGCAGGGGCCAGAACAGCGGCGCCAGCTCAGCCGGCCAGAAGCCGGGAACGCGCAGCTGCCCCTGGCGGTTGCGGCGCCAGAGCTCCCAGATCCGCAGCCGCAGGCTGGCCACAACCGCCCGCAGGTCATCCGCCAGGCGGCGCCAGGGATCTTGATAGAGCGCCGGCAGATCGCGGGAGGGTTCGCGGGCCGGCGGCTCGGAGCTGGGCTGCTGCACCGTGGGGCGCGCCGCCTTCAGCGGCGCTTGAGCAGGCCCACCAGGCCCCGCCGACTGGGATCCGCATCCTGGCCCTGGGAGAACTGCTCCACCGCGGCGGCCTCCGGCGTGGGCTCCTTGACACCGCAGACCTCGCGGTACATGGCGTCGTAGTCGTGGGCGGAGCGAGCCCAGCTGAAGTCCACGGCCATCGCCCGGCGCTGCAGCTGGGCCCAGGCGATCGGGTTGCGATAGGCCTCCCAGGAGCGCACGATCGCCGTATAGAAATCGATCGGCTCATAACGATCAAATCCGTAGCCGGTGCCGCTGCCCAGGCCGCCGTCAGCGCCGGGGTCGTTGGGCGGCACGGTGTCCACCAGACCCCCCACCATGCGCACCACCGGGATCGAGCCGTAGCGCATCGCCAGCATCTGACTGATGCCGCAGGGCTCGAAGCGGCTCGGCATCAGGAAGGCGTCGCTGCCCCCGTAGATCAGGCGCGAGAGGGCTTCGTCGTAGGTGAGGAACACGGCGAAGCGGCCGGGATGGCGCGCCGCCATCTGCCACAGGCCGCTCTCATAGGCGCGGTCGCCGGTGCCGAGCACCACGATCTGGCTATCGGTGTAGGCCAGCACGCGATCGGCCACCTGCAGCAGCAGATCCACCCCCTTCTGATCCACCAGACGGCTCACCAGCCCCATCAGGTAGCTGCGGGGGCTCTCCTGCAGACCGAAGCGCTGCTGCAGCGCCCGCTTGTTCTCCGCCCGCGGCGCCAGATCCTCGGCGCTGAAGCGGGCCGGCAGGGTGGAATCGCTGGCGGGATTCCAGTCGTCGGTGTCGATGCCGTTGAGGATGCCGCGCAGCTTGCCGCTGACGAAATTCAGCAACCCATCCAACTTCTCGCCGTACTCCGGCGTGCGGATCTCCTGGGCGTAGGTGGGTGAGACGGCATTGACCCGATCGGCGTAGAGCAGCGCCGCCGCCATCGTGTGATCCCCCTGCATATACCAGGGGCACCAGGCCATGCGATCGAGCTTCCAGCGCCAGGGCCCCTGGTACTTGAGGTTGTGGATGGTGAAGACCGTGCTGATCTCCGGGTCCTGGTGCATCCACACCGGAATCATGCCCGTATGCCAGTCGTGGCAGTGGAGCACCTGGGGCTTCCAGTGGTTCCAGGCGAATTCCGCCACGGCACTGGCGAAGAAGGTGAAGCGCCAGTCCTCGTCGTCGCCGCCGTAGATGCGCTCGGCATCAAACACCGGATGGCCCACCAGGTAGAGGGGCAGACCGGTGGTGGGATGGGCGACCTCGAACACGGCGAAGTCGTTGCCCATGGTGTGGCCGCGCCACACCGGCTCCGTCGGAATCGCCAGCCGGCTCCAGAGGCGCCCGTAGCCGGGCAGGATCACGCGCACATCGTGGCCGAGGCGGGCGAGGGCTGGGGGCAGGGACCCCACCACATCCCCCATGCCACCCACCTTGACCAGGGGGGCACATTCAGCGGCGGCGAACAGGATGCGCATCCGGACCATGCCGAAAGTGGGCGCAACTTTAAAGGGGGTTTCAGAGATGCCGGTTCAGGCTGAACTGTTTGCCAGGCGGCCCACCCCAGGCCGGCCGCTCAGGGCAGCACCGTCACCGGGGTGCCCACCTGCACCAGCTCGAACAGCTGCCGCACATGCTCGTCGTAGAGCCGCACGCAGCCGTGGGACACCGCCTGCCCCACCGAACTGCGGTTGGGGGTGCCGTGGAAGCCGGCGCTGACACAGCCGCGCACCACCAGCTGCTCGCTGCCGTTGAAGCCGCTGCGCCCCCGGCAGTCGCGATGGAAGCCGATCCAGCGGCTGCCGAGGGGATTGGAGGGACCAGGGCCGATCTTGCTGCCGGTGGCCGGATGCTCCCAGACCGGATTGGCCACCAGCTCGATCACCCGGAACTGGCCCACGGGCGTCTCCCAGCCGGGTCGGCCCACCGCCACCGGAAAACGCAGCAGCTCACGACCCTGCTCCAGCAGCACCAGCCGGCGACGCCGGCGATCGAGCACCAGTTCGCGGCTGGGGGCGGCATCGGGTTGGAGCGCTGGCCCACGCTCCGGTGGGCCGGCCGACGCAGGCAGCGAACCGGAAGGCGCCAGCGCGGGCGATGGTGCTGCAGCGGACCTCAGCAGCGGCGGAGTCCCTGCCGATGCCGGCAGCGGCGGCTGGGCCTGCACGGCCGTGCTGCAGCCAAAGGCCGCCAGCGCCAGGGCCCGCAGCGGAGCGCCCAGCCAGGCGCCACGGCCAGGAGCTGCAGCGGGGCGGCGGCTGGGGAGGCGATAGAGCGCTGGAGCGATCAGCGGCCACACCCCTGAAAGTGCTGTCTGCGCAGCCTGTTTGGCCATCGCCCGCCGCCTCCTGGACCCCCCTTGACGCTCAAGGTAGCCATGGCTCCTGGGAGAAGTCAGGTGAGCGTTTCTCCAGGAAGGCGTTGCGACCTTCCTGGCCCTCAGCCGTCCGGTAGAAGAGGTGCGTGGCCTGGCCGGCCAACTCCTGAATGCCCGCCAGGCCATCGGTTTCGGCATTGAAGGCCGCCTTCAGGCAGCGGATGGCGGTGGGGCTGTGCTGCAGCACCTCGCGGGCCCAGCGCGCCCCCTCCTGCTGCAGGTCTTCCAGGGGCACCACGGCATTCACCAGCCCCATCTGCAGCGCTTCATCGGCGCCGTACTGACGGCAGAGAAACCAGATCTCGCGCGCCTTGCGCTGGCCCACCACCCGGGCCAGGTAACCGGCGCCGAAACCACCGTCGAAACTGCCAACGCGCGGGCCGGTCTGCCCGAAGCGGGCGTTCTCGGCAGCGATCGAGAGATCGCAGAGCAGATGCAGCACCTGGCCGCCGCCGATGGCATAGCCCGCCACCAGGGCGATCACCACCTTCGGCAGGCTGCGGATCAGGCGCTGCAGATCGAGCACATTCAGGCGCGGCAGGCCGTCCTCGCCCACATAGCCGCCATCGCCGCGCACGCTCTGATCACCGCCGGCGCAGAAGGCCCAACCGCCGTCAGCCGCCGGGCCGGCGCCGGTGAACAGCACCACACCGATGCGCGGGTTGTCGCGCACCCGGGAGAAGGCATCGCACAGCTCCTGCACGGTGCGGGGGCGGAAGGCGTTGCGCTTATGGGGTCGGTTGATCGTGATCCGGGCGATGCCCTCCTCGCTCAGCTCGAAGCCGATGTCCTCGTAGTTCCCGGCCGGCTGCCATTGCACGGGCCGGCTCAGGTCGGGGGCAGCGGTCATGGGAGCGGCGACGACGCAAGGGCAGCGGCCATTCTGCGCAGCTCCCGCCGACGCTCCGCATCCCGGCGACGATCGCTGCGCAGCACCAGCAGGGCCAGGCGCTGCTCCAGGGCCCAGGCCAGGGCGGACTCCAGCTGATCAGGCCGCTCCAGCCGCCGGCCGGGCACGCCATGGGCGGCCGCCAGGGCCAGGGGATCCACCGCCTGGGGCATGGCGAACAGGCGCTCAAAATCCAGGGGAGCGGCAGCGGGCTGGCGGATCGGCAGCTGCTCGAAGATGCCGCCCCCGCCGTTGTCGATCAGCACCACGGTCAGCCGGCCCGGCAGCTGCGCGTGCCAGAGCCAGCCGTTGCTGTCGTGCAGCAGGGCCAGATCGCCGCTGAGCAGCACGGCCCGGCCCGCTGCTGCTGCAATGCCGCAGGCCAGCGACAGGGTGCCGTCGATGCCCGAGGCGCCGCGGAAGCTATGCACCGGCCGGGGCGGAGCCGTGGTCGGGCAGAAGCTTTCCCAGTCGCGCACCGGGGAGCTGTTGGCGATCATCAGCGGTAACCCCGCCGGCAGCAGGTTGGCGAGCCGGCGGGCGATCCACGGTTCGCTCCAGGGTGGAGCCTGGGCGGCGCTGCCGGCGGCCGGCGAACTGGGGGCAAGGTCTGGGCGGCCGGGGCCCGTGGCTGGGTCGCCGGGATCGGCGAGGGCCTGATCGAGCCAGGCCTGCAACCGCTGCTCCCGCTGCAGCCAGGGCCTGGCCGCCGCGCAGGCCTCAGCGCTGGGGTGTCCCTGCCGCCAGTGGAGCGGCAGCTGCTGCCACCAGGCGGCCAGGCCAGCGGCGGTCTGGCTGCAGCAGCCCAGGGGATCGAGGCAGCGGGGATCCCCCTCGCTCACCAGCACCTGTGATCCGCCGCAGCGCTGCAGCAGCGCCTGCAGCCGCCGGCTGGCGGGCAGCGGGCCGAGGCGCAGCACCTGCAGATCGCCCAGCTGCTGCTCCAGCTCGGCGGGCAGCTGCTCAGCCAGCAGGTCGTAGGCGGCCACCTGCTGCAGCTGCGGCAGGCCGCGCAGGCCGCTGAGCCCATCGGCGAGCAGGGGCCAGCCGGTGCGGCGCTGCAGCTGCTCCAGGGCTTGCAGATGGGCCGGCCAGTGCTGGGGCCGGCCGCGCCAGGGGCCGGCCACCAGCAGACCCGGGCGATCGGGGTCCAGGGGCGTAGCCGGCAGCGCCTGGGCCGGACCAGGAGCAGCGACGTCAAGAGCTGGCGGCGGAACAACCCGGCCAGCCGGCGCCTCATTCCAAGGCTCTCGATCCCCCTCGGCCGGCCCGTCGGCAGCGGCGGTCAGGGGCGACTGACGCAGCTGCGCGAGGGCCTGCTGCAGGGCCGGCGCGGCGGCGTGCAGCGGCTCCTCCAGCGGCAGGTTGAGGTGCACCGCTCCGGGAGGACTCCCCCCACCGCCCAGGCAGGCGACCAAAGCCCGATCGGCCATGGCCGCCAGCTCCGCGGGTGCCAGCTGATCAAGACCTGCCGCCGGGCCCTGGACGAACCAGCGCACCGAGTTGGCGAGAAAGCACTCCTGATTCACCGTCTGATTGGCACCGCAGCCCTTGAGCCGCGCCGGCCGATCCGCCGTGATCAGCAGCAGGGGCACCGTGCCGTAGTCGGCCTCCACCGCCGCCGGCAGCAGGTTGGCCACGGCGGTGCCGGAGGTGGTGAGCACCGCCGCCGGCAGGCCGCTGGCGCGACCGATCCCCAGGGCGAAGAACGCCGCCGAGCGCTCATCGATGGCGGTGACCAGCTCCACCTCCCGCTGCTCGGCCAGCAGACCGGCCGCCGCCGCCAGGGGAGCCGAGCGGCTGCCCGGGCAGAGCACCAGCTGGCGCAGGCCGCCGGCCACCAGGGCGCGCAGCAGCGCCAGGGCAGCCCGGAGGTTGCGGCCAGCCAGATCGTGGGGGTCCGCGGACGGGATCAAGCCGGTGCGCTGCAGGATGGGGCGACCATCCTCCATCCCCCGCCCCGTGCCATCTGAAGCCGCCAGCGACCGCAACCCGCCCGCAGCCGGCCTCTGGCGCCAGCTGCGGGCGGTGCTGCTTTGGCTGGCGGTGGCGCTGCTGCTGCGCTGGGCGGTGATCGAACCCCGCTGGATTCCCTCCGGCTCGATGCTGCCCACGCTGCAGCTGCAGGACCGCGTGCTGGTGGAAAAGCTGCGCGTCAGGCTGCAAGAACCGCTGCCCCTCGGCGCGGTGGTGGTGTTCCATCCACCGCCGCTGCTGCAGGCGGCCGGCTACGACCCCCAGAGCGCGCTGATCAAACGGGTGGTGGGGCTCCCCGGCGATCAGATCGCAGTGGAAGGCGGCCGGCTCTGGCGCAACGGTTCACCGCTGCCCGTCGACTGGGCTGCGGAACCGATGGACTACAGCCTGGCGCCGCTGAGCGTGCCGCCGGGCCATGTGCTGGTGCTGGGGGACAACCGCAACGCCAGCCTCGACTCCCATCTGTGGGGGCCCCTGCCCCAGGAGCAACTGATCGGTACGGCGGTGCTGCGCTACTGGCCGCTGTCGCGCTTCGGTCTGCTGCCGGCGCTGCCAGCTGCGGCCAGCGGAGCCACGGGCGATACGGTTCTCCCCCCGCCGCAGGCCGGTCAGGCCCAGCAGCCAGCTCGATTAGGGTGACCCCTGAAGCGGAGCAGGGCGAGAATGTTCAACCCGGAGTTCCTGACCAGCGATAACGAAGCGATCGGCAGCAATGCGCTGATCCAGTATCTGCAGGAGCAGTCGCCTGACGTGCTGCAGCGGATCGCCCGCTCCGCAAGCGGTGAAATCCAGGACATCATCCGCCACAACGTGCAGGGCTTGCTCGGCATGCTCCCCGGTGAGCACTTTGAGGTGAAGGTGCAGACCAGCCGCGAGAACCTGGCCGGTCTGCTGGCCTCGGCGATGATGACCGGCTACTTCCTGCGCCAGATGGAGCAGCGCATGGAACTGGACACCAGCCTGCTGGGTGGCAACGACGGCCTCGACAGCGATCCGGGACCGCTGCGCCTCTGAGCGTCACAGGCGCCTCGCCGGGCAATGGGCCCGATCAGCTGCCGGGTTCAGCTGGCACCACACCGGCCTTGAGCAAGGCCCGGTCAATGCCGGCGAGATAGGCCCAGCTGCCCTCATCCGGCGCCCAGGGGCGCTGCTCCAGCCGATCCGCCAAGGCCAGCAGCTGCTCAGGGCTGCAGGCCAGGGGCGCGTCGTAATGGGCGGGCACCAGCCAGCGCAGCTGCGGCAGGGCGGCCAGCTGCCGCAGCCAGGCCAGCAGGTTGGCGCGGCAACGGGGAAACACCAGGCGCTCCAGTACCGGCGCCACCTGCAGTTGCGGCTGCAGGGGATCGGGCACCAGAGCCCGGAACTCCGCATCCCAGCCGCTGCGCCAGCGGAAGGGATAGAGGCCGAAGTAGCTCCGGGCCTGGCGCAGACCCGGGGCCATGGCCTGGCGCAGCACCTCGCCCCAGCCGGGCACCTCCAGAGGCGCCGGCCGCAGGTAGGAGGCGAACAGCACCAGCCGCTGCCAGCCGCGGCGCCGCTGCTCAGGGCTGTCGCACAGGGGCTGATCTCCCCGCTCGCGGGCATGGAACAGCAGCGGCGTGGGATCGCTGTCAAACAGCGGCGGCGGCTCGGCGCTGATGCCCACCAGCGCGTCGGTGAGCAGCAGCGCGCCGGTGGCCCGGTGCAGACAGGCCACCTCCAGGAAGGTGCCAAGGCCCAGATCGAGCGGACCGAGCGCGCACCAGTCGAGTTGATCGGCATGGGGCAGGCCCTGCTCGAACAGCACGCGGGTGCGGCCCCGGGGGAAACCGAGCCAGCTCAGGGGCAACGACACCGGGAAGCTCCACTGGCGCGCCGACACCCACACCTCAGCCCGCGGAAAAGCCCGGGCCAATGCCGGCAGGGGCAGCTTGTGCTCCAGACCCGAACTGGTGGGCAGCACGATCGTGCACACCGGCCCATGGGCGGCTTCCAGCTCGCGCAGAGCCTGCAGCAGCTCGGCGGTGGGGGCCACCGGGGCATAGAGCAACAGGCCCTGACGCAGCTTCACCGCCGTCATGCGGATCGGCACCGCCACATAGAAGATGCCCTGCAGCTGCTCAAAGCTCCAGACCTGGCCGGGGATCAGCTCGCGCACCAGGGTGCGGCGCCGGCCATAGGGATAGAGCGGCAGCAGCGGCCACCAGGGCCAGCGCTGCTGGCGGGCCACCGTGGGCGGATCAGCGGGCAGGGTGGGGCGATCGGGCGCTGGGGTAGCCCCGTGAGCGGCGGCGGTGGTGGGCATCACGTGGAGGGCATCACGGTGATCGACGGGCCGGTGATGGGCCTGCCCGGTTCAGGCGAGCAGCACCAGGCTGAGGCTCATCACCACCATCCCGGCCAGCACGCCGCTGATCATCAGGTGATGGTGAGAGGCCATGCGCTGCGCCGTGGGCAGCAGCTCATCGAGACAGATGTAGATCATCACGCCGGCGACGCTGGCGAACACCAGGCCCATCACGGTGTCGTTGAGCATCGACCTGAGAAAGACGTAGCCCACCACGGCGCCAAGGGGCTCGGCCAGGCCGGACCCCAGGGAGATCCAGAAGGCCTTGCGCTTGCTGCCAGTGGCGTAGTGGATCGGGGCGGACACCGCCAGGCCCTCGGGGATGTTGTGAATGGCGATGGCGATGGCGATCCCGATGCCCAGCCGCGGGCTGGAGAGAGCCCCGAGGAAGGTGGCCAGGCCTTCCGGGAAGTTGTGGATGCCGATCGCCAGCGCCGAAAACAGACCGGTGCGCATCAGTTCGCTCTGGGAGCGGGCGCGCACGGCAGACGGCAGCGGCTCCCCCTCCGAGAGGTCACCCTGCAGCGCCGGAGCGATCAGGGCATCGTGATTGGGCAGCAGGCGATCGATCAGAGCGATGGCGGCGATGCCACCGAAAAAGGCCAGCACGGTGACGGCGTAGCCGAGGCTCGGCCCCAGGGCGGCGCTCAGGGACAGGCGCGCCTTGGGGAAGATCTCCACAAACGAGACGTAGAGCATCACCCCGGCTGAAAAGCTCAGGGAGAGGGTCAGCACTCGCGGGCTGAAGCGGCGGTTGAGCAGCCCGAGCAGGCTGCCGATGCCGGTGGAGAGGCCGGCCGCCAGGGTGAGCAGGAAGGCGAACAGCACCCGTGAATCCAGCTCCGGCAAAGGCTCCCTCCGCGGCGTGGGTTGTGGTTCCGATGATCGCAGGGCGCGTCGCAGCGGCAGCGGCTGTGCAGGGGCCAATGAAAAACCCCCGCCGAGGCGGGGGCTGAAGGATCGCGGCGCACGGCCAGGCAGCTGCTGGCGCCCGGCCGGCGCAACGGACGGCGATCAGCCGATGGCCGGGGCCTGCAGGGCCACGGGCATGGAGCTGCTGGCGGCCAGATCGAGGGGGAAGTTGTGGGCGTTGCGCTCGTGCATCACTTCCATACCCAGGTTGGCGCGGTTGAGCACGTCGGCCCAGGTGTTCACCACCTTGCCCTGGGAATCCAGGATCGACTGGTTGAAGTTGAAGCCGTTCAGGTTGAACGCCATGGTGCTGATGCCCATGGAGGTGAACCAGATGCCGACCACCGGCCAGGCACCCAGGAAGAAGTGCAGGCTGCGGCTGTTGTTGAAGCTGGCGTATTGGAAG
>CBFHOT010000053.1:0-14146 GCA_965657465.1 Cyanobacteriota bacterium | reverse complement strand
CGCCGGCGATCGCGGCACTGGTGCGGGGCGGCCTGCGCCTGCGCAGCCGGCTGCTCAACCGCTGGCGCCGCTGGCGGCCGGCGCGGGGCCAGCGCTTCTACTCCGAACGCCCCACCGCCAGCTATGGCCAGCAGTTCGCACTGGAGCAGCTGGGGCCGCCGCCGCTGCTGGAGCGGCTCAACCAGCCGCGCTGGAGCGGCCGGCAGCAGCGCATCGGCCTCACCGGCGGCATCGCCAGCGGCAAGAGCAGCGTCGGCCGGCTGCTGGCGGCGCGGGGCATACCGGTGCTCGATGCCGATCGGTTCGCCCGCGAGGCGCTGGCGCCCGGCAGCCCTGGCGCCCGGGCGGTGCTGTTGCGCTACGGCGCGGCGGTTCAGGGAGAGGGGCCTGATGCCGTGATCGATCGCGCCGCCCTGGGCCAGATCGTGTTCGCGGATCCAGCCGAGCGGCAGTGGCTGGAGCAACTGGTGCATCCACTGGTGCGGCAGCGGTTCGAGCAGGAGCTGGCCGGGCTGGCGACGGCACCCAGCGTGGTGCTGATGATCCCGCTGCTGTTTGAAGCAGGGCTGGAGGGGCTCTGCAGCACGATCTGGCTGGTGGACTGCGACGCCAGCCAGCAGCTGCAGCGATTGATGACCCGCGATGGCCTGGGGGAAGCGGACGCCCGGGCCCGCATCGCCGCTCAGTGGCCGCTGACGCGCAAACGCCCCCTGACCGATCGGCTGATCGACAACCGCAACGGCCCAGAGGCCCTGGCGGAGCAGGTGGAGCGGGCGCTGGCGGCCCTCAGCCCTTCAGCTTCTGGTTGAGGATCTGGTTGGCGAGCTTGGGATCGGCCTTGCCGCCGGTCTTCTTCATCAGCTGCCCCACGAAGAAGCCCTGCAGCTTGGTCTTGCCGCCGCGGAAAGCTTCCACCTCTTCGGGGTGGGCCGCCAGCAGCTCCTCCACGATCGCGGTGATCGCGGCAGGATCGCTGATCATGCCCAAACCGCGCTCCTCGACGATCGCCTTGGGCGAACCGCCCTGCTCCAGCAGCTCCGGCAGGATCTCCTTGGCGATCTTGCCGCTGATGGCACCACCATCGATCAGCTGCACCATCTCCGCCAGCTGCTCGGGGCGGAAGGGGAGCGTGGCGTAGCTGAGGCGGTTGGCATTCACATAGGCGGCGATGTCGCCGGTGATCCAGTTGGCCACACCCTTGGCATCGGCTCCGGCGGCCACGGCCGCCTCGAAGTATTCGGCCATCGGCCGCTCATCCGTGAGCACGCGGGCGTCGTACTGCGACAGCCCCAGCTGCTCGGCGTAGCGGTGGCGCTTGGCGGCCGGCAGCTCCGGCAGCTCGGCGCGCCAGCCTTCGCGCTGATCGGCGCTCACCTCGATCGGGCCCAGATCCGGATCGGGGAAGTAGCGGTAGTCGCTGGCGCCCTCCTTGCCGCGCATGCTCTTGGTGAGCTGCTTGCCCTCATCCCAGAGGCGCGTTTCCTGCACCACGGGCTCACCGGCCTCATAGGCCTTGATCTGCCGCTGGATCTCGTACTCGCACGCCTTCTGGATAGCGGAGAAGGAGTTCATGTTCTTGATCTCCACCTTCGTACCGAAGGGCGCATCGGGCCCGCGGCGCACGGAGATGTTCACGTCGCAGCGCAGGGAGCCCTCCTGCATGTTGCCGTCGCTCACCCCCAGATAGCGCATGATCCGGCGGATCTCGGAGGCGTATTCCGCCGCCTCGCGGCCGGTGCGCAGATCCGGCTTGCTGACGATCTCCGCCAGGGCCACGCCGGCGCGGTTGTAATCGACCAGCGAATGGGTGGAGCCCGCCAGGCGATCACTGCCGGCGTGCACCAGCTTGCCGGCGTCCTCCTCCATGTGCAGCCGTTCGATGCCGATGCGCTTGAGATAGGTGTCCTTCCCTTTCTCAGCCACCTCCACCTCGATCCAGCCGTCTTCGGCGATCGGCTCGTCGTACTGGGAGATCTGGTAGTTCTTCGGCAGATCGGGGTAGAAATACTGCTTGCGGTCGAACTTGCTGTGCTCCGCGATGTTCAGATTGAGGGCCATGGCGGCCTTCACCGCATACTCCAGCACCTTCTGATTGAGCACCGGCAAGGTGCCCGGCAGGCCGCACACCACCGGATCGATGTGGGTGTTGGGATCATCGCCGAAGGCGGTGGAGGCGGCGGTGAAGATCTTGCTGGCGGTCCCCAGCTGCACATGGGTCTCCAGGCCGATCACGGCCTCCCAGGCGGGGGTCGCTGCTGCGCCCTGCTGCCCTGCCGCCGCTGCCGCCATGAGTCCGTTCCATCCCGATGGCTGTTGATCCTATGGAACTGGAGCGGGCAGCCTGCCAGGCCGGAGGCGCGGGGCCAAGGCAGCGGGGGCGCTCAGCGGGGGGTGCTGTAGCGGGGGCTGGTGTCGCGCGGCAGGCTGTGGCCGGGCGTCTGCCGGTCGCCGCCGGAGCCGCGATGGCGGCCGCGCTGATCCCCGCCGAAGCCACCGAAGCCGAACCCGAAGGAGAAGCCGGGCGCCGAGACGGCCCGCGGCGGCGCCGGTCGCGGCAGGCTGACGCCAGGCACGTTGGCGGCGAGGTAGTCCTCCAGGGCGCCCTGATCGGGGAGGCGCTGCTGAAAACCCTGGAAGAACGGCCCCTCGAGGATGGCGCGGTAATCGGCCGGGGTGAGCGCGATCAGGGTGGTGATCCCCAGCCGGCGCAGCAGCCGCAGCCGCTGACCGCTGGCCACCAGCAGCGGCGTGGCGGCACGCGGGGTACCAGCGCCGGCCGCAGGCCCCGCAGCAGAGCCGGCATCAGAGCCGATGTCTGCATCCCCCTCCAGCAGCTCCACCGCCAGCACGCCCTGCAGCGACACCACCGCCGCATCGCCGTTGTCGTAGTGCTCGAGGATGTAGTTGGTGCCGCGCACGCTCAGGCGCAGGGAGCGGGTGCAGGCGCTCTGGCGACCCGACACCAGCACCTGCCCCTGCTCCAGCAGAAAGCAACCCGTGCCCAGCCGCAGCTGGGAATGGCGCGTCAGCCGGCCGGCGGCGCCGCTGCTGAAACGCAGCTGGGCGCGGCTGTTGCGGGTGCTGATCCGCTCCGGCTGGGCGGCCACGTCCTGCACCCGGGCCTGACGCGCCTCGATGAACAGCTCCGGGCGATCGAGGATCTCCTGCACCGTGGCCCGCATCGGCGGCTCCGCCTCCGGCTGGGCGCGCACCGGCGCCGGCTGGAGCAGCGCCAGCGGCAGCAGCTCCCCCAGGCCGAGGCCGACGGCCAGAGCCAGCCGCAGCGGCCGCTGCACGCCTCGCTGCCGCACGCCTTGCCGCTGCAGTGCCCGCTGCCGCCACGGCGCCACAGCCGCCTCCGCAGACGCTGCCGCCATCGCTCGCCCGCGCCACTGGGCTCAGTGTGGCCAGCCCCACGCCATCCGGCAGCTCCAGCCGCTCCCTCGCCCCACAGCGCCGGCCCCCGCCTGAAACACTGGAACGCCCCTCTGCCCCTGACGCCGCCATGACGGGTGCACCGAGCCCAGCCGCCCAGCAGGACACCCCGGTGCTGATCCTGGGGGGCGGCCTGATGGGCCTGGCGATCGCCTGGCGCCTGGCCCGCGGCGGCCGCGCTGTGACGGTGCTCAGCCGGCGCCGCAGCGAAGCCGCCGGCTTCGTGGCCGCGGGCATGCTGGCGCCCCACGCCGAAGGCCTGAGCGGCGATTTGCTGGCCCTGGGGCAGGCCAGCCTGGCGCGCATCCCCGCCTGGGTGGCGGCGATCGAGGCCGACAGCGACCTGCGCTGCGGCCTGCGGCCCTGCGGCATCGTCGTGCCCTTCGCCAGCGCCGCCGAGCGGGACGCCTACCCCACCGCAAGCCACGGCGTGGCTCTGGACCAGCGCGGCCTGGAGGCGGAGATCCCGGGCATCGGGGCCCACTGGCAGGCGGGCCTGCTCTTTTCCCAGGACGGCCAGATCGACAACCGCCGCCGGCTGATGCGCGCCCTGGAGCGGGCCTGCACGCGTCTGGGGGTGAGCTTCGAGGAGGGCACCAGCGTGATCGGGCTGACGCGCGACACGGCGGGCCAATTGACGGGGGTGCAGCTGCGCCGGGCCGATGGCGGCCGCGCCACCCTGAGCTGCCGGCAGGCGGTGCTCACCAGCGGCGCCTGGAGCGCCCAGCTGGTGCCGGAGCTGCCGGTGTTCCCGGTGAAGGGGCAGATGCTGTCGCTGCAGGGGCCGCGCCAGGTGCTGCAGCGGGTGATCTTCGGGCCGGGCACCTATCTGGTGCCCCGCGAGGACGGCCTGCTGGTGGTGGGCGCCACCAGCGAACCGCAGGCGGGCTTCAGCGAGGGGCTGACACCCGACGGCCAGCGCCAGCTGCAGGAGGGCATCGCCGCCCTGCTGCCGGAAGCGGGGCGCTGGCCGCCGATGGAGCGCTGGTGGGGCTTCCGGCCCTGCACCCCCGATGAGGGGCCGCTGCTGGGGGAAGGGCCGATCCCCGGGCTGCTGCTGGCCTGCGGCCACCACCGCAACGGCGTGCTGCTGGCGGCGATCACCGCCGACCTGCTGGCCGGGCCGCTGCTGGGGGAGCCGGGCAGCGCCGAGGAGCAGCGCCTGCTGGCCGCCTTCCGCTGGGATCGCTTCCGCCAGAGCCCGGCACCGCTGGGCTGAGCGCGGCAGCGCACAACGGAGGATCATGGCAGCGGCCGCAGGCCATACACCCCGATCGACTCGGGCCAGCCCCGCAACTGGTGAGCGCCCAGATCCACCAGCTCCGCCCGACCCGCCAGGAGAGCGGGAAGCTGATCGGCCAGCAGCTCCACCACGGCGGCACTGATCAGGATCGGATGGTCCGGGAACTGGCGGGTGAGGCCCTCCAGGCGGCTGGCCAGATTGACGCTGGCGCCCACCACCGTGAACTCCAGGCGCTGGCTAGAGCCGAGGTTGCCGGCGATCACCTCGCCGACGTGAATGCCGATCCCCTGCCGCAGCGGCGGCCAGCCCTCGACCACCAGCTCGCGGTTGAGGCGCTCCAGCCCGTGGCCCATCGCCAGCGCCGCCCGCAGCGCCGCCAGGGCCTCCTGCTGCTCACCGCGGCTGCGCGGCACGCCGAATTCCGCCATCACCGCATCACCGATGAACTTGTCGAGCAGTCCCCCCTGCTCGATCACCGCCGCCGCCACCACCTCGAAGTAGCGGTTGAGCAGGCTGAACAGCTGCGCTGGTGGCAGCTGAGCGCTCAGGGGCGTAAAGCCCACCAGATCGGTGAACAGCACGGCGCAGCGGCAGCGCGAACCACCGAGGCGGGTGCCCAGCGGCCCCGGCTGGCGCAGGATGTCGGCCAGCAGAGCCGGCGAGAGGCGATGGGCCAGCACCTGGTGCAGATAGGCCCGCTCACGGCTTTCAGCCCGCCACTGGCCGCCGCCGCGCAGCCCCCCCGCCAGCAGCGGCATCGCCAGCAGAGCGGAAAGGGGCAGCCACCAGGCCAACAGCCAGGCCGCTGCCGCCAGGCCCAGAGCCAGCAGCATCAGCAGCAGGGCCGCCCGGGCCGTGGCGGCGGCCGTGGCTGAATGGCCCAGGGGCCGGGCCACCAGCAGCGCCCAGCCCAGCAGCAGCAGCGGCAGCGCCGGCCCCGGCAGCTCCCGGAAGCCGCGGCCCTCGAGCACGGTGGCGAGGGCGGCCGCCTGCAGCTCCACCGCACTGAGGGGACCGAAGGGGGAGGGGCGGCGATCGCCAAGCCGAGACGGCGTGCGGCCAATCAGCACGATGCGATCGCGCCAGAAGCCCTCGGGCTGCTCCAGCAGCCGCCAGGCGGGCACCACCGGCACCGTACCCGCCGGCCCAGGGAAGTCGATGCCCAGCGATGCCGGCGTGGGCCGGCGAGCCGCGGCGGCGAAGGCCAGGGCCGGCGGGTGAGGCAGCGGCAGGGCCGCCAGGGCCTGCGCATCCCAGCGGGCGCCGGGAATCGCCTCAATCCAGCCCGCCGGCCCCTCCAGCAGGGCGTCATGGCCGACGCTGCCGAGGGAATAGAGCGGCCGGCGCAGCTGCACCAGCTCCACCCCGGCCGCCGCATCGAGCTCGCTGCCGTAACCGGCCATCAGCACCAACCGCTGCCGCCAGGGCGCCAGGCGCTGGCGGAAGGCGCGGTCGTCGGCCGGCCCGAAGCCGCTGGGGCGGGCCTGCACCAGCGTGAACACCACGCGGCGGGCGCCGCGCTCCAGCACCAGCGCCGCCAGCTCCGCCTGCAGGGCCCGCGGCCAGGGCCAGGGGCCCATGCGGCGCCAGAAGGGCGAGGCAGCCAGCTCCGCCGGGGCCAGGCGCTCCGCCAGATTCACCGACGCCTCATCGACATCGACGATCACCAGCTCCGGCGGCGGTGGCCGCACGCCGCGCAGGCGAAAGGCCAGAGCCCGGCCCCAGCTGTCGGCGGGGGCCAGGGCCGGCCCGAGCAACCCGGGCAGCAGCAGGCCCAGCCACCAGGCACGCCGGGCAATCACCGGGGTAGATCCAGCTCCCGGCGGATCGTCGGCCAGGTGTCCAGCGGGGCGGTGAAGCCGTTGAGCAGGGGGCTGCTGGCCCGGCGGGCGAGCAGCTCCGGCCGGGGGAGCCGCTGCGGCGGCTGCCAGCCGGCCGGCCCCTGGGGCCCGGCCAGGGCGCGATAGGTGAGCTGCTCACCGCTGCTGAGGCGATAGCGCTGGCCATCGCTGGTGGTGACCTGCACCTGCCCCTCCCAGCTGAACACCCGCAGCTGCTCCGCACCGGCCTCGATGAACAGGGTGGTGCCTTCGATCGAGGCGGTGCCCACCCGGGTGCGCACCTGCAGCGGTGCACCGGCCCGGCCCTTCTGCCCGGGCAACACCCAGGCGATGATCTGGCCCCGCTGCAGATCCAGAACGCTGCCGCGCAGGCGCAGCACGGCATCACCGCCGAGGCGGAAGCTGCGGCCATCGGCCAGCTGCACCTGCAGCCGGCCCGGAGCCTGGGTGCGCAGCACGCTGTCCGGGGCCAGCACCTGCCCCGCCTGGGCCGGCCGCTCGGCGGCGCCGGGCAGGCGCACGAAGGCCGGGCGCACGGGCACCTCCACCACCCGCGGCAGGCGGGGCGCCGCCACCACCGCAGGGATCAGGGCGGGGAGCAGCAGGGCCGCAACCAGCAGCAACAGCCGGGAGGGAGGGCGGAGCACCACCGGGGGGCGAAGGATGCCCTCCAGGGTGGCGGCGGTGGCTGTGGCGTGCCAGCCGGCGAGGGCATCAACCGAGCGGGGATCAGCCCAGCAGCACAGCGCGCAGGTGGTCGATGCCGGGCTGCTCCTGGCCGTCGCGGCTGATCTTCACGTCGATCACCTGCTCGCAGAGATCGATCAGCGCCAGAGCCTGCTGAGGCTCCAGGCGGCGCAGACGCTGCACCGCAGCCTGGAACTCCGGCTCCGCCGGCAGCGGCAACCAGCGCAGCTGCTGCGCCAGTTCCTCCTCCACCAGAGCGAGGTCGGCGGCGCGCTCCACCAGGTGCCGGGCCACCAGCTGCTTCTCACGCTGCTGCAACAGACCATCGGCGCAGGCCAGATACAGCAACACGGTGAGTTCATCACCATGGCGCTGCTGCAGCTGCTCCAGCCGGCCATGGCGGCTGGCGGCGAAGCGCTGCAGCAGCAGCGGCGCCAGGGCCGCCACGGGTTCACCGCTGGCAACCTCGACGCAGTCGCGGATCCAGCGGCTGTGGAACAGACCGAAGCTGCCGCTGCGCTGGCAATGGCCCGCCAGCACCAGCTCTTCAGCGGCGGCATCGCTCCAGAACCAGCGCAGGCTGAGGTCGTGGCAGGCGGGCGGCAGCGCCGGATCCGCCACGTAGGCGAACTGCAGCTGGAGCTGCAGGGGCCGCTGGGGCTGGTAGTGCTCCGCCAGCAGCGGCGAAGCGCAAGAGGAGCGGGCGGCGCCGGGAATCGCCGCGGCCTCCGGGGACACCGCAGCGGCACTGGGCTCGCCCAAGGTCGGCTCGGCCGCCGGCGACGGATCAGCCTCAGGCCGCTCGTGCCGGCGCGACCAGGGCCAGCGCCATCCCGCTCCGCCGGCCATCAGGCCTCCGTGCGCCAGCACTGATCGGCGGGGGTCCAGTCGCTCAGCTCAGAGGGCTGGAACCACAGGCCGATCTCGAAGGCAGCGGTCTCGGCGGCGTCGGAGCCGTGGATCACGTTGCGGCCGATATCCACCGCCAGGTCGCCGCGGATGGTGCCGGGCTCAGCCTCGAGGGGCTTGGTGGCGCCGATCAGTTTGCGGGCGCTGGCGATCACGCCGTCGCCTTCCCACACCATCGCCACCACGGGGCCGGAGGTGATGAAGTCGACCAGGCCGGCGAAGAAGGGACGCTCGCGGTGCACGCCGTAGTGGCTCTCGGCCAGCTCACGGCTGGGGGTGAGCTGCTTGAGGCCCACCAACTTGAAACCCTTGCGCTCGAAGCGGCCGAGGATCTCGCCCACCAGGCCACGCTGCACGCCATCGGGCTTGATGGCGATGAAAGTGCGTTCAGCCATGAAGAAACGGGGAGATCGGATCCGGCCCATCGTCCGTGGCCGCCCCACCGCTTGGCAAGCACAGCAGGTCCACAGCACCGCCCGCCCCAATCCCCGCCAGCGGAATCACGCCAGAGCCGGCGGCCTGAACATCCCCCCGGTGTCGGCAGACTCCACAATCAAGGCCTACCCGAACATCCGCCGCCTGTGGTGACCGCCCCCTCCGCCATCGCAGGCCAGCAGCAGGGCTGGAGCGTCGCCGACAGTGCGGCGCTCTACGGCCTCGATCGCTGGGGTGCGCCCTACTTCTCCACCAATGCCCGCGGCCACATCAGCGTGCAGCCCCAGGGGGAGCGCGGCGGCAGCCTCGATCTGGTGGAGCTGGTGCAGGGGATGCAGGGCCGCAACCTCGGCCTGCCGCTGCTGATCCGCTTCGACGACATCCTCGAAGACCGCCTCGAGCGGCTGCACGCCGCCTTCGAACGCGCCATCGCCCAGTACGGCTACGGCGGCCGCTACCAGGGGGTGTTCCCGGTGAAATGCAACCAGCAGCGGCACGTGGTGGAGCAGCTGGCCGAGAGCGGCCGGCGCTGGCACTTCGGCCTGGAGGCCGGCAGCAAGGCCGAGCTGCTGATCGCCCTGTCGCTGGTCGACGACCCGGAAGCGCTGCTGATCTGCAACGGCTACAAGGACCAGCGCTACATCGAGACGGCGATCCTGGCGCGGCGCCTCGGCCGCCAGCCGGTGGTGGTGATCGAGCAGGCCGATGAGGTGGAACGGATCATTCACGCCAGCCGCGAGCTGGGGGCCGCCCCGTTCATCGGCATCCGCGCCAAGCTCTCCAGCCGCAGCACCGGCCGCTGGGGCAGCTCGGTGGGCGAGAAGGCCAAGTTCGGCCTGGCGATCCCGGAGGTGCTGGCCACGGTGGAGGCCCTGCGCGCAGCAGGGCTGCTGGCGGATCTGCGCCTGCTGCACTTCCACGTGGGCAGCCAGATCAACGACATCGCCGTGCTCAAGGACGCCCTGCAGGAAGCCGGACAGATCTACGTGGAGCTGACCAAGCTCGGCGCGCCGATGGGCTTCCTCGATGTGGGCGGCGGCCTGGGGGTCGACTACGACGGCAGCCGCACCGCCACGGCCGCCTCCACCAACTACTCCCTGCAGAACTACGCCAACGACGTGGTGGCCACGGTGCGCGAGTGCTGCGCGCCCCACGGCGTGGCGGTGCCGACACTAGTGAGCGAGAGCGGCCGGGCCATCGCCAGCCACTTCTCGGTGCTGGTGTTCGATGTGCTGGGCTGCGGCGGCGTGACCGGTGCGGCTGGAGCCGCAGCAATCCCAGCCGGCGACGAGGACGAACCGCTGGTGGTGCGCAACCTGCGCGACACCCTGGCCGGCATCACGGCGACGGCCGCGGGCGAGGAGGGTCTGCTCTCGCGCCTGCAGGAGGCCTGGAACGACGCGATCAAGTTCAAGGACGACGCCCTGGCCGCCTTCCGCCTCGGCTACCTGAGCCTGCCGCAGCGGGCCCTGGCTGAACAGCTCACCTGGGCCTGCGCCGAGGCGATCGTGGCGCGGCTGCCGCGCAGCGGCGCAATACCGGACGATCTGCGCGGCCTGCCGGCGGCCCTGGCCGGCACCTACTACGCCAACCTCTCGGTGTTCCGCTCGGCGCCGGACACCTGGGCGATCGAGCAGCTGTTCCCGCTGCTGCCGATCCATCGGCTGGATGAGGAACCCAGCCGCCTGGGCCACTTCGCCGATCTCACCTGTGATTCCGACGGCAAGCTGGCCCGCTTCATCAGCGCCGGCCAGGCCAAACCGCTGCTGGAGTTGCATGAACTGCGCGAGGGCGAGCCCTACCTGATCGGCCTGTTCCTGGGCGGCGCCTACCAGGAGGTGATGGGCAACCTGCACAACCTGTTCGGCACCACCAACGCCGTGCACATCCGCCTGGCCCCCGGCGGCGGCTACCGGGTGGAGCACGTGGTGCGCGGCGACACCAACGCCGAGGTGCTGGAGGCGATGGAGCACGATCCGGAGCTGCTGCTGGAGCGGCTGCGGATGGCCAGCGAGGAGGCGATCCAGCGCGGCCAGCTGAAGATCAGCGAGGCGCGGCGGCTGATGGACCACCTGGAGACCAGCCTGCGCCAGACCACCTACCTGCAGAGCGGAACCGCCGCCCGGAGCTGAGGGCTCAGAGCGGCGGCAGCCCCAGCCAGGCCAAGGCCACGGCAGTCCAGAGCAGCTTGCAGAGCAGGTGCAGCAGCTGGTCCACCGCAAGGCTGTAGCGGCCGCGGCACTTGAACAGATCGATCACGGCATGGGCGGCCCACTCGGCCAGGCCCAGCAGCGGCAGGCCGGTGAGCAGCCCCACCAGCAGGCCGTGGATCGCCGCATGGGCGGTGAGCCACCAGGGCCAGGGCAGGGTGCGATCGCAACCGGGGCATTTCTCCACGGCCATGCGGTCGCTCTGCAGGCCGAAATCCCCCAGGAAGTGGGCCATCACCAGCAGGGCCAGCAGCCCGCCGCCGGAGTGGATCGCCATGGCCTGCGCCCGCGCTGCCTCCAGCTTGGCGCGGCAGCCCCGCGGCCAGCAGCCGCCGGCTCAAGGGTTCAGGCGTCCGCCTCGCCCGCAACCGCAACATCGGCAGAACCCGCCTGCGGTGCAACAGCGGCGAGAGCGAACACCTCCAGCGCATCGAGCCCCTTGATCGCCTGCAACCCGAGCGACTGCAGCGGCAGATCAGGCCGCTGCCGCACCCGCTCAGCCGTGGCGGCATCGAGGCAGATCGCCACCTGCAAGGTGCGGGTCAGCCCCTCAAGGCGGCTGGCGCGGTTGACGGTGTCACCGATGACCGTGAACTCCAGGCGCTGGGGGCTGCCGATCTGACCCGCCAGCACCGGCCCGGAGGCCAGGCCCACGCCATTGGCCAACGGCTCCAGCCCCTCAGCGCGCCAGTCGGCATTGAGCTGCTGCAGGCGTTCCCCCATCGCCCGGGCGCAGCGCAGGGCCGCCTCCGCCTCCTGCTCCATGCCGCGGCCCACGGGGGAGCCGAACACCGCCATCACCGCATCGCCGATGAACTTGTCGACGGTGCCGCCATGGCTGGTGATCACCTCCACCATCGCCCCGAGGTAGGTGTTGAGCTGGCGCACGTGCAGCTCCGTCTGGCCGGCGGCGCTGCGGCGGCGGGTGAGGGCGGTGAAGCCCTGCAGATCGGCGAACAGCACCGTGACCTCCAGCAGCCGGCCCCGCAGGATGCCCTGGGCCGCCTCCGGGTCGGCGAGGATCTCCGCCACCACGCTCGGGGCCACGTAGCGCTCGAAGGTGCGGCGCAGGCGGCGCCGCTCGCGGCCCTCCAGCCGGTAGGCGTCGCCGCTGTGCAGCAGGCCGAGCAGCACCAGTCCACCGGCGGGGGCCAGCAGGGGCAGCCAGCGATGGCGCTGCTGCAGGGCCACGCCAGCGGCCAGCAGCTGCAGCAGCAGCGCGATCCCCAGCACCGCCAGCCGCCAGCGCAGGCCCGAGCGCAGCAGCGCCAGCAGAGCGGCGGCCAGCACCAGAGCACCGGCCAGGAGCGCCCGCCCGATCTGGCTGGCCGGCCAGGGGGCCAGACCATCGCCCTGCAGCGAATTGGCGGTGGCCGTGGCCAGCAGCTCCAGGCTGGAAAGGGGACCGAAGGGGGTGGCATGACCCGGTGCCGCCTGGGCCGTCACCGGACCCACCAGCACCAGGGCACCAGCCAGCTGGGCGCGCAGGGGATGCTGGCTCCAGCGCTCGGGGTCGAGCACCTCCCAGGCCGGCAGCCGCGTCAGGGTGCCCTCCGGGCCGTAGGGATTGAGGCTGCGGTTGCGGTCGTCCTGGCGGCTGCTGCGCCCCGCCAGCTGCAGCAGGCTGGTGGCCAGCGACGGCCAGGCGGTGACGCCGTGGCGGGCGAGCAAGCCGCGGCCATAGGCATCGGGGTGGGGCGGCAAGGCGCTGCTGTCGCTGATCAGCAGGTTGGTGAGGCCGAGCGGCGCCGCGCCGCCGAGGGCCGGCAGGTAGAGCTCCGGACGCACCAGCACCAGGCCGCCGGCCCCCTGGCTGTCGCTGGGCTCCAGCATCTCGGCCGCCAGGGTGATGCGACCCCGGTGGCGGGCCAGCAGGGCCAACATCGCCGCATCGTCGGCCGGGCCCTTGCCGCTGCTGCCCTCGAACACCACGTTGATCGCCACGGCCGCCGCGCCGGCCTGCAGCAGCCGCTCCGCCAACAGGCCGTAGCGGGCGCGGGGCCAGGGCAGGGTGGCGATGTCGCGGGCCCAGGCCGGCGCCTGGGCGTGGTCGGCGAACCAGGCCCCCTGCTGCAGGGTGGCGTCATCGATCGGCACCAGCACCACCGGCGTTGGCGGCCGACGCGGACCCCGCCAGCGCAGCAGCTGCTCCTGGGCGTAGCGCTCCCACAGGCGCAGGCGCGGCCCCGGCCAGCCCGCCGACCAGCCGCTCCAGCCGGCCAGCAGCAGCGACAGCAGCAAAAGGGTGGCGCTGCGGCGCTTCATCGGCGGCAGTGCGCAGGAGCCGGGCAGGGCGCACGGCCCTGCTCAGAGCAGCGCCGCGGAGCCAGCAGCAGCGGGTCCGGCCGCTCCAAGGCAAGCCGACCGGCGATCACACGACCCGGCATCAGAAGAAGCCGAAGCGGGGCAGGCTCTGCAGGCCGGGCACCGCCGGGGTGGGCAGGGCGGGCAGGCGGGAGCGGATCAGGCTGTCGAGGGCCGCCTGGGCCGGCAGGGGCAGGTTGAAGCCCTCAAACAGCGGGCCGGTGATGATGCTGGTGTAGTCCTCGTTGCTGAGGCCGAGCAGGGCCAGGATCAGGCCCTGGGGCGAGATGCGCAGCCGCTGGCCGGCCGACACCGTGGTGGGCGGCGCCTCGGTGGCCTCACCATCGCGCAGGGGCTGCACCTCCACCTGGCCCTCGAGCACCACCACCTCGCTGGAGCCGTCGTCCTGCAGTTCGAGCAGGTAGTTGGTGCCGCGCACACTCAGCCGGGCCGAACGGGTGCAGCCGGCCTGGGCGCCGGAGATCAGCACCTGGCCCTTCTCCAGCAGGAAGCAGTCCTGGCCGAGGCGCAGCAGCGAATGGCGATTGAGGCGGCCGGCGGCGCCGGAGCCGAAGGCGAGCTGACCGCGGCTGTTGCCGGTGCTGAGCTGCTGGGGGGCGGCGGCCCGCTCCTTCACCCGGGCCGGCCGGCGATCGATGTAGAGCTCGCGGCCGTCGAGGATCTCCTGCACGGTGGCGGTTTCAGCGCAGCGGGCCGGGGCGGCCAGCAACACCGGTGCCAGCAGCGCCGGAGCCAGCAGCAGCGGCAGCACGCTCAGGGGTGATCGCCGCGGAGAGTGGCGAGGCGGCTGCCGGACCGCTGCAGACCCTGCGGCAACGGAGGGTTGGTGGGCCTGGCAGCGGGCGGCGGCGGCGCAGGGCGGGCCCGCAAGCGACGGATGCATGGCCCCCGGTCGGCACATCGCCCCAATTCTGGCCCGATTCGCCAGAGAGACTCAACCGCCAGGGCAATCCGTGGGCGCCGTCAGTGGGCGCAGTAGCGCACCCGCAGGCCCAGCCGCTCCAGCGGCTTGGGCAACTCCGCCGGATCAAAGGGGGCAGCCTCCGCCGCCATCGCCCGCA
>CBFHOT010000052.1:0-14193 GCA_965657465.1 Cyanobacteriota bacterium | reverse complement strand
GGGCTGACCCTCTGCGTCAGCAGTTCGGCCAGGCCGCCGTGGAGGCACTGGAGCAGGCCGTGGATCCAGGCCATCTGGCCTGGCTGGCAGCCCTGCAGTTCGGCTTCATCGAACTGGATTGCGCCCTGCTGCATGGCAGCTCGGCCGATGTGGGCGACAACCTGGGTCCAGACAGTTCGCCGCTGTTGCTGCTGGACCGGCTCACCCGGATGGATGTGAACCGCCTGTTCACCGCCCGCAGCAGCCAGCAGTTCCGGCTTGAGCTCACCGGCGGTGGCATCGCTTCTCAGGTGCAGGATCTGGAGGGCCAACGGCAGCAGCAGCAGAGCGTTCCGCAGCGCCAGGTGATCGGCATCGGCGCTGGCGTTCACTACACCCTCTACGACCCAGGCAGCGATCGCCTCGACTTCCTCATTGCCGGTAGCAGGCCCAAGCAGCGGGCACGGGGGTTTGCATGACCCCGCAGCTGGAGGGAACGCTGGAGACCCTGCAGATGGACCTGGCCGGGCGGCAGCTGCGCCTGGTGCTGGAGCGCCGGGGGCCGCAGGGGGCGCCCCTGTGGCTGCTGCTGCCCGCACTGAGCACGGTGTCGAGCAGGGGCGAATGGACAGCATTGGCCGAGGCGGTTGGTGATCAACGCCAGCTGGTGAGCTTCGACTGGCCCGGTTTCGGCGACAGCGATCGACCGCCCATCCGCTACGACGCCTCCCTGCTGCGTTCGGCACTCCGGGCTGTTCTCACCTACCTCCACACCATCCACCCAGGCCGCATCACCGTGGTGGCCGCCGGCCACAGCGCCTCGGTGGCCCTGGGGCTGGCGGCGGAATGGTCTGGCCTGTGGCAGGAGCTGGTGCTGGTGGCCCCCACCTGGCGCGGCCCTCTGCCGACGATGACCGGCTGGCCCTCCCGGCGGTTCGGCTGGTTGCGGCAGCTTGTCGCGTCACCCTTCATCGGACCGGTTCTCTACCGGCTCAACACCAGCCGGCCGGTGCTGCGCCTGATGCTGCGGCGTCATGTGTGGGTCGCCCCCGCCCTGCTCACGCCGGCGCGGATCCGCGAACAGCAGCTGCTGGCCAGGCGCTCCGGGGCACGCTTCGCCAGTGTGGCGTTCGTGAGTGGCGGCCTTGATCCGGCAGACGATCGCGCCTGGTGGTTGCAGCAGGCGCGCCTGCTCCAATGCCCGCTGCAGGTGGTGCTGGCTGCCGAGGCCCCACCACGCTCCAAGACAGAGATGGAGGCTCTGGGCTGGGAGGCGGCCGATCAGCTCAGCGTGATTCCAGGGCGTCTCGGTCTCCACCAGGAATTTGGCGCACTGCTGGCCCGGCAGTTGCTGGAGAGCGACGGGTCGTTTGGCTGACCGCCAGCGCCAGCAGAAAGCCCGCAAATTGCACGATCACCACACAGGGTCCGGAGGGAAGGTTGGTGAGGCCTGAACCCAGCAGTCCCAGCAGGGCACAGCCACCGCCGAGGCCCGCCGAGACAAGGGCATAGACCGGAAAGTGGCGGCTGACCAGCCGCCCAGCGCAGGCCGGAATCACCACAAAGGCACTGATCAGTAGCACCCCCACCGCTTTGATTGACACCGCCACAACTACCGCCAGCAGCACGATAAAGATCAGGCGGTGACGGTTGGCCCCCACCCCGAAGGCTCCGGCGAGATCGCTGTTGAGGGTGAGCAGCACCTGGGCCCGCAGGCTCAGGGCGAGGTAGCCCAATGCACCTAGCAATAGCAAGCCGATCACTACAAGATCGCTCCAGCTGATGCCGAGGATGTCGCCGAACAGCAGCTGCTGGATGCCGCCGCGATAGGTCTCCACCAGGCTCAGCGTCAACACCGCAAAGGCCAGAGAGGTGGAATAGACAATGTTGAGCAGGGCGTCGGCCGGCAGGCCGCTGCGGGCCACCAGCTGGTTCACCAGCAGGGCGAACAACACGGCAAAGGGAATCAATACCAGGGTGGGATTGATCCCCAGCAGGATTCCCAGGCTGATGCCCAGCAGGGCGGAATGGCCCAGGGCATCACTGAAGAACGAGAGCTGGCGCAACACCGCAAAGCTGCCCAGCAGCCCGCCCAGGGCACCGGTGAGCAGGCCACCGAGCAGGGCCCGCTGCATGAACGGCTCGGCCAGAACGGACCGGATGACTGTCAGGTCCGTCATGGGCGCTGAGCACCGGCGTGGTTGTGCTGATGCCGGTAGGGCACCACGTTCGGCCCGTAGAGCTCCAGCAAGCGGTCGGGGCTGAGGGCGTGATCAGGGCTGCCGCTGCAGCGCAGACGGCGGTTGAGGCAGAGCACCTGATCGCAGCTGCGCCGCACCATCTCCAGATCGTGGGACACCTGCAAAACGGTCCAGCCCTCCTGGCGGCGCAGCTCCAGCAGCAGCTGATGAAATTGCTCGCTGGATGACACATCCAGACCCGCCTGGGCCTCATCCAGAACCAGCAAACGCCGGGGACGCACCACGCAGAACGCCAGCAGCACCCGCTTGAGCTGGCCACCGGAGAGTTCACTGAGCAGGCGATCGCCAAGATCGGCGCAGCCCGTGCGCTGCAGGGCCTGCTGGATCGCCTGACGGCGGCCCCGGCTGCCACCAGCCAGCCAGGCCAGGTTCAGGCCCGGCAGGTCAAAGCCAAACCCAACAAACTCATTCACCGTCAGGGGGAAACGGCCCTGCAAGGCCAGGGTCTGGGGCAGGTAGGCGATCTGGGAGCGAACGGAGCGGGGAAGTTCTCCGGCAGATCCGAGTTCCTGGCCCAGGATCCGCACCGAACCGCCTGAGCTGGGCAACAGCCCGAGCAGGGCCGCCACCAGGGTGCTCTTGCCTGCGCCGTTGGGCCCCACCAGGGCGGTGTCGGTCTCTGGGGTCAGGGAGAAGCTGACCCCATCAACCGCCAGCAGGCCGTCGCGCAGAACGCTCAGGTTCTGCACCTGCACCACCGGAGGCGATCCCATCAGCACTCAACCTCCAAAGGCCTGGATCAGATCGGCTGTGTTGCGCCGCATGACCTGGAGATAGGTTCCAGGGTCCTTGGAGGAGTCCACACTGCCGGTCTCCAGCGGGTCAAACACACTGATCTTGACCCCAAGATCCTTGGCCAGGGTGTTGAACGAGCGCTGGCCTTCCTGCGGTTCGCTCAGCAGCGCCTTGAGCTGGGTTGTCCTCACCTCAGCCGCCACCCGCTGCAGATCGGCCGGGCTGGGATTCAGTTCCGGCACATCCACCAGGAACTCGGCCTTGAGGCCATAGCGCTCGGCGAAGTATGGGGCGAAATCGTGGAAGGCGATGAAGGTTTTACCGCTGTAGGGCTTGAGCTGGCCTGCGATCTCGCTGTTCAGTTGCCTCAGCTGGGTGATGTACGCGGCTGCATTGCGCTTGTACCCCTCAGCGCAGCTGGGGTCAGCCTTGATCAGCCCGTCGCGGATGGTTTCCACCTGCTGCACGGCCCGCAGTGGATCCAGCCAGATGTGGGGGTTCACCGCCCCATGGGCATGTCCATGGCCCTCGTCCTCTCCATGCTCATGGCCGTGCTCCGCTTCTTCTTCCGGCGAGTCGATGGTGGCAATGCCGCGGCTGGAATCGATCACGGCTAGCTGGCTGTTGCCGGCGGAGGCCACCAGCTTGTCGAGAAAGCGCTCCATCTCCAGCCCGTTTTTGACGAGCACCCGGGCCTGGCGCAGCGCCGCCAGATCTCCTGGCTTGGCCTGGAAATCGTGGGGGCCAGTGCTCGGCGGGATCAAGGCGGTGACCGTGGCGCAGTCGCCCGCCACGGCGCGGGTGAACAGGGTGATCGGCAGGAAGGTGGTCACCACCTTGAACGCCTTGTCGGCTGCGGCATCAGGGGGCTCCGGGCGGGGTGCACCGCAGGCGGCCAACAGCAGGACTCCGATCAGCCCCCCGACCCGTTTCAACAGGGCCTGTAGCCCGGCAGGAGATCGCATCCGAAGCTCAAAAGCGAGAATAGTTCTCATTCTATAGCTGAGCCCTGAAGCCGGCTCCTGCGCGCTGGCTCTGCCGTTCGCGCGCCGGCACCGCCACCGGCCACAGCCACCAGCGCCCGTTGGCATCACCGGCGGCCAGGTGGTGGCCATCCGGCCTCCAGGCCAGCACGTTGAAGCCGCTGCCCTGGCCCTCCAGCGGCTGCAACATCCGCCCGCGGCCATCCCAGAGCGCCACAGTGCCGTCGCTGGAGGCACTGGCCAGCAGGGTGCTCCCGGGCGCAAAGGCCAGTGCATTGACGCGTTTTTCATGCCAGAGCAACGGTTCGGGTTGCCAGGCCTTTGCACCCTGCTTCACCTGGGTCCACAGGATCACGGCCTCTGCGGCGGCACTGGCCAGCAGCGGGGCCAGGCGGCCGGGCTGATCGCTCCAGGCCAGCTGACGCACCTTGGCGGGGAAACCGCTGAACTGCCAGGGCTGGCCGTGGCAGCCCTGGGGCCATACGAGCAACGAGCGATCCAGCATCCCGCAGGCCAGCTGGTGACCCGGCCCGGAGAAGGCCAGGGCCAGGCCGGCCGAGGCGATCGGGTTGCGCAGCGGCGGATCGACAGGCGCGCTCAGGCATGGCTGCCACAGCACCAGCTCACCGTGGCAGCTGGCCGCCAGCTGCACTCCATCGGCGCTCCAGGCCAGGGCCTGGATGGTGCCGGGCAACGGGAGCGATGGCTCACGCCACTGACGACTCGCCCCATTCCAGAGCCGCAGCTCTCGCCCGGCCGCCACCGCCAGCAAAAGGCCACCCGGCTGCCAGGCCGCCGCATCAATCCAGCCGCTGCCCAACGGGACCGGATCCATGGCCAGCGGGCGCACGCCGGTACCGCCCAGCTCCCAGAGCAGCAGCTCGCCGTCCTGGCCGGCGGCCATCAGGAACTGGCTATCACTGCTGAAGCCCACTACATCGAGGCTGCTGTCGCGCTCGCCCCGCAGGAGTTCCTCACAACCGGCGCGAAAATCGAGCAGGACCAGTTCGCCACCGGCGCTGGCGATCGCCAGAAACTCGCCGTCGGTCGACCAGGCCAACGCCGTGATCGGCTGTTGCAGATCGCCGCAGAGCCGCTCGCTCACCAGGGGTGCTGCCGGTGCCATCGCCAAGTCAGGCCACGCAGGCGTGGAAGCCAGCGCGCAGGCCAGCGGCATCGAGATCGCGGCCGATGATCACGAATTCGGTGCGGCGCCGCTCACCCGGCTTCCAGGGGCGATCGAAATCACCGTCGATCAGCATGTGCACCGACTGCAGCACGTAGCGTTCGTCCTTGCCGGCCAACTGGATGATGCCCTTCATCCGGAACAGATCCGGACCACGGCTGGCCACCAGATCGGAGATCCAGCTGCCCAGCTTCTCGAGGTCCATGGGGCGCTCCTCCACCAGGGCCAGCGAACCGACGGCATCGTCATGCTCATGGTCGTGCTCCTCGGCCAGAAAGCCCGGATCGAGGCTCAGGGCACGCTCCAGCTCAAAGGCTTCCACCCCCAGAAGCTCCTGCATCGGCACATCCGCCTTCTCACTGGTGAGCAGACGCGCCACGGGGTTGATGGCGCGCACCCGTCGCTCGATCGCCGCACGATCGGCGTCGCTCACCAGATCGGCCTTGTTGAGCACCAGCACATCAGCGAAGGCCAGCTGCTCCTGCACCTCTTCTGTGTCCCAGTGCTGCTCCACGTGCTTGAGGTCGACCAGGGTCACCACGGCATCAAGCCGCAGCTCGTCGCGCAGATCCTCATCCACAAAAAACGTCTGAATCACTGGTGCCGGATCGGCCAGGCCGGTGGTTTCGATCACCAGATGGTCGAAGCGGTCGCGCCGTTTCATCAGGTTGCCGATGATCCGGATCAGATCGCCGCGCACGGTGCAGCAGATGCAGCCGTTGTTCATCTCGAAGATCTCCTCATCGGCATCCACGACCAGCTGGTTGTCGATGCCCACCTCGCCGAATTCATTGACGATCACCGCCACCTTGAGGCCGTGCTCATGGGTGAGGATCCGGTTGAGCAATGTGGTCTTGCCGGCACCGAGATACCCGGTGAGCACGGTCACCGGCAGTCGTTCGGCGGCGGGAACAGTGCTGGAGAAGGCCATGAAGGCAACGGGGAGACAGCGTCCCCTAGGGTGAAAATGGTTCTCGTTCTAGCAGGTTCACCCCTGGCGCCATGGCCATGGTTCACCACGCCCATCCCTCCGATCAGGACCTGCCGGCCCTAGGGCCCCGGCAGCAGGCCTTGCTGACCGTGCTGCGCTCGGCTGATGCCGAGCTCAGCGGCCAGGAGCTGCATGAACGGCTCAAGCAGGGCTCCCAGCGGCATGGGCTGGCCACCGTCTACCGGAACCTGCGGCTCCTGCAACGCTCCGGTCTGGTGCGCTGCCGCAAGTTGCCCAATGGGGAGAGCGTCTATGCGCCCCTGGAGCGCGATGACCATCACCTCACCTGCGTGAGCTGCGGCCACAGCGAACCGCTGCCGATCTGCCCGGTGGGAAGCGGCGGCGGCCTCGGCCTGAGCAAGGTGCTGCTGCAGGGGTTCAAGCCCCTGTTTCACACCTTCGAGATCCACGGCCTCTGCCGTTCCTGCCAGCAGAGCGAATCACTGGCCCATGGCTGATCTCGTGATTGTCGGGGCCGGGCCCCAGGCGCTCACCCTCAGTTGTCTCCTGCTTCAGAAACGACCGCGGCTGCAGCGGCGCCTGCGGATCGTGGACCCCAGCGGCCGCTGGCTGTGCCGCTGGCAGCGCCAGATGGAGCGCTACGAAATTCCCTGGCTGCGCTCCCCCTCGCCCCATCACCCCCATCCGAATCCCCATGCCCTGCGGCAGTTTGCGCAGTCCCGGCAGCGCAGCCGTCAGCTGGAGGGCCCCTATGGCCTCCCCCACACCGACCTGTTTGCGGACTTCTGCCGCCAGGTGATCAGCGAGTACCAGCTGACTGAGGGCGTACGGGCCGCGAGCGTGGAGCGCATCCAGCTTCCCAAGGTGGGAGGCGGCCCGATGGAGCTGGCACTCAGCGATGGCACCACCATGGCCGCTGGCAGGTTGGTGATCGCCACGGGAAGTGGCACACCTCAGATGCCCGCCTGGGTCGGGGAGATCGCAGGCGATCCTCCGCCAGAGGCGCTGCAGCACAGCGACAGGGTTCATCTCCCATCGCTGCAGCCACTGCAGGGCCAACGAATCCTGATCGTGGGAGGTGGGCTCACCAGCGCCCATCTGGCCCTGGGCGCGCTTCGGCGGGGTGCGCGGGTGCATCTGCTCTGTCGCCGGACCCTGAAGCACAAGCCCTTCGATGCCGATCCAGGCTGGCTCGGCCCCAAATACCTCAAGGCCTTTCATGCCGAACCCTGCATGCGGCGGCGGCAGCGGCAAGTGCTCGAGGCCCGCGACGGTGGCTCAATCACGCCGGAGACCGCCGCCCAGCTGAGGCAGGCCCAGCGCGCAGGGGCGCTGCAGCTCCACGAACACTGCGAGGTGCGTTCCGCCCGATGGTGCCCGGACCACTGGTCTGTGCGCTGCACGGATGGCCATGGTCTTGAGGTCGATCGGATCTGGCTCGCCACAGGGCACCGCCAGGGCGTCAGCCAGCACCCACTGTTGCGGCAGCTACAGGAGCAGCGTCCAATCGACTTGGTCAACGATTGGCCCGTGCTGGACTCCGACCTGCGCTGGCCAGGCAGCGCCGTGCATGTGATGGGTGGTCTCAGCGCCCTGCAGATCGGCCCTGCTGCCCGGAATCTGTTCGGCGGGCGGGAGGCAGCCCAGCGCATCTGCCGGGCCGTGATCAAACAGTGATCAGCTCCCACGATCAGTGAAAAGACCGGTGGCCCGCAGACCCATCGGGGCAAGGGGCCGGAGCCCCCTGGCGGCTCAGAGCACCGCCAGGGGGCTGAGGCGCCGCGCGTGCTGAACCCATGCAAGCTCGGTCCTTGGGCCCGTTCCCGGTGAATCGGTGGCCAGCCAGGTCCGGTAGCTCTGGTAAGGCGTCTACCGGCGGTCGCGACCAGCAGAACAGCTGAGCCCCCTGGGGAGGCCCGCCGGCTGGATTCCCTCAATGGCAATAGGAGATGCGAGCGCAGCCCGGACGGGGCGCCCGCAGCACCACAGCCGTGATGGGTGATGCCCTCCTCCTTCTCCTCCTCTGATTCCAGCGGCGCCAACAGTGGCGCTGCTCCAGGTCCCATGGCCTCTGCTGCTCTGTGGCAGACCTACCGCCAGCACCAGCAGCAGCCCAACCAAGGCCCTGCTAGCTCAGCCCCACCTGCCACCGACGCCGACCTGCTCGACAGCGACGGCGCCGGTGACGCGGGTCTGGATGCTGCTGACGGCGACGACCCCCTCGACCTCTCCCTGCCCCAGGACCCCTGCGGCAGCGGCGACAACGACGAAACGCCAGCAGCCAGCAGCGGTGCTGAACCCCTGCGCGCCGAACGCCGCCGCAGCAACCAGCTCGAGAAGGAACTGCGCAAGGCCCGAGCCCAGCTGTCGCGGTTCTCGGAGATCAACCCCGACGAGTACGCACGGCTGCAGGACGCCGAGCGCAAGCGCGAGGAATTTGAGCGTCAGGTGGGCGACCGCGAACGCCAGCTCAACGAGGCCAACCTGCGCCGCGTACGCAGCGTCGAAAAAGAACGGGACGAGGCCCGCTCCCTGGTGCAGAACCTGCGCAAGGAACGACTGATGGAGCGCCTGTTCTCAGAAGCCGAGGGCCGCATCGGCGGTGATGAACGGGGCACCTTCTTTGACACCTTCGTGACGCTCTGCGGTGGCCACTTCCAACTGGGGGACGTGGACGGCCGCGAACGGCTGCTGCCGGTGGACGGCAAGGGGCAGCCCCTCACCGCCGATGGCGTGGCGCTCAGCGACGGGGACTACATAGAGGAGCTGCGCCTCCATCCGGTGTACAGCTTCCTGTTCCAGCAGCGCAGCGGCCTGTATTCCGCTGCTGTGCCGGAGACCGCTCATGAGCACGGGGGAGCCGTGAATCTCCAGACCCTGAGCACCGCCGAGCTCTACCTGGAGGCGGTCAAGGCCACCACCCCTAGGGCGGCTGCACCGCGGCGCTGATCACCCCGCCCACAGAGCGATGGCCTGGTATCTGGTGTTCTGGTGCAACCGAACCACCGCCACGGTGGTGCCGGCCTCCAGCGCCAGCCAGGCCCGCTCCCGCGTCCAGCGCAAACAGAAGCGGGGCTATGGGTCAATCGTTGCCGCACGCCGCGCCAATGCCCAGGATGCTGGCTTGATCAGGAAGGGGGCCTGGGTGCGCCGCCGTCGGGATGGCTCCAGCCCCCAGTTCGGCAGTGCTCGCGCCAAGGCCCGGGCTCGGCGGCAGCGGAGTTCGTATCGGCATTGGCTGTGACCATGACGGAAGCAACAGAACGGGTGTTGGGCTGTGGTTTCCTGGCGGCGATACCTATAAAATGCACAGAAAATCAAAGTCAATCCTGAAGCAGCCCTCCTTGCAGGCCGGGCACTGGATCCCCTCCAGCTCAGAGGTGGGCTTGATAATTGATGCTCCACATTTTGGACAGCTAGAGATTGGATCACGGGAATCGACCTTGAACCCATGGCCGCATTGGATGCAGAGATGGGGTGAGTCGTTGCCGATGCAGCGTGCCAGGCCTTCATGGTCCGGGTGGTATGCGTATTGCTTGGCCCCGCTTTCGTTGATGAAGTAGGGGTTGCCGTCAGACCACGACTCGATCGTGTGTGAGCAGCGATTGCAGACGTAGCGAATGCACTCAGCCATTCAGCGCTGTTCTATGGGAATTGCAGTGAATCCTGACGACCAAGAGCAGCCAACTCCTACCTGTTGATCATTTTGGCTGCGTCAAGCTCTGCCGGCCCGTAAAGGCCCGACCACCAAGCGGCAGCAGGGCCTGAGCCCGCAGGCTCAGCAGACCGAGACGGTGCAGCCGGGTGTGCCCTGCAGCTTGCGGGCAAAGGCGAACGCCTTCTGGGCAGGGATCAGCCGCATCTTTTTGACGGGCTTGCCGCGCCGGCCCAGGAACTCGACCTCACAGGGGGCAGAGCCGAGCTTCTGAACGCCGGGCTGATAGCGGTGAACGACAAGCAGACGGACTTCACAGACGGGGCCTTGGGAAATGGCCATGGCTGGGGTGGTGCGGAGAACACCGACCAGACGCCCCGCAGGCGAGCACGGGCTAGGGGCGAGCACCGCGAGCCTTGCGTCAGCCCTGGCCAGTGGGAGCCAAAGGGGCATGCTGCGGAGGGGTTTCGCATCACCCGGCCAGCTGACTGCAAGTGGCAACGGTGCAAGAGCCTCGCTGCTTCCTCACCGCGGCCGGTGAACAGAGCTGCTCGCCTCCATCGGATCGAGGACTGGCCCAGCTGCTCCCGCCAGAACTGATGTGGCTTGCCACGTAGCGGCACCTTGCCTGCCCGCTCTGCAGCGCCCTGGCCATCTTTTGCTGTGATGTCGCCCGGCCCGGTTGGTGGCCTGGCCTGCCACAGGCCGCTGTACTGCCACATCTCTGGCCGGAGCCGCGTAGCCCGAGCAGGCGCGAGCGGCGGAGCGGCATAGGCCATGGCTGTTCGGGGTCAATTCCAGTCGGTCCATTCAGCGGCCGCCGCGCAATCCCTGAGCAGGCGCGAGCGGGTGCAGCAAGGCCGCCAGGTGATGAGCGGCCTCGAACTGGCCGGCTCAAACGGCCCAGCGCAGGGGCTGCTCCCAGGCTTGCTCTGGGCAGATCAGATCCCAGCAGCTGCCGATCGGCTCGGGCAGGGTGAACAGCACCAGCTGCTGAACGGCCGGGATGGCCTTGCGCTGCTTTCTGCTGCTGGACAAGCGGAGAAGGGAGGCTGTGGATTGCATGGCAGGAAGGAGAAAAAACGCCCCCACACGCGCCCATCAAGCCGCCGGGTCAAGGCCGCCTGTTGCGTGCAGCAAGTCGCACCGAGAGGTGCGCTCTGCAAAATCAGGCGCTCGCCTTGGCCTTGACCCTGCGGCGCTGCCAGCCCATCAGGTTGCTGGCGCTTGGGCGAACCATCGGGGACGTGCTCTCCCCTGCGGTGCACCACGGCTAACGCTGAACTCCAGCTGAACAGGAGAAAAGCCGGGATTAGGCCCCCGGTAGGGCCAGTGGCCCATGGGCCTCAGACCAGCGCGTGCCGCTGGGCCTCGAGCTCGCAGCGCTGCAGCAGCTCCTGCTGGGCCATGAGCCGATTATCGAGCTCATCCACCCGAGCCAGGCACTGGTGGATGGCCGGCAGCACCTCTTCTTCCAGCAGGGTGATCTCCTCTTCTCCATAGGGCTGCTCGATCCAGGTGCGGCGTAGCGGCAGCCCCCGCCTCCGCAGCAGGATTTCCTCCACCGAGCGCAGCGTGGATTCGAGCAGCAGAAACGGATCCTCTTCTGGGCGGCAGAACTTAGAGGCAGCAGCAGAGCTGCCAGCAGAGAGCGTGGCCATGGTGATCGGCGCCAGGTGTGGCGCAGCGACGGGACCGATCCCAGCGGAGGCGCGTCCGCAGGACGGGCCTCAGACTGGAGAGGACCGGAGCAAGCCCTCCTACGGCTCCCAGGCGTTACCGGTCCATGCGCGTCAGCGCTGCTCCACCCAGCAGCGCCAGCAAAAGGTTGAGAGTCGAATCAAAGCCGCCCTGCAGCTGCTCCAGGGTGCCCGGGCAGATCTGGCCGACCGGCCGGCCCTCGAGCGCCCGCTGGCCGCAAACCCCAGCGGCCAGCGCATAGATCAGCAGCTGGGTGCCGATCACGACCGCCAGCGTTTTGAAAACAAACCGATCCCGATCGAAGGGCGGCCGGGGCGGCCGGGGCTCGGCGTTGGCTTGCATCGCTGCTCCTCCTTGGCAATCAGGCCCCAGCCGGTGGCAGCACCGGCCCCGGCGTCACTTTTTTTCCTGAAACACCCCCACGTACACCGTGCCCTGCCGGTAGAGGGGCAGCACCTTGTCGCGCAGATCGGCGTTGTGCAAGCGAATGCAACCGAGGGTGGGATGCAGAGGCTGCTGCGCTGCCCAGGCACCGGGCCAGCCGCAGGCGGATCCACCGCCGTGAAGCATGATCCCGGCGCGGCCGGCCTTTACCTCCTGGCCCTCCAGCTCTTCCAGGTCAAAGGAATACCAGCCGTAGGCCATGGCCGTATCGCTGCAGGGCGGGCTGGAGTTCTGCTCGTAGTCGGCATAGAGCTGGCCCAGCTTGTAGAGCCCTGGCGGGGTATCGGTGTTGGTATGGCTCCAGTCGGTGTCAGAGCCCTGGCCGCGTGCCAGGCAGGGGATCTTCCACAGGAAGGCCCCGGTGTGGTCATAGGCCTCCATGTCCTCGTCTCGGTCATTCACCAGCAGGTAGCAATCGCCGGGTTTGACCGGTGCGGCCATCAGCGGGCCGGCCATACCGGCTTCTTCTGAACCGCGGGGATCCAGCCCACCGGCAGGGGCTTGCGGCTGGGCTGGAGCTGGTGGCTCCTGGCTGAACGTGATGGCCCAAGGGGCCTGCTCATCGAGGATCGCGGCGCCCTTGTCGCTACTGCTGATTGCGGCATGCAGCTCCAAAACGCCCCGCTGCTGCTGCGGCTGGCCTTTGAAGAAGCGGAAGCGATCGGCGAACCGCTCGGCGCTCATCGGGGTGGTCATCGGACGTGGTGCTGACCACAGCCCTTGCCAGCTGCTCTCTGGCCAGCGGCGTAACCCTTAGCCCTGCCCGCAGATCACCCGCTGCAACACCTGCTGGCACTCCGCCTGCAAGGCCGGCGGCAGTACTCCAATACGGCGTTTCACCAGGTGGATGGCCAGGGTTGTCATCCGGCTTAGCCGCAGCCTTGAGTTCGTCTTCAGGCCGGTGGAAGCGAACTCAGGGTGCTCCGCAGGAATATCGAGCTCATCGCGACCAGCAGGCCCGTTGACGTTGGAGCTGATGAAGGCCAGCAGCACATCCTCATAGCGTTCGCTGGTGGCTACGACCAATGCCGGCCTGGGCTTGACCGCCGGCCCATCCGTGAAGGGGAAGGCGACCAGCACGATCTCGTAGCGCTGCACCATCAGTCCGCGCCGATCGCTATTCCGTCCGAGAAGCTGTAGAGGTCGGGTTCTCCTGCGAGGTCGTCAAAAGCTCCGCCCGCCATCGCCATCTCGGTCAAGGCGTGGCTACTTAGATCACTGCTCTCCTGGTCCAGCTGCCTGAGCAACCACTGCCGGTCCTCCGCCGGCAGGCTGCGGATCACAGCCAGCAGATTCTGGGTGAGCTGGGGATTGGTCATCACCACAGGCTATGGCCATCAACTCAACGATGACAGTTGCAGCAGTGGGCCGATGCCAGAGTGCACTAGCCCACAGGCCCGCAGCTGCGTGCTCAGAGCACGAGCAGCCGGGCGGCTGAACCCCAAATCAGCTGCTGATTGTGCGCCAGCAGCAGGGCCTGCTCGCGCGGCAGCCAGTGGGGATTGGCGCAGATGTGACCCTCGCCATCGAGGAATAGGCGGCGGGGCAGCTCCTGCCCCCTGGACAGGAGCCGAAAGCAGACGAGGCGGATCGGGCAGGCCCGGGCAACGGATGAGGTGGCCATGGCGGTGTGGCAGGCAGGACGCGACCACCGCGCCCCGCAGCGGTCTCGCCCCCTGGGGTGAGCTGCCGTGGGGCAACCTGCGGAGCGCCTGCTCTCCAGCCGCCAGCCACCACCCGCTCACCTGAGCTGACCATCTGCCGACGCTTCTTCCCCCACCTGGCAACAGCTGCTGTTGTCACTGGGGCCAGGCCCCTGGAGCGTGCCCTTGGGCCTGACTTTGATCGAGGCGCAGAAATACGCCCGCCGCGCTGAACAGCTGGCGGTGCTCAAGACCTTTGCGGAAGGTGAGCTGCTGCGCCGCCTGCCCTTCCGCAACCTCGTTGGTGGCTCGCTGAGCTTCCCTGCTGAAACCAAGCTCCCCCGCGTCGGCTTCCGGGCCGTGAATGAGGGCTATCGCCAGAGCTACGGGGTGATCAACTCCGATTCGGAGTTCGTGCACCTGTTCGGCGGCGACCTGGATGTGGACCGCTCGATCGTCGATCTGCAGGGCCCCGAGGCCCGTGCCGCCCAGACCGAGATGAAGGTGCGCTCGATGCGCCTCACCTTGGAAGCCGCGATCATCAATGGCGACGACACATTTGATCCCCGCGCGTTCAACGGGCTGAGCAAGCGGCTGGTGCCCGGAGACGACCAGACGGTCGACAACGGCGGCAGCACGCTGAACCTGCTGGCG
>CBFHOT010000051.1:0-14411 GCA_965657465.1 Cyanobacteriota bacterium | reverse complement strand
CGCCCAGCGTCTGGATCGTGCCTATCAGCGGCTGATTCAGGCGGGTCCGGAGGATTCGGTGGCGGGCATCGCCCAGGCCTGTGGTTATCGCACCATGGGCCTGTTCAGCGTCGAATTCCAGCAGCGCTTTCACGTCAAACCGTCGCTGCTGCTGCGGCAGGCCCGCTCCGCCGCCTCCCTGCCCGCCGCGGAAGCGGCTGCTGATGGCTCTGCTGCTGCCACGGCTGATGCTACTGCTGCTGCCACGCCTGATGTCGCTCGCCTGGCGCCCGATCCCCGGCCTTGACCCATCGGTTCATTGCCCAGGTGAGCCTGTACTCCAACAGCCTGGGCGTGGCCATCGCTCAGAACACCTACGCCACAGATGCCGGCAGCGAGGTCAAGGCCCTGCGAGAGCTCCTCAATCGGTTGGAGCTCAGCGGCCTGCTGGTGCAGGCGGATGCGCTGCACGCCAACCGCCCTTTTTCCTCTACCTCGAGCAGCGTGGAGCCGACTTCCTGTAGACGCCAGTCTTCCGCGTAGCGGTACGCGGTGAAACACAGCCGCCGCAAGGGATCTCAGCTGATTCGCGATCGCCTGACCTATGGCCGCAAAGCCGTGTTTGAGACCACCCACCGCGAGCGCAAGCGCGGCCGTGACCTGCGCTGGACGCTGCGGGGAATGCCCGCACCGGAGTGGGTAGCGGAGAACTGGCCGGGCAGCGCCACGATCCTGGCGGTGCGCTGCAAAGGCAGGCGTGATGGCAAGCAGATCGACGAGACCCGTTACTACGTCTTGGTCGAGCGCACCTATCGGTGCGACACGAGTCTCAGGACCACAGCCACAGCCTTGCTGCAGCACGTGAGAGAGCGCTGGAGCAACTGCTTCGCAGAAGCCTGGCGGCTACGAGAATTCATGGCACTGGCCCCGGGACACCCAGCTCAAGGAAGACGCCCACCGCTACCGCGAGGTCAACGGCGTGCAGATCCTGGCCACGCTCCGCAGCCTGGCGATGAATGCCCTGCGGCTTGCGGGCTTCTGGTCAATCACCGAGGGCGTGGCGGCCCAGGCCCATGACATCCCTGGAATGCTGGCATTGCTGGGCTGGCGAGAACCGGCTCAGACACTGAGCTCTGCTTGACTTTTAATGAGCCCTGACACCACCGCCGAGCATCCAGATTGCGGGCCGGAGTGCGTGATCGAAACCCGACCCCTTGGCGATCGTCGTCAGGCCAGCCTGTTTGCCCGCCATCTGATCCTCCATGGCTGGGCTGTGCAGCGCCTGGATGAATGCGGCGAATCGCTGTTGATCGGCCTCTGATCCGGCGCTCGTCGCTCTGCCTGGGGCCGCGGGGTTTCCCCGATGCCCCAGGCAGCTCTCAGCTGGCCTGGGGCTGATCGCTCGATCGCAGCGTGCGGTTGAGCATCGGCCGTTGGTTCAGTTCATCGCGCCACTGCTGCACCCACCGCACCTGGCTTTGGTCATAGAGCTGGCCCAGGGCCTGTACGGCCTGCTCGTGGTAATCGATGCGCAGATCCAGCAGGGGAAAGGCTGCGGTTTCGCCGCTCACCTGCAGCGCGGCGGAGGTGGCGTGGGGCGAGCGGCGATCCCCGCCGGCCGCTTCACCCGCCACCAGGGCCTGCATCAGGCGACGGCCCAGTTTCCAGCTGGGATCGCTGCTCAGAAAGGCGTCCTCCATCGCCAGCAGCACCGCTTCCCCGATCAGCAGGTTGCCCGCCACCGCCAGCCCGTGCCGGCAGCGATGGCCAGCCCAGCCGCCGCAACCGCTGCCGGTCCAGCCGGCGGTGGCACCGCTGACATCCATCAGGTGCAGCTGGCGATCCTGACGCTGCGGGTCATCGCGCAGCAGCGTGTCCAGTACCGCTGTGGCCGCGCCGTTCTGCTCTAGCCGCTCCAGGCCGCAGATCCCGAGATAGGGATTGGTGTGGGCCTGGGTCGCCACCGCCCCCACGCCGGCGCGGATATGCGGCACCGTGGAGCCCACGGCCAGATGGCAGGTGGCCACCGCCACCCCGAAGCGCCCGTTGCGCGGATCGCGGGCCAGGATCGAGAAGGTCATGCGCTGGGGTCCGTCGCCGCTGGGTGGCCTGCGCCGGGGGGATCGAGCTGGGTATCGAGCTGCAGCAGACTCTGCAGCAGAACGGCGGTGCCGGCGACGCACTGATCGAGGCTGGTGAACTCCGCTGCCGAATGGCTGAGGCCCCGGTGGCTGGGCACGAAGATCATCCCCATCGGCCAGCGTCGACCGATTTCCTGGGCGTCGTGGCTGGCCCGGCTGGGCAGCTGGCTGCAGGTCAGCCCCAGGCTGCGGGCTGCTGTGGCGATCGTCTGCATCAGCCGTGGATCGGCCGGGGTGGGATCCACCGCAAACTGCGGTTCGAGGCGGATCGGGCAGTCACTGCTGGTGCTGATCCGCGTTAACGCCTCCCCCAGTTGTTCGCTGAGCGCGTCCAGCACCGCCGTCTGCAGATCGCGCAGATCCACGCTCAGCTGCACCCGTCCCGGCACCACGTTGGCGGCATTCGGCCACACCTCCAGACGCCCCACCGTGGCCACCGGATCGCCGGGATGCTGCACCGCCAGCTGCTGCACCGCCAGCACCACCGCCGCCGCTGCCGTCAGGGCGTCCCGTCGGCCGGCCATCGGCGTCGTGCCGGCATGGTTGGCCTGGCCGTCGATCGTCACCGTGAACCGCCGCTGGCCCACCACCCCTTCCACCACGCCGATCCAGTCGCCCCGCTCCTCCAGCACGCCGCCCTGCTCCACATGCAGCTCCAGAAAGGCCGCCACGGCCCCCTCGCTGCGGCGGGCCTGCTGCAGGCGTTCCCAGTCGCCACCGATCCGGGCCAGGTTGCGTGCGATCGGGTCGCCGTTGCTGGTGGTGTAATCGGTCGGGTCGCTGCTGGCACTGCCGGCCATGCCCTTGCAGCCCACCATCGTGGATTCCTCATCGGCGAACACCACCACCTCCAGGGGATGGCGCAGCCGCCGGCGCTGGTCCTGCAGACAGCGCACCACCTCGAGAGCCGCGATCACCCCCAGGGTGCCGTCGTAGCGGCCGCCCGTGGGCACCGTGTCCAGATGGGATCCGCTCATCAGCGCCGGTAGCCCGGCTTCACAGCCGTCCAGCCGTCCGATCAGGTTGCCGGCCGCATCCACCCGCACCTGCAGGCCTGCCTCCTGCAGCCAGCGGCTGAGCAGCGCCCGCCCCTGGCGGTCTTCGGCGCTGAAGCCGCGGCGGCACACCGAGCCATCCGGCTGGCCACCGACCTCCGCCATCGCCTCCATCGCCGCCAGCAGCCGTGGCCCGTTCGGCTGCAGGCCCTCGCGGTGCAGCCCGCTCGGCGCGGGGGGCAGGGTGGCGGCTGACTGGCTCAAGCGCGGCGATCGTGCTGAATCGAGCGTCGATGGCTTCCCGTGGATGGTCTGTAGTGATCACAACGGTTCCGGCCAGCGCCGCCCGCGCCTGCTCAGGCCACGGCCAGCTGGGGCGGGTGCCAGCCGAGCTGATCGGCCATCGTCCGGGCCTGGGCCGGGATGTCGGCCGCGATGAACAGGCGGTGCAGCATCTGAACCCCGAGCAGGTGGTTGATCACCGCATCTAGCTGCACCCGCTCGGCATCGCTGGTGGCCGGATCCTCATGGCGTGCAAACAGGGCGCGCACCCCGCTGCTGCTCAGCAGCCCGGCCTCGGCGATCGCTTCATCGCTCAGGTAGGCCTCGGCAAGCTGCTTCATCTGCTGCCACTTCTGCGGTTCGGTGTGGGCCGGCGGTGCCATGAAGGCAAACTTCTCGCGCCGGTAGAGCACCTCCGGCAGCAGGCCGGCCATCGCTTCGCGCAGCACATATTTTTCCGTTTTTCCCTTGATCCGCAGCTCCGGCGGCACCTGCACCGCCACCGCCGCCAGATGGTGATCGAGGAAGGCTGGCCGGGCCTCCATCGAGTTGGCCATGTCGACCCGATCCCCGCCCCAGGTGAGGATCTGCCCCTCGAGCATCGTCTTGATCCACACGTACTGGGCCTTGTCGAGGGCGTGGCGACCCTCCAGCTGCTCCGGGTTGAGCTGGGCGGCGATCGCCCGTCCCGGCTCGTAGCCCTCCAGAGCCCGGCGGTGCGGCTCGGCCAGCAGCTCGGGCACCAGCGGCGCGCAGGCCAGCCAAGGTTGCAGGCAGCTGGGGGTGAAGCCCACCACCGCCTCCAGGTGGGGATCCTCCACGGCATCGGCCGCCAGCATCGCCCCCTGCACCAGGGCGTTCGACTGGTCGAGCAGCTCGGTCCAGGCGTCCCGCTCCTCGGGGGCCAGATCATCCAGCCCGTGTAGGAACATGTCGCGCCGGAAGGCCGGATAGCCGCTGAACAGCTCGTCCGATCCCTCGCCGGTCATCACCACCTTGTAGTGCACATCGCGCACATGGCGGCTCATCAGCAGCTTCGCCACCGCCAGGGTGTTGTAGATCGTCCGCTCCGTGTGCCACAGGGTGCGCTCCATCCAGCCGTAGAGCTCGCTGCCGGAGAGGCGCAGCACATCCTGTTCGGCGCCGGTGGCCTGCGCCATCTCCCGGGCCACGCTGGTTTCGTCGTAGCGGTCGTCATCGAAGCCGATCGTGAAGGCCTTCACCGGCCCCTGACTCACCGCCGCCGCCAGCCCCAGGATCGAGCAGCTGTCGATGCCGCCGGAGAGGTAACAACCCACCGGTACATCGGCCACCATCCGCAGTTCCACCGCTTCCAGTAAGGCGGCGCGGATCGCGGCGATGTGGTGCTGTTCATCGAGGCTGCTGTCGCGTTCCTCCATGCGCGGGAAGTTCACGTCCCAGTAGCACCATTCCGACACCTCCAGCCGCCCGTTCTGACGCTGCACCTTGAGCACATGGCCCGGCTTCACCTGATGAATGCCGGCGAAGGCCGTGCTGCCGGGCACCATCGTCTGCATCAGCTGATGGAAGAGCCCCTCCGCGGTGAAGCGTCGCTCCACCGCCGGATGGGCGAACAGCACCTTCAGCTCGGAGCCAAACACCAGCCCCTCGGGGGTGAGGCTCCAGTATTGCGGCTTGATGCCGAAGCGATCACGCACCAGATAGAGACAATCCTGGCGGCGGTCGTAGAGGGCGAAGGCGAATTCGCCGCGTAGCAGGGGCAGCGTCTGCTCCAGGCCCTGGCGTTGATAGAGGCGCAGCAGGATCTCGGAATCACTCTTGGTGCTGAAGCGTGCCCCCTGGGCGGTGAGATCCGCGCGGATGCGCTGAAAGTCGTAGAACTCACCGTTGTGAGCCATCAGCACATCGCCGTCTTCGCTGAGGAAGGGTTGGCGTGCCCGGGTTTCGTTGAGATCGATGATCGACAGGCGGGCATGGCAGAAGCCCACCCCTGTGCCGGCCGGTGCCTGGATGCCGAATCCATCGGGGCCGCGATGCACCTGGATGGCCGCCATGTTGACCAGTAGCTGCTGATCCACGCCTTGATCAGGGGAAGGCGTGAAGATTCCTCCGATTCCGCACATGATTCAGATCACATCCATCACTCGATCCGTCCGGTCTACCATGCAGGTCAGTAAGGCCATGCGTAGAAACACAGCTCCGCGCGCCTGGCTGAAGTACCAGTTGTGCGATGTGGTGTCCATGCAGGTGCTCAGCTCCTGGCCGCGGGCCAGGGGGTGCAGCACGATTGCATCGGCCTTGTAGGGCAGATCTCGGGTGAGGCAGAAGCGGCTGCCGTGGGTCTCGAAGCCGTCGCCCACCCAGGCGATGGCATTGATGTAGATCACATCCAACTCGGGGATCTCGCCGTGGAGATCGCTGCTGGTACGCAGCACCAGGCCGCTGCTCTGCAGTTCCTCCAGCTGGCCGGGGTCGAACAGGCTGTCGCTGGGATTGCTTTCGGGATCGTGGATCACCACGATCTCCGAGCTGATCTGGGGGAATTTGGCGAGGATCCGCAGCAGTGAGCGCACGGTGCGCATGCGGCTGGGAACCCCCACCACGCCGATGCGGATCCGCTCTGCAGCTGGCACCTCCTCCATGGCCAGCGCGGGCCGCCACTTGAAAATGGTGAACAGATCCGCCATCGCCTGGGTGGGATGTTCGTCGATGCCGTTGCCGGCATTGATGATGGGAATCCGCAGGGCTTCCGTCATCGCATAAACCGCCTCGGCCTGGCTGTCGCGCAGCACCACGCAGTCGCCGTAGTTGTTGAACATATGGGCGACATCCACCAGCGACTCGCCCTTGGCGATGCCGGTGGTGCTGCGGTCGGTGATGTTGATTGAATCGCCGCCGAGCCTGTGCCAGGCACTGTCAAACGACAGGCGGGTGCGGGTGCTGGGTTCGTAGAAGGCGTTGATCAGGATCTTCCCCTTCAGGGGAGTGTTGTGGCTGATGTAGCGATTGGGGTTGCTTTCGAATTTCGCTGCCAGCCGAAACAACTGCAGCAGGGTGTCGGCCTGGAACGGTAGAATCGACACCACATGCTGCTCGGCAAGGTCCTGCAGGGCTTCACCGTCTTCGCGGATGGCATTGAGCAGTGCCTGGGGCTGGCTTGCTCCATAGATGTCTGGGCCCAGGCGCTGAAAGCGCAGAGATTCGGCCTGTGTTCTTTGTTGTCGAATGGGAAGCGTGACCATGGCTGATGTGGCTGCGCCCAGGTCGCGGAAACCCGATTGACGCTGAACAGGCAACGCATTCCACCATGCCCTGTTGACTGGAATGGTTGCCAATACGTCTTCAACCTTAGCAATTGCCCTTGATTTTGTAGTGTTTGATACGAAAAGTGTTGATCTCACCAGTTCTGGCCGTGGCGCCATTCGTGCCACCAGATCAGCAGCAGGCCCGCCACGGCGAGCCCTAGGCCGCTCATGCTGCCGTAGATCAGTAGCTGCAGCAGGGGTAGGTCGGCCAGCAGTCGTAGGCCGCTGCTCGGGCTGCTGTTGGTGCTGGCTGCGGCGGCTAAGGCGCGCTGGCCCTGCGCGGCGAGCGTCGCGCTGAGAGCCAGGCCCGCCCCCAGGCCCAGGGTGCGTGCGGCGGGCGGGGCGGGACGGCGGTTGCGGCGCTGGAGCATGACGGGTTGCCTGAGCGGTGTGGGGCGGGGTGTCGGGGCCGAGGGTGTGGCTTGGCGTCAGGGGGGAGGGGTTGGCTGTCTGCTGGCGCGGCGCTGGCCTGGTTCAGCTCTGCCGCAGCGCTTTCCAGCAGAACGCCTCCGGCCGCAGCCGGCTGCCCGCCGCCATCACCACCGCCGAAACCGCTGCTGAAAACACGGCGGCGCAATAGGGCGCAATCAGCACGTAGGCCGCCAGCCCCACCGCACTGCCCGCCAGCATCGCCGCCATGGCGGCGTGCCGATTGGCCTGCCGCCAGTAGAGGCCGTAGGCCACGGGCCAGATCGTGGAGGCCACCAGCGCCCCGGTGAAGAACAGCACCGACGCCAGTGAATCGAGACGGGGCCAGGCGAGGGCCAGGGTGAGAGCGCCGAGCAGCACCACCAGCAGCCGTGTGGCCTGCCGCAGCTGCGCATCGCTCAGCCCTGGATTGAGCAGTTTGAAGGCCACATCCTCGGCGAACAGATCGGCGCTGGAGGCCAGCAGCGAATCGAGGGTGGAGGTGAGCGAGGCGAACACCACCACGAACACCAGCGCCGCCCCACCGGTCCCCAGCAGCTGCGCGGCCACCAGCGGGAAGAGCATGTTCACCTGGGGCAGCTCCAGGTTCTGCGCCAGGGCCACCAGGCCGATCGATCCGGTCACGATCGGCACCGTCATCCACGCCAGGCCCCCGAGCACGAAGGAGGGGAACACCACGCTGCTGCGGCTGGCGAACACCCGCGACCACCAGATGTTGTTGTGGAACACCTCCCCCATCGAAAACAGGGCGGAGTTCCAGGCGATCAGCAGGCCGGCAGGCAGCAGCAGGTTGAGCCGATCGGGATGCTCGGCCAGCAGTTGGCTGTGAATCAGCTCCACCGGAACCCGCTGCAGCGCCAGCACCGCCACCACCGCCAGCAGCACCATGATCAGCAGCGACTGGATGAAATCGGTGCCGATCACCGCCCGCATGCCGCCGTAGAGCGTGTAGAGCGTGGCCACACCGATCACCACCACCATGCCCACGTGGTAATCGAAGCCCGACAGGGCCTCCAGCAGGATGCCGGCTCCCATCGCCTGGGTGATCAGAAATCCCAAGGTGTAGATGGTCGTGATCACCATGAACACCCACCACACCGCTCGGCCGTAGCGCAGTCGGATGAAATCACCGCTGGTGCGCCCGTGGGGCATCAGCTGTTTGATGCGCAGGGCCAGCGGTGCAAACAGAATCAGCCCCAGGCCGGCCAGGGCATAGCTGGCCATGCCCCAGAGGCCATTGCGGTAGCCGAATTCCGGCGCCAGCAGGGTGGTGTTGCCGGTGACCCAGGAGGCCATCAACGTGGCGGTGCTCAGGGCCAGGCCGATGTTGCGGCCGGCCAGCATGTAGTCGTCAGCGTCGCCCTGGCCGCGTCGCCCCCAGATCACCCCCAGGCTGATCCAGAGCACCGAAAAGGCCACCACCAGAAGCCAGGCCAGGCCCGGTGCCAGAAAGGGAGTGGCGGTGCTGGCCATCAGGGGCATGCGCTGTCTGCGGTGTGAACCGGCATCAGGGCTCCGACCAGGGTTCCCGGCCGCGCCAGTGCAGATGACCGCGGATCACCATCACCACCGTGGCCAGGGTGACCAGGGCGCCGATGGCGAACACCAGCAGGGCCACGGCTTGATCCGGCATGGCGCCCCCTGGCTGAACGGCCCTTCACACCATCCGCCAGAGCGTTGGATCTGGCAACCCCGGGCGGCGTCAGAGTGATCGCATCCGCCGCGACAGATCCCGCGATGGCGATCGATCCCGAACTGCAGCGCCGCTACCGCCGCCTGTTTCGCTTCTACGACGTGCAGGGGGATGGGGTGCTCAGCCTGGCGGGGGATTTCCAGCCGGTGGCCGAGGCGCTGGCGGCGCGCTGGCAGAACCGCCCCACCCCCTTCCCCAACCTGCTGCAGCTGCTGATCGCCACCTACAGCCACGAAACCGAGCGCCGCGATCTCAACCACAACGGTGAGGTGGATGAGCAGGAGTTCGTGGCCTCCCACGCGTCCGTGCTGGAGGCCTTCGCCCAGCAGCGCTCCCAGGCAGAGCTGTTCATCGAGCGGGCCGCGGGCGGCTTCTTCGATTGCCTCGATCTCGATGGCGATGGTGTGCTCGAGCTGGCCGATCTGGAGGCCTTCGCCAGCGCCTACGCCAAGCCCACCGCTGGCATCCGGGCCAACCTGGCGCGGATGCTGGCAGCCTTCGATCTGCCACCGGATCGGCTGCCGCGCGCCGTGTTCCTCACCCTGGTGACGCAGTACTGGTTCGACCCCTCGCCGGAGGTGCCCGGCCGCTGGCTGTTCGCCTTCGAGGAGCCTGCCGGCGACGGGGTTCAGGATGGCTGAGCATGGCTGAGGAAATGGCGCCGATGCCCGAGACGCCCGCCCTGTTCGCCGCCCCCCAGCCGGGCGACGCCGCATCCACCGCTCCATCCCGTCAGCCCAGCGCCTTCGTGGCTGCCCAGCGGCCCTATCTGGAGGCCACGCTGCCGGCGCTGCTGGAGCTGATCGAGCAGCCCGATCGGGTGGCCAGCGCCCTGGAGATCCTCAACCACAGCTACGGCAGCCCGCTGGCAGCCCTGGCCCGCCAGCGCCTGCGCCAGGAGCCGGCGATCGCCGCCCTGGTGGCCGAGCGCTACTGGGGCCACTGGCCGCAGCCGCAGGAGCTGCTGGCGATGCCGGCCGGCAGCCTGGGCCACGCCTTCGGGGCCCTGCTGCAGCAGGAGGGGCTCGACCTGATCCCCCGGCCTGAGGGCCTCGAGCAGCTCGCTGACGACGACCGCTATCTGCAGCTGCGCGCCCGCGCCTGCCACGACCTCTGGCATCTGATCACCGGCTTTCCCACCACGCTGCCGGGCGAGGTGGCGCTGAACGGTTTCGGTGCGCGGCAGCTGCGGCAGCCTGGGCCGGTGCTGCTGCTGGCCGCCGATCTGCTCAGCCGCGCCCATTTCGGTGACACCACCCCCGACCTGGCCGATGCGGTGAGCTTCGGCCTGCGGCTGGGCGGCGTCTGCCAGCCGGTGCTCGCCCAGCGCTGGGAAGAGGGCTGGGAGCGGCCTCTGGACGCCTGGCGCGAGCAGCTGGGCATCAGCGAGGAGCTGAAGCTGAGCCCCTTCGCCGGCGAGTCGGCCCTTGACTGACTCCAGCGTTAGCCCCGCCACGCCGCCCGATCCCCATCCCGCCCTGCCGCCCCTCGGCCTGATGGCCCTGGCGGTGGGGGTGAGCGTGGCCAACCCCTTCTACGCCCAGTCGCTGCTGCCGGCGGTGCAGGGGGCCTTCGGGCTGCAGCCGGGGGTGGTGCTGCAGGGGCCGCTGGCCACGCAGCTGGGCATGGCCCTCGGCTTCCTGTTCGTGCTGCCCCTCGGCGATGGCCGCGAACGGCGGCGCCTGCTGGCACTGCTGGCGTTGGGGATGGCCCTGGCCTGTGGGGCGGTGCTGCTGGCGCCCAGCTTCGGGATGCTGCTGGTCAGCTGGTTTGCCCTGGGGGTGGTGGCGCTGATTCCCTCGCTGCTGCCGCCGTTTCTCACCGCCTTCACGCCGGAGGCCAGCCGGGGCCGGATGCTGGGCATCGTGCTCAGCGGCCAGTTCAGCGGCATCCTGCTGTCGCGTAGCGTCAGCGGCGTGCTGGCCCAGCTGTGGGGCTGGCGCGCCATCTATGCCGTCTCGGCGCTGGCGATGCTGGCGATCGCCCTGCTGTTCCGCCTGCGGCTGCCCGCCCTGCCGGCCGTCAGCGCCGCCTCCTACTGGCAGCTGCAGGGCTCGCTGCTGGCCCTCTGGCGCCGCCATGGGCGCTTGCGGCGCTCCTGCCTGTCGCAGGCGCTGCTGTTCGGCAGCTTCATGGCGCTCTGGAGTGCCGTGGCTCTGCATCTGGCGGCCCCGCCCTGGCGGTTCGGACCGGCGGTGATCGGTAGCTTTGGCCTGGTGGGCCTGGCGAGCATTGCCGCCGCACCGCCGATCGGCCGGCTGGTCGATCGGGTGGGCCCCGATCGGGTCGTGCTGGCGGGGGTGCTCTGCACCGGCGGCGGCGTGTTGCTGCTGGGGTTGTGGCAGGCCGCCCTGCCGGCCCTGGCGCTCGGTCTGATGGCGGTGGATCTGGGGGTGCAGGGCAGCTTCGTGGCCAATCAGGCCCGGATCTATGCCATCGATCCCGCGGCGCGCAGCCGCATGAGCGGCCAGCTGTTCCTCACCGCCTACCTCGGTGCCGCCGTCTGTTCGGCGGTGATCTCGGCGTTCTGGAGCGCCTGGGGTTGGCCCGGCACCTGCGCCTTCGCCCTCTGCCTGGTGGGTCTGGCGCTGCTGATTGAGCGGGCCAGCTGGTGGCCGCTGCAACGCTGATGCATGCCCTCTCGCTGCTCACCTCAGCGTCAGCAATGTGCTCGGGTTGGTCGGTTTTGAGTGCGCCATCGCCCGCCTGCCGCTCAGCGGCCCGCCTCAGCCGCCGCCGACTCAGCCGGCAGGGCGCTGAGGGCGGCCACCAGGTCGGCGGGCAGCGTCAGTTGGCGGGCGGCGGTGGCGCTGGCGGCTCCGGCCTCGGGCTCAAGGCTCACCTGCAGCTGCAGTGGCAGCACCGGGTTGGGCCGCGGCTGCAGGGCTTCCAGGTTGAACTGGGCGCTGCTGGCCGGCAGCGGTGCGCCCTCGGTCACCAGCTCGTCGCTGCGGTTGGGCAGCGTCCAGTTCTGGCCGAGGCCGTCCGTCAGCTCGAGCGGTTGCCCGTGCTGCACGCTCAGCTGGGGTGAACGCGCCGTCAGCCGCAGCCGCCAGCCAGCGTTGCCCGCCGGGCCGCCGGCTTCAGCGGGAGGCCAGGTGAACAGCGTCAGCCCCCAGCGATCGCCGTTGCGGTCGCTGAGCTGCCAGCTGCCGCCACCATCGTTCGATGCCGCCGGGGCGGCTGCAGCCAGAGCTGGTACTGCCGGCGGTGGCATCAGCGTGCAGCTCAGGCCGATGGCCCCCAGCAGCAAGGCCAGCAGCAGGCCCAGGCCCTGGCGGCGGCAGCGCCCGGCCACCCGGTTCGGGTCAGCAGCATCGTTGTGGAGCGTCGGCATGGCGATCGGCAGAGCAGCAGGACGTGGCGGCGCGGAGCGGTGACGAGACAGGCCGGTCAGACCTCGCAGCATTGCTTAACAACACTAGCGTGAAATGCGTTTGCCAGTCTTGGAGCGCCGAGGTCTTCGGGGGCGGCCGGCGCGCTGGTCCCGTTGCCGGGTCGGCCGCTGCCGGCTCGCTATGACAACGGCACCGTCTGCCCCTGGATCACCGGCGATGGAGCCTTCTCGCGATCCGGCCTCGCCAGCGTCCGCCCAGGATCTGGCGGGCCTGCGCCGCGACTACCGCCAGGCGGGCCTGCGTCGCCGCGATCTTCTCGCCGATCCGGTGGCGCAGTTCCGCCTCTGGTTCGAGCAGGCGCGCCGGGCCGAGCTGCTGGAGCCCAACGCCATGGTGCTCAGCAGCTGGGACGGCCAGCGCCCCAGCAGTCGCACCGTGCTGCTCAAGGCCTACGACCAGCGCGGTTTTGTGTTCTTCACCAACTACACCAGTCGCAAGGCGCGCGAGATCGCTGGTTGCGCGGAGGTGAGCCTGCTGTTTCCCTGGTATGGCCTGGAGCGGCAGGTGGCGATCCAGGGCCGTGCCAGCCGCATCAGCGCCGCCGAATCGCTGGCCTATTTCCTCTCCAGGCCGATCGGCAGTCGCCTGGGCGCCTGGGTGTCGCAGCAGAGCAGCGTGATCAGTTCGCGGCAGCTGCTGGAGATGAAGTGGGAGGAGGTGCGGCGCCGCTTTGCCGGTGGCGAGGTGCCGCTGCCTGAGGCCTGGGGCGGCTATCGGGTGGAGCCCCAGGAGTTCGAGTTCTGGCAGGGCCGCGAGAACCGCTTGCACGATCGCTTCCGCTATCGCCGCCCCGATGGGGCAGCCGGAACGGTGGATTGGCTGATCGAGCGTCTGGCCCCCTGAGGGGCCGGCTGCACCCGTCCGATGCGCCGCTGCTTCAGAAGCGGAAGCTGGTCTTCAGCAGTGCGCTGAACTGATCCCTGCCGCCCGCGTTGCCACCGGGATTGTTGAGGTAGAAGAGCGCCGGCGTCACCGAGATGGCGTCGCTGACCTGCCACGCGTACCACCACTCCCAGGCCCAGACCCCCGTCTCTGTCTCGGCGCCGTTGCGGGTGGCGGTGGCGAAGGCGGGCTGGCCCACCCCCATGCCGAAGCTGTTGCCCTTGGCCAGCACATCGCTCCATTGCAGGCCCACCATCCACGACTGGCTGGTGCGCAGGTCGCCGCCGGAGCTGCTGTTCACGCCGTAGCCGGCGCTGATCGAGGGCAGCCAGCCGTTCTTGGCCGGCTGCCAGAAGCCGCTGATGCCAAAGGCGTTGGTGCTGGCACCACCCTCCTCAATCTGCGTGGTGATGAAGGGGGTGGCGCCCGGTACGCCCACGCCGCCATCGAGATGGGAGTAGATCGCGGCGATTCCCCAGTTCTCCTGGCCGTAACCCAGCTGCACCGTGCTGGTGCCGGCCGACTCGCCACCAAACAACCCCTGGGAGGAATCGAAGCCGTTGGCGGCCACGTAATTGGCGCTCAGGCTCCAGCCCTGGTTCTGCCACCAGAGGCCAAACCCTGGGCCCAGGTTCTTGTTGTAGGCCAGCGGCGCTCCGTTGAGGGTGAGGGCGTTGAGGATGGTGTCGCTGGGATAGGCGCTGGGCCAGAGGGCGAGCATGTCCTCCTGGCCCACCCGGCCGCCGATGGTGGCGGTGACGCCGCCGCCGATCGGCACCTGATAGAAGAGCTTGTCGATGCCCAGCACGTTGGGGCCGCCCTCTTCCTGGAAGGCGATCTCCAGGGTGGAGAGGCCGCTGGCGAAGGCATTGCGATCGCCGTCGAAGTTGCCGGCTCGCAGCACCGTGCGCAGCAGGTCCTGGCCGGTGAAGCTGGTGTCGAGGTTGAGTTGCAGATCAAAGTTGCCGGTGACCTGCTCACCGTTGGGGTTGTTGCGCACCCCGCCCACCACAAACGTGGCCAGGCCGGAGAGCTTGGTGGTGGTGGAGAACGGGGTGGCTTCCAGTTCGCCCACGCGGGCCTCGAGGCCATCGACGCGGCCCTTGAGCACGGCCAGTTCCTTCTCGAACTCGGCCATCAGGCGCTTGAGCTCGTCGGTCACCTCGGTGACGCGATCGAGGCAGGCGTTGAGCAGGGCAGCCGCCTCATAGCGGCTCATGGCGCGATTGCCCTTGAAGGTGCCGTCGGGATAGCCGGCCACGCAGCCGTAGCGCTCGATCAGGTTGCTCAGCGCCTGATAGGCCCAGTCGGTGGGGCGAACGTCG
>CBFHOT010000050.1:0-14677 GCA_965657465.1 Cyanobacteriota bacterium | reverse complement strand
ACCATCATCGCCCTCAACGAGGCGATGGCGCAGCTGGAGCTGCCGGCAGAGGTGCGCCTGGTGCTGGTGCTGGCGGCCCCGCGCTACGACCTGGCACAGATCGGCGCGGAGCTGCAACGCCGGCTGCCGGATTGTGCGGTGCTGGGCTGCTCCAGTTCCGGCGAGATCGCCGGCGGCGAGGCCCTGAGTCAGTCGCTGGTGTTGTGGGTGCTGGGCGGAAGCGGCATCACGGTGAGCACCGGCTGGGGACAGCGCAATGGGCAGGACAGCCTGCGGCAGGCGGCCACCACGGCCGCAGGCTGCCTGGAGCGGCTGGAGCGTCGACGCCACACGGTGCTGCTGCTGCTCTCCGATGGCCTCAGCGGTGATCAGATGGAGGTGGTGCGCGGCGCCTACGACGTGGCCCATGTCGATGTGCCGCTGGTGGGGGGCTGCGCCGGCGATGACCTGGTGATGCGCCACACCCAGCAGCTGCACGGCAGCCGCGTGCTCAGCGATGCAGTGGTGGCAGCCGCCATCAGCTCCGATCGGCCCCTGGGGGTGGGCGTGAGCCATGGCTGGACACCGGTGAGCCAACCGATGCTGGTGACCGGCAGCCAGGGAACCAGGCTGCTGAGCCTCGACGACACTCCCGCCCTCGATGCCTACCTGGAGTTCTTCCAGACCCCCGCCGGCCTGGAGGCGAACCCCCAGGCTTTCGCCAATTTCGCCTCCACCCATCCGATCGGGATCCGTCGGCGCGACAAGATCGAGATGCGCCACATCACCGGTTGCGATCCGGAGCAGCGCAGCCTGACCACCGTGGCTGAAGTGCCCACGGGAGCACTGGCCTTCCTTAGTGAAGGGGATCTGGAAACGCTGCTCGATGCTGCCGAAACCTCCTGCCGCGCGGCCCTGAAGAGCCTGGGTCGCTGCCGGCCGGCAGGAATCCTGCTGTTCGACTGCGTCGCCCGCCGCGCCGTGTTCGGCGAGGAGCGGATCCACCAGGAGACGGCCCGCATCGCCGCCAGCTGTGGTGGCGCACCGATGGCGGGCTTCTACACCTACGGCGAGATCGCCCGCACCAAGGGGGCCGGCGGGTTCCACAACCAGACGCTCGTGACGCTGGCGATCGCCTGATGGAGCCGTCCTGGTCGCTGCATCTGCTCTCGGAGATCCTCTCGGCCTTCTCGGCGGAGGATCCCCAGAACCTGCTGAGCGTGCTCAACCGCGTGGCCGAGGCGGTGGATGCGGAAGCGGCAGCGATCCTGCACAGCGGCGAGATCCGCTGGAGTGTGGGTCTGGGCCCTGCCGACCTGCAGCGCCTGCAGGCCTGCCGGGAGCGGGAGGCCGCGGTGCTGCCGATCGCCGCGGGTGAGCTCTTCACCTACTGGGCACCGATGGGCCCCGCCGGCCGCCTGGTGGTGGGCCGCCTGGATCACCCCTTTGATCTGGAGGAGCGCTCGCTGCTGCGGGCGATGGCGCGCAGCATCCACCTCAGCCTGCAACTGCTCGATGCGATCAGCGCCGAACAGCTGAGTCAGCAGCAGGCCCGGCATCAGGCCAATCACGACCCCCTCACCGGCCTGCCGAACCGCCAGGGACTGCTGCTGCTGCTGCAGGAACGCATCAGCTCACCGCCAATGGACAGCGCGCTGCACACCGCGGTGCTGCTGGTGGATCTCGATCGCTTCAAATGGATCAACGACGCCCATGGCCAGGGGGCGGGCGATGAACTGCTGGTGCGGGTGGCCAGGCAGCTGCAGGAGCTGGCACGCCCGGGTGATCTGGTGGGCCGGCTGGCCGGCGATGAGTTCCTGCTGATCGCGCCGGTGACCAGCAAGCAGTCCGCCCGGGAGCTGGCCCAGGCCTGCATCGACACGATCGCCACGCCGATGCGCCTCGCCGGCAGCGAGCTGGTGCCCTCCGCCTCGGTGGGGATCAGCTTCGTGCTGCCGGGAGAAAGCGCCTCGGAGGTGATCGAGAACGCCAGCATGGCCTCCTATCGGGCCAAGGGACTGGGGCGTGGTCGCTTCGCCCTGTTTCATCCGCGGCTCAGGGATCAGGCGCGCAAGCGCCTGTCGCTGGAGGAGGGCCTGCGCCATGCAGTGGACAACGGCGAGATCGAGGCCTGGCTGCAGCCGATCTACCGAGCCAGCGACAATGGCCTGGCGGGATTCGAGGCGCTGGCCCGCTGGCGGCACCCCGGCTTCGGGCTGCAGGCCCCCGCCTCCTTCATCCAGGAGGCGGAGGACACGGGCTTGATTCAGCAGATCGACCTGGAGGTGCTGCGCCAGGCCTGTGGTGCCATCAGCCGCTGGCAGCGGCATTTCAACCTGCCGGCTCTCAAGCTCTCCTCCAACGTGTCGGCGCGCACCCTGGTGAGCAGCGGCATCGCCGAGCGGGTGCGGCCGATTCTCGACAGCAGTGGGCTCGCGGCGGAGCAGGTGTGGCTGGAGATCACCGAAACCTCGCTGATGGAAGACATCCAGACGACGGTGAGCACGATCGATGACCTGCGTCAGCTGGGTCTGCAGCTGGCCATTGACGACTTCGGCACCGGCTATTCGTCGCTGGTGTACCTCAAGCGCTTCCCGGTGGCGGTGCTGAAGATCGATCGCTCCTTCGTGGCCGGACTCGGCGGCGGCAAATCGCACCGCGGCGAGGATGAGGCGATCGCCCGGGCGATCATCTCCCTGGCCCGGGCCCTGGGCCTGGCGGTGGTGGCCGAAGGGGTGGAAACCGCCGGCCAGCAGCGCAGCCTGCAGGACCTTGGCTGCGACTACCTGCAGGGCTACCTCTATGCCAAGCCGCGCAGCCTGGCCGACATCGAGGCGGATCTGGCGGTGGCGGGTACTGTGCCGGCCATCAGCAAGCCCGTCAGCGGCACCGCCCGATCACCGCGCCGCCGCTCAAACCCGTAGCGCATCCAGCACGGAGCGATCCTCCAGGGTGGAGGTGTCGCCGCTCACCTCCTGGCCGGCGGCCAGGGAGCGGAGGATGCGGCGCATGATCTTGCCGCTGCGGGTCTTGGGCAGGGCATCGCTGAACTTGATCAGATCCGGGCGGGCGATCGGTCCGATCTCCTTGCCCACATGGCCCCGCAATTCGGCGATCAGCGCGTCATCGCCGCTGCGGCCGGCCTCAAGGGTCACGAAGGCCACGATGCCCTCGCCCTTGAGCTCATCGGGCCGGCCCACCACCGCCGCCTCCGCCACGGCGGGGTGGCTCACCAGGGCGCTCTCGATCTCCATCGTGCCGAGGCGGTGGCCGCTCACATTGATCACGTCATCGACGCGGCCCATCACCCAGAAGTAGCCGTCGCTGTCGCGGCGGGCGCCATCACCGGCGAAGTAGAGGTGGCTGCCGTCGGCCGGGCGGATCTCCTCCCAGTAGCTGCGGCGGAAGCGATCGGGATCGCCGTGCACCGTGCGCATCATCCCCGGCCAGGGACGGCGGATCGCCAGGTAGCCGCCCTGATCAGGCCCCTGGGAGTTGCCGTCGTGGTCGACGATGTCGGCGGCGATGCCCGGCAGAGGCAGGGTGGCGGAACCCGGCTTGGTGGGGGTGGCACCGGGCAGGGGGCTGATCATCACGCCGCCGGTTTCCGTCTGCCACCAGGTGTCCACGATCGGGCAGCGGTTGCCGCCGATCACCTCCCTATACCACATCCAGGCCTCGGGATTGATCGGCTCCCCCACAGTGCCGAGGATGCGCAGCGAGCTCATGTCGTACTGATCCGGCACCTCGCGGCCGCTCTTCATGAAGGCGCGGATGGCCGTGGGGGCGGTGTAGAAGATCGTGCAGCGGTGCTTCTGGATCACCTCCCAGAAGGCACCGGGCTTACTCGGACGCGGCGCCCCCTCGTACATCACCGTGGTGGCGCCGTTGGAGAGGGGCCCGTAGACGATGTAGCTGTGGCCGGTGATCCAGCCCACATCCGCCGTGCACCAGTGGATGTCGTCCTCCTGGATGTCGAAGATCCACTGGAAGGTGAGGTGGGCCCAGAGGTTGTAGCCGGCGGTGGTGTGCACCACCCCCTTCGGTTTGCCGGTGGAGCCGGAGGTGTAGAGCACGAAAAGGCGGTCTTCGCTGGCCATCGGCTCGGCCGGGCAGTCGGCGCTCTGGCGCTCCACCAGCTCATGCCACCAGTGGTCACGGCCGGCCTGCATGGCGGCATCACTCTCGATGCGCTTCACCACCAGCACGTGCTCCACGCTGGGGGCGCCGCCATTGGCGCTGAGGGCCTCATCCACCGCCGGCTTGAGCGGCACCGGCTTGTCCTTGCGGAAGCCGCCATCGGCGGTGATCACGGCCTTGGCCTGGCCGTCGATCAGGCGATCGCGCAGGGCATCGGCCGAGAAACCACCGAACACCACTGAATGGGGCGCACCGATGCGGGCGCAGGCCAGCATCGCGATCGCCGCCTCCGGCACCATCGGCATGTACAGCGCCACCAGATCGCCCTTACCGATGCCCAGCGCCTTGAGGGCATTGGCGGCCTTGCACACCTCGGCGTGCAGCTGGCGGTAGGTGAAGGTGCGCGTGTCGCCGGGCTCCCCTTCCCAGATCAGGGCCGTCTTGTCGGCGCGGGGCCCCTCGAGGTGCCGGTCGAGGCAGTTGTAAGCGAGGTTGGTTTTGCCGCCTTCGAACCAGCGGGCGAAGGGCGGATTGCTCCAATCCAGCACCGTGTGGAAGGGCTCGAACCAGTGCAGCTGCTGGCGGGCCTGCTCGCCCCAGAAGGCGTCGGGATCGGCCTCCACCTGCGCCACCAGGTCGCGGTAGGCGTCGAGCGAACCGATGCGGGCGCTGGCCGCCAGCTCCGCCGGCGGCGGGAACAACCGCGCTTCCTGCAGCACCGATTCGATCGTGGGGGCAGCCGGGGAAGGGGCGGAGGCCTCGGACATCGCGGTGCGTGCAGAGATCAGGACTGGGGCGCATTCAAGCCGCAGGCCGGGGGCGACGCCAACCGCCAGCGGCCACTCGCTAAACGGGGTAATAGAAAAAGGCCGCGCCGAGGATGGCGTAGGTGGCCAGCAGCAGCACGCCCTCCAGCCAGTTGGAGCGCGCATCGAGGGTCACCAGGTTGACGATCAGCACCCCCAGCCCGAGGGCGATCACCTCAAAACCGGTGAAATCGAGGTCCATCGGCTGGCCGAGGGCGCTGGCGCTGAGCACCAGGGCCGGGGCGATCAGCAGCGCCACCAGCAGGCTGGAGCCCATCGCCAGCGACAGGGGCAGATCGAGCTGATCGCGCAGCGCCCCGCGCACCGCCGGCACGTATTCGGAGAAGCCGCCCACGATCGGCACCACGATCACCCCGGTGAACAGGGCGCTGAAGCCCAGGCCGGCGGTGGCCGGCTCCAGGCTGGAGACGAACAGCTCCGACTGCAGCGCCAGACCGGCGGTGCTGAGCAGCAGCAGCAGCACCCAGGGGCCGAGGGCCTGCTGATGGCCGGCCGCACCGGTCGCACCCGCAGCGTCAGCCGCCGTCAGCGGGTTGGGCTCAGCCTCCTGCAGATGAGGGGTGTCGAACAGGTGCTGGTGGGTCACCAGCGAGAACACCAGCGTGAGCAGATAGATCACGATCAGGATCACCGCCACCGTCATCGACAGGCCGTGAATCGCCACCGGATCATCGATGCCGGAGGTGGCGATCAGCGCCGCCGGCAGGGCCAGGGCGATCACCGCCAGGGTCATCGCCGCACCATTGGTGCGCACCACCGCCGGCTGAAAGCTCTGCTCGCTGTGGCGCAGGCCGCCGCAGAGCATGGCGATACCGGTGACCAGCAGCACATCCGAGAGGATCGCGCCGGTGATGCTGGCCTTGACCACGTCGATCAGCCCCTGGCGCAGGGCGCTGAGGGCGATGATCAGCTCGGCGCAGTTGCCGAAGATGGCCGTGCACAGGGCGCCGGCGGTGGGGCCGCTGCGCTCGGCGATCGCCTCGGTGGCCTGGCTGAGCAGCAGCGCCAGGGGGATCACCCCCAGACCGGCCAGCACGAACAGCAGCAGCGGCGGACAGTCGCGCCCCTCCGCCAGATAGGAGAGGGGCAGCAGCAGCAGCGCCGGCAGCAAACGGCCGCGGTCGCCGCCGATCCAGGGATCCAGCCACAGCCGCAGGGGCGATGCGGGGGCGGGGTCGGCCTTGGTCACGCCGGCCGCGTGCAACTGCGCCCATTCAAGCGAGGGGGTGCCGGCCATGGCCGAAACTGGAGCCATGGCCCGACCCGCCGCCTGCCTGTTCGACCTCGACGGCCTGCTGCTCGACACCGAACCCCTCCACGCCCAGGCCTGGGAGGCTGCCGCACGCCATTTCGGCTGCGGCCTCGACCGCCAGCAACTGCTGGCGCTGCGGGGCCGGCGCCGCCTCGACTGCGCCGAGCAGGTGCGTATCTGGATCGGCGCGGAGGGGCAGCCGGTGCCCAGCGTGGCGGAACTGCTGGCGGTGCGCCAGCCGATCGCCGAGGCGCTGCTGGTGACGGCGCCACCGATGGCCGGTGCCCAGGCGCTGGTGGAGCGCTGCAGCGCCCTGGCGATCCCGATGGCGCTGGCCACCAGCAGCTCCCGGGCGGCGGTGGCCCTGAAGGCCGCCCCCCATCCCTGGCTGGCGGCGATCACGGTGCGGGTTCACGGCGACGATCCGGAGCTCCGGCATGGCAAACCGGCGCCGGATGTGTTCCTGCTGGCGGCCGAGCGGCTGGGGGTACCCGCCGATGACGCCTGCTGGGCCTTCGAGGATTCCCCAGCCGGCACCCAGGCGGCCCTGGCCGCTGGCTGCCGGGTGCATGTGATCGCACCGCCGCAGCTCACGGCGGCGGAACGTCAGCAGCTGTATCCGGGGGTGGAGCGCTTCCTGGCCAGCCTGGAGCAGCTGGCGCTGTAGTCAGAGCGGACTCCCCGACCAGCGCGGCCACCACCGGACGCCATGGTCCAGGCCGATCAGCGCATCAGCCGATTAACGCATTCAGTAGAGACGGCTGAGCACAAACTCCGGCAGACCCCGCAGAGCACGGCTGGGTTCGGAGGCGGGCAGCCAGGCCAGGGCCTCACCGGCCTCGCGGGCGAACTGCTCGGCCAGGGCGCGGGAGCGGGGGATCGCCTCACAGCCGCGCACCAGCTCGAGGGCCTGCTCCAGGTCGCCGTCCTGGCTGAACTCGCGCTCGATCAGCCCCGCCAGGGCCGGCCGCTCCTCCAGGGCGTAGAGGGCCGGGGCCGTGAGGTAGCCCGAAGCGAGATCACTGGCGGCGGGCTTGCCCAGCTGCTGATCGCTGCCGGTGAAATCGAGGATGTCATCCACCACCTGGAAGGCCAGACCCAGCTGGCGACCGAAGCGGTAGAGCTCATCGAGCTGCGCAGGCTCCAGCCCGCTGAGCACGCCGGTGGCCCGAGCGCTGTTGGCGATCAGCGAGGCGGTCTTGCAGTAGCTCTTCTCGAGGTAGGTCTCGAAGCTCTGGCCGGTGTCGTAGCGGAACAGCCCCTGCTTCACCTCCCCATCCGCCAGATCCATGATCACGCGGCTGAGCAGCTTCACCACCTCGAGATCATCGAGATTGGCCAGATGCCAACTGGCCTGCGCAAACAGGAAATCCCCGGCCAGCACCGCCACGCGGTGATTGAAGCGGCTGTGGACGGTATCGACACCGCGGCGCGTGGCGGCTTCATCGACCACATCGTCGTGCACCAGTGAAGCGGTGTGGATCATCTCGGTGATCTCGGCCAGGCGCCGGTGGCGCGGGCTGAGATCGGCCGCCGGGGCGATGGCGCGCGAGAGCAGCAGCACGATGCCCGGGCGCAGGCGCTTGCCTCCGGCCGCAAACAGGTGCTCGGCGGCGGCCTGCAGAATCGGGTGACCCGCGCCGATCAGGCTGCGCAGATCCGCCAGCAGGGCATCAAGGTCTGCTTCCACTGGCTGGAGCAGCTCTGCAACCGTCGCCACGTCATCTCCGCTGTGGCGCGATCCTAGAAGGCTCAGGCAGCCGGCCGCAGGTCCACCTGTTCCACCACAGGGCGGCTGCCCAGCCAGCCGCTAGCCGCCTCGGCGAAGCCATCGGGGCACCCCGTCACGCACAGGCGCGTGGCGGCCGTCTGCAGCACCGGATCGGCACCCCCCACCAGCTCCGCCTCCGGCAGATCGCCGAGGCTGGCCAACAGGGGTCCCAGCCGCTCCGCCGCCGCCTCGGCCGGATCCACCAGCCGCGTGCCGGCGGGCAGCAGCTCCTGCAGCAGCGGCCGCAGCATCGGGTAGTGGGTGCAGCCGAACACCACCGTGTCCACGGCCGCCGCCAGCAGCGGCGCCACATAGTCGCTGGCGGCTTCACGCAGGGCGCTGCAGCTGAGGTCGCCGGCTTCGATCAGCGGCACGAAGGCGGGACAGGCCACCTCGGTGACCTCCGCATCGGGCCGCACGGCATGGATGGCCCGGCGGTAGGCGCCGCTGGCGGCGGTGGCGGGGGTGGCAAGCACCCCGACGCGATCGCTGTCGATCACCGCTGCCACGCTGTCGATCAGGCCCACCACCGGCACGCCCGCCTCCGCCACCGCCACATCCAGCGCCAGGGCATTGGAGGTGTTGCAGGCCATCACCAGCACGCCCACGCCCTGCTGGCGCAGCCAGAGCACCACCTCGGCGGCGATGGCGCGGATGTCCTCGACGCTGCGGGTGCCATAGGGCACACGGGCGGTGTCACCCAGATACAGGCAAGGCGAATGGGGATAGCGGCGATGCACGTGGCGCAGCACCGTCAGGCCGCCCAGGCCGCTGTCGAACAGCCCCACCAACAGACTCATCGGCGCCCTCCGAGGAAATCGAGGATGCCGGCGGCCAGGGCCATCGCCAGGCGGCGCCGGAACTCGGCGTTGGCCAGCCGCGGTGCATCGATGGCACCGGTCACAAAGCCCATCTCCACCAGGGCGGAGGGCATCACCGTGCGGCGGATCACGAAATAGCGGGCCGCCTTGACGCCCCGGTCGGGGGTGCCGGGCGACACCGACATCATCTGGCGCTGCAGCGAGGAGGCCAGGGACAGCGAGGGGCCACCGGAGAAATAGAAGGTCTCGACACCGTTCACATCCGGCCGGGCCATGCTGATGGCATTGGCGTGCACGCTCACGAAGGCATCGGCCCCGGAGCGGTTGGCCAGCGCCACCCGCGGCGGCAGATCCACATCCACCTCGCTGGTGCGGGTCATCACCACCTGCACACCGCGGGCCTGCAGCAGCCGCGCCACCTGCAGCGACACATCGAGCACCACATCGGTCTCGCGCAGGCCACCGATCCCCACCGCGCCGGGATCCGGGCCGCCATGGCCGGGGTCGATCACCACCGTGAAGCGGCCGCGGGGCACCACCGGCAGGCCATCGGGGGAGAGCGGAGCCCCGGAGGTGGGGAAGCTGCTGCGGGGGGTCCAGGCCACCGGAGTGCTGGCCTCGATGTTGCCCTCGCCGAGCACCAGCGGCAGCTGACGATCCACCCCCTTGAACTGCATCCGCCAGCGATCGGGGGCCGTGCCCACCAGTCGCAGGTCGCTGGGATTGAGGCGCACCTCCGGCGAGAACTCCAGCACCAGGCGCGTGGTGCCGGCATCGGGCCGGCCGACGCGCACCTCGCGGATGGCGCCAGCGCCGCGAACGGTGCGGCTGCGGCTGGGGGCGCCGGGCAGGTCGATCCACACCCTCGGCCCACGGCCCGCACCACCGGCCTCATAGAAGGCCTTGGGCGACACATTGGGGCTGGTGCGCAGCTCCAGCTCACCGCCGCGGTTGATGCGCCAGGCGCCGAGGGAGGAGGCCAGGGCCGCCTGATCGGCCAGGAGCAGAGCCAGCAGCAGGCCCCGGAACCAGCGCCAGCGGCCGCCGCTCACCATCACCCGCCCGCGAACAGGGAGGGGCGGCGGTGCCGCAGGCTGGGCATCTGGGCCCGCACCCGCTCGCGATGCACCGGATCGATCGGCGCCACCGCCAGGCCGGGGGCGGTGCCGGCATCGGCCAGCACCGTGCCCCAGGGATCGATCACCAGCGCGTGCCCGTGGGTCTGGCGGCGGTCATGGTTGAGACCGGTCTGGGCGGGAGCCAACACATAGGCAGTGTTTTCGATCGCCCGGGCCTGCAGCAACACCTGCCAATGGTCCTTGCCGGTGAAGGCGGTGAAGGCCGCGGGCACCATCAGCACATCGGCGCCGGCCTCCGCCAGATGGCGATAGAGCTCCGGGAAGCGCACGTCGTAACAGATCGAGAGACCGATCCGCCCCAGACCCGGCACATCCACCACCGGCGGCAGCTGATCACCCGGCTGCACGGTGGCCGACTCGCGGTAGGTGTTGCCGTCAGGCAGATCGACGTCGAACAGATGGATCTTGTCGTAGCGGGCCAGCAGTTGCCCTTCGGTGCCCACCAGCTCGGCGCGGTTGAAGGTGAGGCCCTCCCCGGCCGGCACGGGGAAGCCGCCGCCGAGCAGCGTCACCTGATAGCGACGCGCCATCGTCACCAGGAAGGCGCTGCAGCGCTCGGCCAGGCTTGGCGCCAGCTCCAGCCGCAGGCTGTCGCCGCCCATGAAGGCGAAATTCTCGGGCAATCCCACCAGCTCGGCGCCGCGGCGGGCCGCCAGCTCGATCTGCTCTTCGGCGGCGGCCAGATTGGCGTCCGGGTCCGGCGTGCTGGTGAGCTGCACCGCTGCCGCCAGAAAGCTGCTCACCCGTTCACCCGTCACAACGCGCGAACTGTAAGGGACATCCCTGATCCCGCCAGGGTCAGCCGGCCCGCAGCACGCCGGGCTCGCTCTGGGTGGGCACGATCGTGAGGGTGTCGACGGCGGCGCAGCAGGCGAAATCAGCGTCGTGGTTGCCGAGACCGATCAGGCGCTGGCCGTGGCTGGCGGCCCGCAGGCAGGTTTCGGTGTCGTGGCGCCACTGCTGCCAGAGGGCCAGGGCCGCCAGGGCTTCATCGTTGCCGCAGCGCACACCCACGTGGGGCGACACCGCCAGCTCCATCGCCGCCGACACCACGGCGCCGGCGGCCAGGCTGTCCTCCAGGGAGTAGTCGCCCTCCCAGCCACTGCCGACGATCCACACCCGCTGGGCGCCGGCCTCCAACAGGCGGCGGGCCACCGCCGAGCGGTTGGGCAGGCAGGCGGTGAGCAGCAGCGGCACCGCCCGCACCGCCGCCAGGGAGCGGGTGCCGTTGGTGGTGCTCATGAAGATGCGCTTGCCACCCACGAGCTCCGGGGTCACGGCCAGGGGCGAGTTGCCCAGGTCGTAGCCGTGCACGCGCTTGCCGCCCCGCTCTCCGGCCCGCAGGCGCCGCTCCGCCGGCCAGGCCGCCGCCGCGCTCTCCAGCTCCGCCAGATCGGCAAAGGCCGGGATCGCCTCGGCGCCGTTCTGCAGCGACCAGGCGATGGTGGTGGTGGCGCGCAGCACGTCGATCACGACGGCGGCATCAGGGCCGCCCTCGGCTACGGGCAGTACGGCCGGAACGTTCTCGGAGGTGTGGAAATAGGAGAGCTGCACGGCCGCAGAGGCGGATGGGGGTGCGTCACAGTAAGCACAACTTGCGTGATCCCATGGCCTCGGCAGGCTTCAGCCGGCGCAGCCGCCGCGACCTGCGGGGCTTCATCGAGCTGCTGGAGCAGCGGGGCCGGCTGCGGCGGATCAGCGCGCCGGTGGATCCGGATCTGGAGCTGGCGGCAATCGCCGATCGGGTGCTGAGCTGCGGCGGACCGGCCCTGCTGTTTGAGAACGTGATCGGCTCATCGATGCCGGTGGCGGTGAACCTGCTCGGCACCCAGGAGCGGGTGCTCTGGAGCATGGGCATGGAGCAGCCCGACGAGCTGGAGGAGCTGGGGGAGCGGCTGGCGTTGCTGCAGCAGCCCCGGCCGCCCAAGGGCGCCAAGGAAGCGGTGCGCTTCGGCTCGGTGCTGCTGGATGTGCTCAAGGCCCGGCCCGACCTCGACCTCAACCCGCCCTGCCAACAGCAGGTGTTCAAGGGCGATCAGGTGAACCTCGATGCCCTGCCGCTGCTGCGCCCCTGGCCCGGTGACGGCGGCCGGATCATCACCCTGGGCCTGGTGATCACCAAAGACCCCGAAACCGGCACGCCCAATGTGGGCGTGTACCGGCTGCAGCAGCAGAGCATCAACACGATGACCGTGCACTGGCTGAGCGTGCGCGGCGGCGCCCGCCACCTGCGCAAGGCGGCGGCGATGGGCAAGAAGCTGGAGATCGCCATCGCCATCGGCGTGCATCCCCTGCTGGTGATGGCGGCGGCCACGCCGATTCCGGTGCAGCTGAGCGAATGGCTGTTCGCCGGCCTCTACGCCGGCAGCGGCGTGCGCCTGGCCAAGTGCAAGACGGTGAACCTGGAGGTGCCGAGCCACAGCGAAGTGGTGCTCGAGGGCACGATCACCCCCGGCGAGGAGCTGGCCGATGGGCCCTTCGGCGACCACATGGGCTTCTACGGCGGCGTGGAGGATTCGCCGCTGGTGCGCTTCCAGTGCGTCACTCAGCGCCGCGATCCGATCTACTTCACCACCTTCAGCGGCCGGCCGCCCAAGGAGGACGCGATGCTGGCGATCGCCCTCAACCGCATCTACACGCCGATCCTGCGGCAGCAGATCCCGGAGATCGTCGATTTCTTCCTGCCGATGGAGGGCCTCAGCTACAAGCTGGCCGTGATCGCCATCGACAAGGCCTACCCAGGGCAGGCCCGGCGGGCGGCGATGGCCTTCTGGAGCGCCCTGCCGCAATTCACTTACACCAAATTCGTGGTGGTGGTGGACAAGGCGATCAACATCCGCGATCCGCGCCAGGTGATCTGGGCGATCAGCGCCCAGGTGGATCCCCAGCGCGATCTGTTCGTGCTGGAGGACACCCCCTTCGACACGCTCGACTTCGCCAGCGAACGCCTGGGCCTGGGCGGCCGCCTGGCGATCGATGCCACCACCAAGATCGGCCCGGAGAAGCGTCATCCCTGGGGGGAGGCCCTGAGGCGGCCGCCGGAGCTGGAAGCGCGGCTCGATCAGCGCTGGAGCGAGCTGGGGCTGGCGGACATCGGCCGGGAGCCGCCCGATCCGGCCCTGTTCGGCTACACCCTCGAGCGGGTGCTGGAGAGGCTGCAGGGGTTGGGCGCGGCGAGCTGAGCGCCGATGCTGCACAAGCGCACGATCCATGCCCTGAAGGCCCTGCTGGAGCTGGCCGACGATCCGCTGCGCTGGCGCTCCTGCACGGATCTGGCAGCGGCCCAGGACCTGCCGGAATCCCTGCTGGAGCAGGTGCTGCTGCAGCTGCGCCGTGCCGGCGTGCTGAGCGCCCGGCGAGGCCGACTGGGGGGCTATCGGCTCAGTCGCAGCGCCAGAGCCATCGCTGTGGTGGAGGTGGTGCTGCTGATGGAACCCGCCAGCCAGACGGGCCTTGCCGGCGGACGAGCCCAGGATCCGGACGCACCCCAAAGCGCTGACCCGGGCAAGGTGCCAGAGGGGTCTGGTGCAGAGCGGCGAACCCTGCCGCCGAGCGCTCAGGTGACCCGGGCCCTGGAACGCCGCCTGCAGCAGGCGCTGCTGCGCAGCCTGGAGGCGGTGAGCCTGGAGGATCTGCTCTACGACCTGCGCAGCGCCGAGGCGGCCTGCTCGGAATCCGGCGGTCTGCTGCTGGGCTGATCCATAGGATCGCGGGCAGCACCTGTGCAGGCATGGCCAGCTCCGCCCCCAACGCCCAGCCGCTTCACCTGGCGGCCGGCGGCAGCCTGCGCGGCCGCGTGCGGGTTCCCGGCGACAAGTCGATCTCCCACCGCGCCCTGCTGTTCGGCGCCATCGCCGAAGGCAGCACCCGCATCACCGGCCTGCTGCCGGCGGAGGATCCCCTCAGCACCGCCGCCTGCCTGCGGGCGATGGGGGTGACGGTGTCGCCGATCCGGGCCGGTGAACCGGTGCTGGTGGAGGGGGTGGGCCTCGATGGCTTCCAGGAACCGGGCGATGTTCTCGACTGCGGCAACTCCGGCACGACGATGCGGCTGATGCTCGGCCTGTTGGCCGGCCGGGCCGGGCGCCACTTCGTGCTCAGCGGCGACGGCTCCCTGCGGGGCCGGCCGATGCGGCGCGTGGGGGAGCCGCTCTCGCAGATGGGGGCCCGGATCCACGGCCGCAAGGGCGGCAACTTCGCACCGCTGGCGGTGCAGGGCCAGCAGCTCCATGGCGCCACGATCCACACGCCGGTGGCCTCGGCCCAGGTGAAGAGCGCCATCCTGCTGGCGGGCCTCACCGCCGACGGCCCCACCACCGTGATCGAACCGGCCCAGAGCCGCGACCACAGCGAGCGGATGCTGCGGGCCTTCGGGGCGCAGCTGGAGGTGAGCGGCCCGGAGCGCACGGTGGTGACCGTGACCCCCGGCTCCAGCCTGCAGGGGCAGACGGTGGAGGTGCCGGGGGACATCAGCTCCGCCGCCTTCTGGCTTGTGGCGGCCGCGATCACCCCCGGCGCCGAGCTGACGGTGGAGAACGTGGGGCTCAACCCCAGCCGCACCGGCATCCTCGATGTGCTGGAGCAGATGGGAGCGCAGATCACGGTGCTCAACCAGCGCGATGTGGCCGGCGAGCCGGTGGGCGATCTGCAGGTGAGCCATGGGCCACTGCGGGCCTTTGCGATCAGCGGCGATCTGATCCCGCGGCTGGTGGATGAAATCCCGGTGCTGGCGGTGGCGGCCTGCTGCG
>CBFHOT010000049.1:0-14766 GCA_965657465.1 Cyanobacteriota bacterium | reverse complement strand
GATCCATCCACAGACGTCAGACCACAGGGCCCGGGTTCTAGGGGCTGAAACCTGGACCTTGCGAGTGGGGAACAGGGCGCTCGGATCTCCAACCAGAAACCTGGGAGCAACGGGACGTGGGACCCGGCATCACAGCGACCAACCCATCCCCGGCCATCCGTGCGGCACAGGTCCAAGCCCCGGCCGAATCAGGCCCGCACGGCCGCTGGCCTCAGCCAACCACCAACCGCCGGAACGTCTTCTTGCCCAGTTGCAGCACCTTGCCGTTGAGCTCGGCGGCAGCCGCGAACTCGCAGTTGGGGTCCACGAGTTTCTGGCCATCGAGCTTCACGCCGCCCCCCTGGATCTGGCGCCGCGCTTCGCTGCTGCTGGCACAGATGCCCACAGCACTCAGGAGATAGAAGGCCTTGGCCGGGAACTGCACCGCCGCCAGGGAGGCCTCGGGCACCTCGGCATCGGCGGCGCCACCGCCGCTGGCACCGGCCACCAGCCTGGCGGCATCAGCCTGGGCCTGCCCCGCTGCAGCGTCCCCATGGCGCTGACGCGTCACCTCCAGGGCCATCGCCTTCTGGCGTTCGCGTGGATTGGCGGGCAGGGCCTCCAGATCAAGATCGGTGAGCAGGGTGAGGTAGTCCTCCACCGCCGCATCGGGCACCTTCTCCAGCTTGGAGTACATCGACAGCGGATCCTCCGCCAGACCGACGGTGTTGCCGAGGCTCTTGCTCATCTTCTGCACGCCATCCAGCCCGGGCAGGATCGGCAGGAGCATGCCGAACTGGGGACGCTGGCCGAAATGGCGCTGCAGGTCGCGGCCCATGGCCACGTTGAACTTCTGATCGGTACCGCCCAGCTCCACGTCAGCACGGACCTGCACCGAGTCGTAGCCCTGGAGCAAGGGGTAGAGAAACTCGTGCAGCGAGATCGGCGTCCCCGAGCCGTAGCGGTTGGCGAAGTCCTCCTTCGCCAGCATCTGGCCGACGGTGCTGATGCCGAGCAGCTCGATCACCTGGGGAAGGTCGAGGGAGGCCAGCCACTCGCTGTTGCGTCGCACCTCCAGGCGACCAGGGGTCTGGAAGTCGAGCAGGGAGCGCTGGGGATCCTGGCCCTGCCCCAGCTGGGCCAGGTAGGTGGCGGCATTAGCCTCCACCTGCTCGGCGGTGAGCTGCACCCGCGTGGCGCTTTTACCGGTGGGATCACCGATGCGGGCAGTGAAATCGCCGATGATCAGCACCGCCGTGTGACCGGCGTCCTGGAAGGCCCGCAGCTTGCGAAACAGGATCGAGTGCCCCAGGTGGATGTCGGCACCGGTGGGATCGATGCCGAGCTTGATGCGCAGGGGACGGCCGCTGGCCTCGGCTTCGGCCAGGCGTGCCGCCAGCGTCTGGTCGGGATCAGCAGCGGCGTCGCCGGCCGCCGCCGGAAACAAATCCGCCAGACCGCGCTGCAGCCAGGCCGGCAGCAAGGCAGGGTTGGCGGAAGGTCCTGCGGTCATCGGCCCGGCAACAGCGGCTCTGAGGGCGGATCGTACGCAGGCCGGAGTCAGGGCTCCTGCTCGAGCTGGCTTTTCATCCGCTCCAGCGTCTGGTGCATCTGGGTGAACATCGCGTCCGGGGTGAGGCCGAACTGCCCGAGCTGGGTGCGGAGCTGCTCCACGGTGAGCTTGGCCTGAAAGTCGTCCGACAGCTCGAAGCGCTTCATGAAGACGCGATAGCGCGCCATCACGTCCTCCATGCGCTCGATGTAGAGCTTCTTGCCCTCCCGATCAAACTTGCCGTACTCCCCACCAAGCTGCATCAGCTGCTGGTAGTCACCGAACAGGCGCTTGGCCTCGTCCTGAACGATCTCGGATTCGAAGAAGGCCATCGGCAATCGGACGGTGCCGCACTCCTTTGATTCTGAAGAGAGACCGGGGGCAGGGGCGAGTGCGGATAGGCGTATCGACCGGCTCCGGTCACGGCGCAACCATCGCGCCGGAGGGAGCAGCTGACAGACGCGGGAATCGTGCGCAGGCTGGAGGGTCGTCGGGCCTGCCGGGCTTGGACTTCACACCGCTGCTGCCGCAGCTACGCGCCAATCGCCAGAGCGTCCTGCAATTGATGCGGGGCAGCCGGGTGCTGACCTGCATGGGGGATCGCGCCCTGCTGACCCTGATCACCAGCCGGGTGATGGATGCAGCCGAGGTGGTGGGAGCCACCACCTCCGAGCGGAGCGCGCTGGAACGGATCGAGCAGCGGCAGCCGACGCTGATGGTGCTCAGCGATCACCTGGAAGAAGGCGATGGCGTGCGCCTGGCGGAAACGGTGAAGCAGCGCTGGCCAGCGGTGCATGTGATGTTGCTGATCCGCCACGCCAGCCGGCAACGGGCAATCCAGCGGGCCATCGACGCCGAATGCGACGGCATCGTGCTGCTGGCGCGGCTGGGCAGCGGTGTCATGGTGCGGGCCCTGCAGGTGGTGAGCGGCGGCGGCATCTACATCGATGAACCCCTGCGCCAGCGCTTCCGCAGGGACCACATCGGCGGTGGTCCACTGCAGGAGCTCACCGAACGGGAACTGGAAGTGCTGCAGCGCCTGGCTGAGGGCGGCAGCAACCGCAATGTGGGGCAGGACCTGCACCTCTCGGCGGAAACGGTGAAGACCCACGTGGGCAACCTGGTGCGCAAGCTGCCGGCGCGGGACCGCATCCACGCCGTGGTGCAGGGTCTGCGCTGGGGCCTGATCGACTTCCCGGACCTGGAACCGGCCTGGACGATGGCCAGCGCCAGCAAGGTCTGAGCAAGGTCTGGGCGGCGAGCGACAGAAGGCAGCGGGCGTGTCTCCCCGGCATCGATGAGGCCCGCTAGGTTCGGGCCAATCTGGCGCCCCGCGTGAGCATGGCCAGGCGGCACTGGCTCGATCCGATCGCCCGGCAACTGCTGATCGCCAGCGGGCAGCTGCCAGCGGATCCGCCGCAAGCCACGGCCTCCCCCGAGCCTCCGGGCCGGGCCGATGCCCCCCCCGCCGATGACCACCTCGCCGCAGTCGAGCGGGACCTGCTGGAGCTGAAACTGCGCCAGGATCCCGGCCGCCCGCTGAAGTCGGCGGCTGAGGTTGCCGACGCCGCGGCCCTGGGCTGGCGCCTGGATGTGAACCGTGCCGCCGCCTCGGACTGGGCGCGGTTGCCGGGGCTCCGCCCGGAGCAGATCGATCTGCTGGTGCGCCTGCAGGCCGGTGGGGTGCAGCTCAGCGGGCCGGAGGATCTGCAGCGTCTGCTGGATCTGCCCGCGGCCGTGGTGGAGAGCTGGATGCCGGTGCTGCTGTTCCATTGGTATGGCGAACCTCCCGCTGGGGATCGGGCTCAGCGTCTGGATCTCAACCGCGCCAGCGCAGCGAGCCTGCAGCAGTGGGGCCTGTCGCCGGAACGCTGCCGGCGGCTCTTGGCAGAGCGGGCCAGAAGCCCCTTCCGCGATCTGGCCGACCTGCAGCAACGCCTGCAGCTACCGCCATCGCTGGTGGAGGAGTGGATCGGCAAGGTGAGCTTCGGCCGAGGGCCGGCGGGGCCGCAGCTGCCGCCGGCCCGGCTTCCGGAGGCCGGCCGATGATGCCCAGCGCTGAACGCACGAGCAGGGGCTGATGCGACAGGGAGAACTGTTCGCCAGCAGGGCAGGGCTGGCATCCGATGGAGCCACCGCACCGCCCTCCCCAGTGCTGCAGGTGGCCCAGCTGCAGCGCTGGCAGCAGGATCTGGCACGGCATCAGTCGCCGCTGTTCCGAGGCGAGAGCACGGGCAACGGCCAGGGGGACCTGTTCGGCGGGGCGAGCGGCGTCCTGGATGCGGCAGCGATCAACCCCCTGAGCCTCAGAGCGCAACCGCTCAGCTTCTGGCGCTGGCCGCAGGCGCCCCAGCAGGGAGCTGCCCTCTACTTCGTGATGGACAGCTTCGTGATGGAGAGCGTCAACGCGGACATCGGCGACGCGGCACCAGGCGATCCGGCGATCCACGGGGATCATGCCGCCCAGCTCCAGCCCCTGCTGCTGTATGTGGGGGAAACCGGGCGGGCCGACCGCCGCTGGAAGGGGGAGCACGACTGCAAGGGCTACCTGGCGGCCTACAGCGAGGCGCTGAGCCGCGCTGGGCTCCGCTGCCAGCTGAGCATCCGCTTCTGGCTGGATGTGCCGGCCGCGACCCGGGCGCGGCGGGCGCTGGAGCAGAGCCTGATCCAGCGCTGGCTGCCGCCGTTCAACAAGGAAACCCGCCAGCGCTGGGCGACCCCCTTCACCGCCCTGGCGGAAGGGGCCTGACAAAGGCAACCGGAAACTCTGGCTACGATCGCGGCCCCCGAAGCCGGTTGATGGAATTCCGCTGCATTCCCGATGCGCTTGATGCCGCACTGCAGCACTGGACCGGCGACGGGCTGGCCATCGGCCTGTTCGCCGCCGAGGAAGACGCACCCCGGCATCCCTGGCTGGCGCTGCTGGAGCAGGTCTTCGGAGCCGGGCTGACGGAACGGCTGGAGCAGCGGCGCTTCCGCGCCAAGGCCGGCGACAGCCTGGTGATCGAACGCCTCGGCGAAACCCCTGGCACCCTGATCCTGGTGGGTCTGGGGCCAGCCGGTGCCTTCAACCTGGCGGCCCTGCGCCAGGCCAGCGCCGCCGCCGCCGCCGCCGGGGCCCACGTTCAGCAACTGGGCCTGGCGATGCCGGTGGAGGGGCTGGAGCCGGCGGCAGCCGCCTCGGCCATGGCGGAAGCGGTACGGCTGCGGCTGTTCAGCGACGACCGCTTCCGCAGCGCAGCGGAGGCGAAACCGCAACCACAGCAGGTGACGCTGATCGGCCTCGGCGCTGAAGCGGCAGCGGCGCTGGCGACGGTTCCGGCCCGCTGCGCCGGTGTGGAGCTGGCCCGCCAGCTGGTGGCCGCTCCGCCCAACGTGGCCACGCCGCAGCATCTGGCGGACACCGCCGCCGCCATCGCCGCCGACCATGGCCTGGAGCTGCGGGTGCTGGAGCGCACCGACTGCGAAGCCCTGGGGATGGGGGCCTACCTGGGGGTGGCGCAGGGCTCGACGCTGCCGCCCAAGTTCATCCATCTCACCTACCGGCCCGAGGGCGAGGTGCGGCGGCGGGTGGCGCTGGTGGGCAAGGGCCTCACCTTCGATTCCGGCGGGTACAACCTCAAGACCGCCGGCTCCCAGATCGAGATGATGAAATACGACATGGGTGGCAGCGCCGCGGTGCTGGGGGCGGCGCGGGCGATCGCCGAACTGCGCCCCGCCGGCGTGGAGGTGCACGTGATCGTGGCCGCCTGCGAAAACATGATCAGCGGCGGCGCCGTGCATCCGGGCGACATCGTCACCGCCTCCAACGGCAAGACGATCGAGATCAACAACACCGACGCGGAAGGCCGCCTGACCCTGGCCGATGCGCTGGTCTACGCCTGCCGGCTGGAGCCCGATGCGGTGGTGGATCTGGCCACCCTCACCGGCGCCTGCCTGATCGCCCTGGGCGAAGAGATCGCCGGCCTGTGGTCCTGCAGCGATGGCCTGGCCGAGGCCCTGGTGGCGGCGGGCAGCAGCGGCGGCGAAGACCTGTGGCGAATGCCGCTGCGCAGCTCCTACCGCGCCGGCCTCAAGAGCCAGGTGGCCGACATGAAGAACACCGGCCCCCGCCCCGGCGGCTCGATCACGGCAGCGCTGTTCCTGCAGGACTTCGTGGCCCAGGATCTGCCCTGGGCCCATCTGGACATCGCCGGCACCGTGTGGACGGACAAGGGGCGGGGCCTCGATCCGGCCGGCGCCACCGGCTACGGCGTGCGCACCCTGGTGAACTGGGTGATGGCCGGCGCCCCGCTGGGGGGCGACGCCTAGGTTGAGCCCGATCGTGTCCGCTCAACCGCTGCCATGGCCGTCAAGAAGATCCGCTGGTATGTGAAGGCCCAGCTCGGGGTGCTGCTGCTGCCGGCGGGACTGTGCCTGCTGGGGGAGGCGATCATCCGCAAGGGCCTGGAAGAACTGGCCAGGCGGGCTGATCTGGCCAGCGCGGGCTCCGGCGTAGCGCTGAAGTTCCTGCAGGCTCCCGAGCCCTGGTTCTGGTACGGAACCTTCGGCCTGATCCTGGTGAATGCCGGCGTAGGCCTGATGATCGAGAGCGGACTGCTGCGAGGCTACCCGCGTCAGAACTGAGATCGAGACGAGAGCCGCCCCTTCAGGCGGCCGTCGTCAGGCTGGTAGCGGCCAGCGCAGCCGCCAGGGACTCCGGGGCTTCCAGGGCGTGGATCTGCCAGCGCGCCCGATCGCCGCAGAGCGGCAGAAGGCGATCCAGGTCATCGGCGGCCTGCTTGGGGCTGGCGTAGGGGCCGATGTGGCGGGTCTGCAGACCGTCCCGGATGGTCAGCAGATACATATCAACCTCCACACATCACATCAGACACGCTAGCCAGCAGCACAAGCCCCTGAGACAGACACAACCCAGGCCAGCACTGGCATTACGCCGTTCGCCCGCAGCGGCTTCTTCAGCTTTTCATCGGTTTTTAGGCCTGGAGACGATCGGATGCGCGTCAGCGCATGCTCAGATCGCTCGCCACTGACCGGGGCTGATCAGTCCGCAGCCACCGGCTCAGGAACCAGGCCGGGCAGAAGGGGCTGGCAGCCGGTGCGGCCCCTCGCGGTTCAGGAGCGGCCCCAGGCCTGACCCGTGCGGGCGCGGCGGCCCCAGACCGCATCGAGACGCCGGTCGCGGCCACAGGCCCAGCGGTAGTAGTTGTACTTGAGGCTGTTGCGTGTGGCGTAATCCTGGTGGTAGGCCTCCGCTGGCCAGAAGGGCTGCAGCGGTTCGATGCGCACCTGCAGTGCCCCCTCAGGACGCCGCAGTTCGGCGGCCGCCGAACGCCGACTGGTCAGGGCCGCCTGCCGCTGCGCCCCGGGGGCCGCAAAGATCACCGGGCGATAGGAATCGCCGCGGTCGCAGAACTGCCCGCCGCCATCGAGGGGATCGACGTTGCGCCAGTAGGCGCGCAGCAAAGCGGCATAGCTGAGACGATCGGGGTCAAAGCGAACCCGCACGCTCTCCTGATGGCCGGTGCCGCCGGCGCTGACCTGACCGTAGGTGGGACGCTCCAGACGGCCACCGCTGTAGCCGCTCTCCACCAACAGCACCCCCGGCAGCTCCTCGAGGTCGTGTTCCAGACACCAGAAACAACCACCGGCGAGCACCGCCTGCTCGGGGGCGGCGGCCCGCACCGGAGCGGGCGACGCCAACCAGACCAGCGCCAGGAGTAGCACCGCCAGCAGCGATGGCAGCAGGCCCATGGGGCCCCGGCAGGCGGCATCAGGCCGAGCCAGGCGCGGCAACAAGGTTGGAATCAAGAGGGCTCTCCTGCTGATGGCACCAACTGATCGAGAATGGCGGCAGCGGCGCGATCGGTGACACCGGGCTCGCCCAGCTCGCGGCGCAGGCGGTCGTAGCCGGCCAGCATCACCTGACGCTCTGCGCTGGCGGGATCGAGCAGGGGCAGGGCGCGAGCCACGATCGCATCGCGATGCAGATCCTCCTGCAGCAGCTCCGGCAGCAATCGCTCGGCCAGCACCAGATTCACCGGCGAGATGTGCGGCACGCTGAAGCGCAACAGATGGCGGGCCACGAAGGCGGTGAGCCAGCTGACGCGATAGACCACCACCTGGGGGACGCCGCGCAGGGCCAGCTCCAGATTGACGGTGCCGGATTTGGCCAGGGCCAGATCGGCGGCGGCACAGAGGGTGGGCTTGAGGCGGTCGGCATCGGCGGCAGGGATCAGCCGGGCACGCACCCCGGCGGCCTGCAGCTGCTCGCTGAGGCGCTGCTCGAAACCGGCAAGACCGGCGGACACCACCACCTGCAGGCGGGGCTCCAGGCGCTGCAGCTCCGCAGCCGCCGCCACGATGTGGGGCAGCATGTAGCGCAGCTCCTGGCGGCGCGAGGCCGGCATCAGCAGCAGCACCGGATCGCTCTCCAGCAGGCCCAGCTCGCGGCGGGCCGCGGCGCGCTCAGGCGCCGGCCCGATCGTGTCCAGCAGGGGATGGCCCACATAGGTGACCTGGGCACCGCGGGCGCGGTAGTAGCGGGCCTCAGCCTGAAAGATGGCCAGGATCTGATCGGTGAAGCGGATCAGATTGGTACGGCCTCCGGAGCCGAACTTGAACGCCCACTCCTGAGGGGCGATGTAATAGGTGATCGGCACCGCTGGGAAGCGGCGCTTGATGCGCAGCCCCAGGCTGACATTGGGGCCCATGTAATCGATCAGCACCAGCCCATCGGGGGGTTGCCGGCGGAACCAGCGCTTGAGGCGCCGCTGCAGTCGCAGGGTGGGCAGCAGGAAGGGAATCGCCTCCAGCAGGCCGATCGCCCCCATGCGGGTGGTGTTGGCGAGCAACTGGGCACCAGCCCGCTCCATCCGCTCGCCACCGAGGGCGAGGATCTGCAGCGGCAGACGCCGCCGGCGGGCCTCCCGATGCAAAGCCTGCACCAGCAGCGATCCCTGCAGATCGCCGGACACCTCGCCGGTGCTCACCAGCAGCCGCAGCATCAGCGGGCTCCCGGGATCGGACCGCGGCGGGAGCTGCCGAGGGAGGCCTCCAGAAAAGCCACCAGGGTCTCGGCTGCAGGGCTGAGGGGCTCAGCGCGCAGCTCCGCCAGGGCGGTGGCCAGGGTCTGGCCGCGGCGGTAAAGCAGGGTCCAGGCGCGCTTGAGATCCTCCAGCTGCCGCCCGCCGTCGCGCTCCGCCAGACCGCTGCGCTGCAGGCCGATGCGGTTGAGGGCACGCACCCGGGCGGGATGGCCCTCCACCATGCAGAAGGGCGGCACATCGCGCTCGATGCGGCTCATGCCACCCACCATCGCCAGGGTGCCGATGTGCACGAACTGGTGAATACCCAGCACGCCGCCGATCACGGCCCGATCACCGATCTCCACATGACCAGCCACCGCAACGCCGTTGGCGATGACGATGCGATCACCCAGCAGGCAGTTATGGCCGAGATGGCTGTAGGCCATCAACAGATTGCCGCTACCGATGCGGGTGGTCTCCTCGCCATGGGTGGCACGGTTGATGGTGACGCACTCACGGATGGTGTTGTCGTCGCCCAACTGCACACCGGTGGGATCACCGGTGTATTTGAGATCCTGCGGCTCCAGACCGATGCAGGCGCCGGGGAAGATGCGGTTGCCGCGGCCCATGGTCAAGCGCCCATCCAGCACCACATGGGCGCCGATGCGGCAGTCCGGACCGATGCGCACCTCGGGTCCGATCACGGCATAGGGCCCCACCTCCACGCCAGCGGCCAGTTCAGCGCGCGGATCGACGACCGCCGTCGGATGGATGCTGGTGCTCATGCGCTCAGTCGACCAGGGAGAACATCAGCTCACCCGAGCAGGCCAGCTCCCCATCGACGGTGGCCTCGGCCTGCACCTTGCCGAAGCGCTTGCGCTTGAGGCTGATCAGCTCGCAGCGGATCACCAGCTGATCACCGGGCACCACCGGACGGCGGAAGCGCACACCATCGATGCCGGCGAAGACGAACAACCCCTTCGGCAGATCCGGCATCTGAGTGACGATCAGGCCGCCCACCTGGGCCATGGCCTCAACGATCAGCACACCCGGCATCAGCGGTCTGCCGGGGAAATGCCCCTGGAACTGGGGTTCGTTGAAGGTGACGTTCTTGATCGCCACCGCCCGCTTACCCGGCTCATGCTCGATCACCCGATCCACCAGGGCGAAGGGGTAGCGGTGGGGCAGCAACCCCTGGATCTGCTCGGCGTTCAGCAGCGGTGTGACGGGGGCGGAAGCGGAGCTGGGGGCGGCGTCAGACAACGGCGATCAGGCGGCGGGACAGGGAACGGGCGCGGACTGGGCCGCCAGGGCTGCGGCCAGGGCGGTGTGGAGCCGATGGGAGCCGCGGTAGGCGAAGACCTGAGCCCGCGGCAGACCCACCAGGGCCAGGTCGCCCAGCAGGTCGAGGATTTTATGGCGCACCGGTTCGTCCGCGAAGCGCAGCGGCGGGTTGAGCCAGCGGTCGCCATCACAGACCAGGGCATTGTCGAGGGCGCCGCCCTGGATCAGACCGGCCTGGCGCAGCTGCTCCACCTGGGAGCGCAGACCGAAGGTGCGGGCCGGAGCGATCTCCCGCACGAACCGCTCGGGCGTGAGGGTGATGTCGTGCTGCTGCTGGCCGATGGCCGGCTCGGCGAAGGCGATCGCCGCAGCCAGCCGCAGCTCCGCTGCCGGCACCGCCGTCACCAGGGCACCACCGCCATGCACGGTGCAGGGGGCGTGGAGGGGAGGGCGAGGCACGGGTTGATTGAGGGCCCGCAGGCCGGCCTGGCCGATCTGCTCCACCCAGGGCAGGGCCGAGCCATCCAGCAGAGGCACCTCCGGTCCCTCCACCAGGATCTCGGCCTGGCTGACGCCGCAGCCGGCCAGGGCCGCCAGCAGGTGTTCCACCGTGGCCAGACGGCGCTGCCCCAACTGCAGGGCGGTGCAGAGCGTCGTCTCACACACCTGGGCGGGCTGCAAGCGCTGCAGCGGCAGTTGCGGCGCATCCAGCCAACCCACCCAGTAGCCGGGATCTTCAGCGGGCCCCAGGCGCACGCGGGTGGTGGCGCCGCTGTGCAGGCCCACCCCAGCGATCTCGATCGAGGCCGCCAGGGTGTGGGCACTGTCGTAGTCACTGGGCCAGACGCTCGCGCTCACTAGAACTTCCAGCCCACCCCGAGGTTGAAGCGCCACTCGCTGGTGAAGTTCTCGGTGGCCAGCTCCAGCCGCAGGGGACCCACCGGCGTGGTCACGATCACGCCGATCCCGGGGGAGAAGCCTTCGCCCTTCTTGCCCAGCAGGCCGCCGGGGTTACCGGGAATATCCGACTGGGTGCCGAAGGTGGTGCCGGCATCAAAGAACAGCTCACCGCTGATGATGCTGAAGATCGGGAAGCGGTATTCCACCGTGAATTCGGCGTAGCTCTTGCCCACACCCAGATCGCAGTCGTAGTAACCGCGGACGGAGTTGCCGCCACCGAGGCAGAAGGCTTCGTAGGGCGGGATCTCATCGCCGATCAGGGTGCCGCCGGAAACCTGGAAGGCCAGGGCCTGCTTGCAGTCCTCCTTCTCGCCGGGCTTGGGACGACAGCCCTTGTAGAGCTTCAGCCAGTTGACCGGGATGTAGTGGGTGAAGCTGCCGCGCAGACGGTTGAAGGTGGGGGAGTCGTCGCCGATCGAGAGGAACTGCTCGGTGGCCACGCTGAAGAAGTTGCCGCGGGTGGGATTGCGGGGATCATCCAGGGTGGAATAGGTGGTGCCCACCCGGAAGCTGACCAGCTGGTTCTGGGAAGCGCAGTTGTAGGCCAGACAGATGACGTTCCTGTCCGGCACCACATCGGGCGACTTGTTGGCACCGACGACCGCCTGGGAGTATTTGGTGCCGGAGAAGTTCATCGGCGTCACCTCCTGGCCGCCGAAGGCCAGGATCAGACGCCAGGGCGCCTTCTTGAAGGGATCACCGCCGTTGAGGGGGCGCACGAACTGCACGTTGCCGCCGATGCGCTGGATGGCGACGGTGTCGAAGTTGGTCCGCACCAGCAGATCGTCACCACCGACGCGGCGGGGCTTGTTGGTGACCACATCGAAATCAGCCCCGTTGAAGTCCTGCAGATCGGTGCTGAAGGTGCTGTTCTCGCTCTGGAAGATCTGTGGGATCTCACGGCTGAAGAAGGCCCGGGCGCGGAAGGAGGTGCGGAAGCGATCGCCCTTGATCCAGGGATCGCTGAAGGTGATGTCACCGAGGCCGCCGTACTGGCCGTAGGAGACGTTGGTGCTCAGATCCCAGGCGCGGCCGAACAGGTTGCTGTCCTGGAGCTGCACCTGGCCGAACACCCCCTGGCTCTGGCTGTAGCCGACACCACCGGAGATCGAACCGCTCGACTGCTCGACGATGCCGAGCACCACCACCACCTCACCCGGATTGGCGGGCACCGGCCGCAGCGTCACCTTGACGTCGCTGAACAGGCCGGTGCCGTAGATGCGCTTGATGTCTTCTTCCAGGCGCTTGCGGTTGAACACCTCACCCGACTTCAGCGACACCTCGCGGGTGATCACCCAGGTCTTGGTCTTGCCGCGGATCGGCTCGCCCTTGTCGTTGGTGGTGTCGCCCTCCTTGTTGATGAACTGCACCTCCACCCCGGCGACGGTGCCTTCCCGCACCTGCAGATCGACCACGCCATCAGGGCTGACGCGGCTGGGCCCCGTGACCCGGGCCAGGGAGTAGCCCTGGTCGGCATACCAGGTCTGCAGCTCCTTCATGCGGGACTGCAGGGTGTTGAGGTTGAGCGTCTTGCCGTAGTCGGCGGCGAAGGTCTCGCTCACCACCTGCTCCGGCAGCTTGATCTCACCGGCCGGCTGCAACTGGATCGACTTGAGCACCGGGTTGGGCACCACGGTGACGATCAGGCGGACGCCCAGCGGACCATCGACGGGCTGAATGCGCACATCGGCGAACCAACCGCTGGCATAGATCGCCGAAAGGTCGGTCTGCAGTTCACTGCGGGTGACGCTCGAGCCCGGGGTGACCGCCATGGCGGCATAGGCGGCGAGCTCGAGGCGGTCGCGTTCGGGATGGCCATCGAGGCCTTCGATCACCACCTCAGCGATCTGCACCCGCGGCTCACTGGAGGGAGTCGCCGCTGCGGGCGCTGGCGCTGGGGCACCGGCTGCCGGCGCCGCAGCACCCCCGCCAGCTGCCGGTGCCGTGGAGGGAGCATCCACCTGCTGAGAAGCCGGCTGGGGGGTGGACGACCCGACCGGCGGAGCTGGTGACTGCTGCGAGGGTGCCGCCTGGGGAGCCGCCGTCTGGGCCCGTACCGCCTCAGGCAGGAGCACACCGGCCCCGAGCCCTGCCCCCACCAGCGAGATCAGCGCTCCCAGGGGTAGGGCTGCCTTGGAACCCAGCAAGCCGGCCATGAGCGTCGCAAGCGGAGCGGCAGGGCCGCAAATGCCGCAAACCTTACCCGTAGACCCTGGGCTGCGGACAGACCCCTTGGAGCCGTTTGAAAACCTCCCCATAGGCCTCGACAACACCGCCGAGGTCCTGTCGGAAACGGTCCTTGTCCAGAATGCGGTCCTGGCGATCAGCCACCGCCACATCCCAGAGCCGGCAGGTGTCAGGGCTGATCTCATCGGCCACCACCAATTCACCGTCAGCGGTGAAGCCGAGTTCGATCTTGAAATCCACCAGCTGCAGACCCACCTCTGCAAACAGCTGAAGCAGGGCGTCGTTCACCTGACGGGCCAGCCGCTCCAGCTCCTGGCGCTGCTCAGGGTTCAGCACCCCCAGGCGCTCCAGCCGCGCTTCGGTGAGCAGCGGATCGCCGTAGGCGTCGTCTTTGTAATAGAGATCAAGCAGGGGGGGCTCCAGGGGCGTGCCGGGCTCGATCGGCATCTGCTTGCAGAGCGAACCGGCGGCCACGTTGCGGATCACCACCTCCACCGGCACCACCTGCACGGGGCGGGCGAGCATCCAGCGCTCGGCATGGTCGCCGGCACCGATGCCGCGGTAGTGGGTGGGGATGCCCCGGCTGGCCAGCGCTTCAAACAGCAGGGCCGAGATGCAGCAGTTGAGCGGGCCCTTGCCGGCCAGCTGAGCCTTCTTCAGCGCGTTGAAGGCGGTGGCGTCGTCCTTGTATTCCACCGCCACCAGGTCGGGCTGATCGGTGGCATAGACCCGCTTGGCCTTGCCTTCGTACAGCAGATCACCGAGCTGATAAGCGGTCATGGCAAGGGAGAAGCGGAAGGGGCGAGGGTGGGGGAACCCGGGGCCGCCATGGCGGGATCGGCATGGCCGCCCGCGGCACGGGGAGAGCGCAGCTGCCGCTCCAGCTCCTGGAGCCGGGCCTCGGCCGCCGCCCCCGGCTGGCGGCGACGCTGCTGCCACTCACCGTAGGCATCGTCGATGCGGGCCCCGAGCCGCAGGCGCCGCTCCAGAGCCTGACGGGAGGCCGCATCGCTGACGCCAGCCGCCAGCTGCTGATCGAGCAGGGCCGCCACCAGCCCCCAGGCCTGGGCGGCAGCGGCCTGCTCCAGGGCCCGCTCGACGATGGCATCTCGCTGCTGCAGGGGCAGCTGGCGGGCCAGCCGGGCGGCACGACCCCAGCGGGCGGCGCTGAGCACCCCGGGCTGACGACTGGCGAGCAGCACCACAGCCGCCTCCGCCGGCAGCTCCAGGCTCTCGAGATGATCCGCCAGCAGATCGAGGCCGACACGGCTGGGACGCTTGGCACCGTCGGATGAAGCCTCAGCACCATCACCGGGCAAGCGCAGCGGCAGGGCGAGGGTCTCGAGGCGGCTGAGATCCCCATCCACCAACAGGTGCAGGGCCTGGGCGGCCTCCGCATGATGGAGACCGGCCTGGGCGGCCCGCCAGCGGGCCAGCAGCCAGGCCTGGCGCTCCGCTCCGGCCTCCGGCGCATCGACGCGGCCGAGCACCTCCAGGGCGGCCAGGGGGGCGGCGCAGGCGAGCAGGGCATCGGCCAGAGGCAGAACCTGAGCCAGCTCAGGCTGGGGCGGCAGCAGCTGCCGCAGCTGGAGCTGCCGCTGCCGCAACGGTTGACCGGCGGCGCGGCGCTGGGCGGGGCAGTCGGCCGTGAGGGCCGCCAGCGCCGCGGGATCCCAGGGGGCAGGGCCTGACGCGCTGATGACGGCCCGTTGCGGAGTGGTGGGCCGGTCGACGGAGCGCGGCGCCGCGGCAGCGGGCAGGGGCATCCAGGCCGGCAGC
>CBFHOT010000048.1:0-15063 GCA_965657465.1 Cyanobacteriota bacterium | reverse complement strand
GGGGCCTTCGGCCCAGAGGCGCAGCGGCCGGGGCAGGCCGGCCATGCGGGTGCTGGCCGCCCGGGCGATCGAAGCGGTCAGTTCAGGCCGCAGGCCGAGGGGGTCATCGGCCACCAGCCGCACCAGCTCGCGGTCATCGATGCCGCCGCCTGCCTCGAGGGTGGAGATCCGCTCGAAGGTGGGGGGGGTCACCTCCTGGTAGCCCCAGAGGCGATAGGTGCTGGCCAGGGCTGCGCAGATGGCCCGGTTCTGCTCCACCTCGCGGGGATTGAGATCCCGGGCGCCGGCGGCGGGTTGCAGGGCCATGGACGCGGGTGCGGCGAGCGGGCGGCCCGATCCTATGGAGCCGCCTGATCGAGTTCGGGCGCACCGAAGCTGGCGCCGCTGAGGGGCCGACAGGCGGCCAGACCCTCCAGTAGGGCCGGGTGCAGGGCGGGGCCGGCGGCCACGATCCGGCCGGAGGCCAGGGCAAAGGGACCACCGTCGTAGGCGCTGACGCGCCCGCCGGCCTGCTCGATCAGCACCACCCCGGCTGCCAGATCCCAGGGGGAGAGGCCCCGCTCCCAGTAGCCATCGAGGCGGCCGCTCGCCACATGGGCCATGTCCACGGCCGCCGCACCGCCGCGGCGCACCCCGCGGGTGCGGTGGGTGAACCAGGCGAACTGGGCGTAGTTGTTGTCGAGGCGGGTGTGGCGGTCGTAGGCGAAGCCGGTCACCAGCAGTGATTCCGCCAGGCTGGGGCAGGCGCTCACCTGCAGGCGCCTCTGATTGCACCAGCTGCCCAGGCCGGGGGCCGCCCAGTAGAGCTCGTCGAACACCGGCACCGCCAGAGCCCCCAGCAGCGGCTGCCCGCGCCAGGTCAGCCCCACCGAGGTGGCGAAGAACGGATAGCCATGGGCGTAGTTGGTGGTGCCGTCCAGTGGGTCGATGCACCACTCCAGGTCGCCGGGCCGCTGGCGCCGGCCGCTTTCCTCCGCCAGCACGCCGATCTCGGGTGTGTCCTGCTCCAGCAGCGCCAGCACGGCCGCCTCGGCCGCCACATCGGCATTGGTCACGAGGTCGCCGTGGCGCCCCTTCTCCTGGATCTGCTCCAACCGCCCCAAGTGCTGTCGCAGCTGCTCGCCGCCCGCCGCCGCCGCCCGCCGCGCCACATCCGCCAGGTGCTCCAGGGCTGCCTGATCCAGGCCCGAATCGCGCCAGGCCGCGTCGCTGATCCGCGCTGCGGGATCAGTGGGGGATGCGGCGCTGGATGGGGTTGTGGCGCTGTTGCGGCTGCGTGGGTCGCTGCTGGCAGGCATGGGGCATCAACTGGGGCGGGAGGGAGCTGGTGCGGGGGGATCTGTATGGAGGCGGCGCCTGCGCCAGCAGGCCGCCCCGGGGATCGGCGTCAGTCTTCGTCGAGCGGCAGGCCCGGCCGGACGGCACCCCGTCCGAAATGGCGACCGAACTGCAGCTCGTAGACCTCGTCCTCGTCCTGGGTCTCGACCTCCAGAGGACCGGTGGCACGGGCCACGCATAGGAGGCCGTAGCCCTTGGCCCTCAGCTCCTTGGACAGACCCAGCGCTTCGCGCTGGTCGATGCTGCCGCTGAGCACCCGCACCGCACAGGCCGTGCAGCAGCCGTTGCGGCAGCTGAAGGGCAGGGGATCGCCCTGCTGCTCAAAGCTGCGCAGGATGTACTCGCCTTCAGGCACGTCGTGCTGGATCACCCGGCCCGCCTGCCGCCAGTGGACCGTGATCGGGAAGCTGCGCTGCATCAGTTCTGCTCGTCGGTGACGGATCGGCCGTGGTTGACCGTTTGGGGCGGAGGAGGCCCGGCCGGCCGGCTGCTACATTGCCATCACGTTGCCCCATTTTGCCGCTGGAGAGGTGGCCGAGTGGTCGAAGGCGCAGCACTGGAAATGCTGTATAGGGGCAACTCTATCGAGGGTTCGAATCCCTCCCTCTCCGCTTCAACACACCGGCCGAAAGGCCGGTTTTTTATTGATCTTTTCTTCTTTATTCACGTTTCTTTTCGCGCAGGAGAGAGGCGGCGGCAGGGGCCTGGATCAGGGGCCCCGCCGTGCCAGTGCGACTCGTCGCTCAGAACCCCTGATCCGGATTCGTTGACCATCCATGCGCGGGCATCAGTCCATTGGGCTGGGCAGCCGCATCTTTGACAAAGGCGTTGCCGCGGGACTCCAGGCCGCCGATGGGGGCAGAGTTCTGATCGGGCTGGTCGATGTCAGGGCGCAACGCTGTGCGGCCCTGCTTCAACATCGATGCCTGACTTGCGGTGCTGAGGCCGGTCTGTTGTCGCGCCTGCTCGCCTGTGGCTGTCTGCCCCGTGATGGCGTCAAAACGATCCTGGTCTCGCCGTGATTGCCGCTCTCTGCCCGAAGCGGTGGTTCTGCTGCGCTCCAGGCCGGTTTCTGCGCGAAAGTCGCTGGCGAGGCGGGACTTGCTGGCTGCACCGAAGCCGAACTTCTTGAGAATCTTTGCGGTGTTGACTCCGGATAGATTGTAGCCACTGAAGGCCTTCTTGATCCCCTTCTTGCTGAGAAAAGACTTGTAGAGGTTGGCGTAATAGTTGTTATAGGCTCCGGAAAGGTAAATGCCTCGCGTGTTAGCGATTGTGGACTTGATCGTTGGCAGTATCGCTGAATTAAAAGGATTTCCGCCGGGGATTGACTTGTAAGCGATCTTGTAATATTGCTTGATGACTGAAAAATAGGCCTCGTAATAGTTGTCAAGGACTTTCAGGCCCGTATTAAAGCCAAAAGCCATTTGCTGCTATAATCCCTGTCAACCCAGGCAATCTGCCATGAAGGCTCTCTTCTTTGGCTTTGGCTGGTTGTCTATGTCGAGATGCTCTCGCTTGCTTTGATCAGCCGAAGCGACCGCTCACGTAGTCCTGGGTGGCTTGCTGTGAGGGCGCGTTGAAGATGCGCTCGGTGTCGTTGTGCTCCACCAGATAGCCCACCTTGCCGCTGCCGCCTTCCACCGCTTCCGCGTTGAAGAAGGCGGTGGAGTCAGCCACGCGCACCGCCTGCTGCATGTTGTGCGTCACGATGATGATCGTGTAGCTGCGCTTCAGCTCGTGCATCGTTTCCTCGATCTTCAGGGTGGAGATCGGATCGAGGGCGGAGCAGGGTTCATCCATCAGGATCACCTCCGGCTCGGTGGCGATGGCCCGGGCGATGCAGAGGCGCTGCTGCTGGCCGCCGGAGAGGGCGAAGCCGCTCTCCTTGAGCTTGTCCTTGCACTCGTCCCACACCGCCGCCTTGCGCAATGAGCGCTCCACCAGCTCATCCATGTCGCCCTTGTAGCCATTGATCCGGGCCCCGAAGGCGATGTTCTCGTAGATGCTCTTCGGGAAGGGATTGGGCTTCTGGAACACCATGCCGATGCGGCGCCGCACTTCCACGGGGTCCACCCGCCGGTCGTAGAGGTCCACGCCATCGAACAGCACCCGCCCCTTCAGGTGGCATCCGGGGATCAGGTCGTTCATCCGGTTCAGGGCCCGCAGTACGGTCGATTTGCCGCAGCCGGAGGGGCCGATGAAGGCGGTGACCTTGCCGCGCGGAATGTCCATGAAGACATTGCGCACCGCTTCGAACTTGCCGTAGGAGATGGTGACGTTCTGCAGGGACATGCAGAGGTCGCCGGTGCTGCTCGCGGGGGTGGCGGTGCTCACGGAGGGAGTGGAGGTCATGGCCTGGCTGGGGTTGGGCGGGCTGGAATGGAAGTCGATGTCCCTGCCGCTTGGCGTGGCGCACAGCCGCGGCAGATGGGGTGGGTCAGGTCTTGCGGGCCATGTGGCTGATCCAGCGCGCCAGCAGGTTGGACGCCAGAATCATCAGCACGAGCACGAACGAGGCGGCCCAGGCCAGGGCGTTCTGGGCCTCGTAGGGCATGATCGCGAAGTTGAAGATCAGCACCGACATGGTGGCGATCGGATTGAAGATCCCCTCCGGCCAGAAGGGCGAGAACAGGGCGGTGAAGATCAGTGGGGCCGTCTCGCCCGCAGCCCTGGCGATCGCCAGCACGACGCCGGTGGCGATCGGCGTGAAGGCGGCCGGCAGGGTGATGCGGATGACCGTGACGAACTTGGAGGCGCCGACGCCATAGGCGCCCCAGCGCAGTTCCTGGGGCACCAGCTTCAGGCCCTCGTCGGTGGTCTTGATCACCGTGGGCAACATCAGCACCGCCAGGGCGATGCCACCGGCCACGGCGCTGTAGCTCTGATCGAACAGCACCCGTGTGGCCACCACCACGCCGTAGACGAACACGCCGCTGATGATCGACGGCACCCCGGCCAGCACGTCGTTGCCGAAGCTGATCAGGTTGGCGAACCAGCCGCGGGAGGAATATTCATTGAGGTAGACGCCACCGCCGACACCGATCGGGATGGCGATCACCGAGGCGATCAGCGTCACCACCAGGGTGCCCAGCACCGCGTTGCCGATGCCGCCGCCATCCAGTCCCGGTGGCGGTGGCAGCTCGGTGAACAGGCTCAGGCTGAGCAGTTGTCCGCCCTTGAAGAGCACATAGGCCAGCACCAGCACCAGGGGCAGCACCGCTACAGCGGCGAACAGCCCGGCGATCGCCGTGCACAGGCGGTTGACCCGGTTGCGGGTGAGCGACGCATCAAAGGTGAGCGGCCGTCGTTCGAACAGCTCGCTGGCGCTGCTGACGGGCCTGGTCTGGAGGGAGGTCATCGGCGGGGTCAGTAGCGGAGGCTGAGGCGACGCACCACCCAGCGGGCCAGCACGTTGATGCTGAAGGTGAGCAGCATCAGCACCAGGGCGGCATACATCAGGGCCGACACCTGAACGCCTGCTGCCTCACCGAACTGGTTGGCGAGCATCGAGGCGATCGTGTTGCCGGGGGCCAGCAGCGAGGTGCTGAAGTTCATGGCGTTACCGATGATCATCGTCACGGCCATCGTTTCCCCCATCGCCCGTCCGAGCGAGAGCATCACGCCGCCGGTGATCGCCGAAATCGCCGCCGGCAGGATCACGCTGAAGATGGCCCCCCAGCGGGTGGTGCCCACCCCGTAGGCGCCCTGGCGCAGTTCGATCGGCACCTGATTGAGGGCGTCGCGGGAGATGGCCGTGATGATCGGCAGCACCATCACCACCAGGATCAGGATGGCCGGGGCCATCCCTGGGCCCTGGGGCACGGTGTCGAACAGCGGCGACCAGCCCAGCAGGGTGTGCAGCAGGTTGAGGGCCGGCCGGATGGTGGGCTCCATCACGAAGATCGCCCAGAGGCCCAGCACCACCGACGGGATCGCGGCCAGCAGCTCCACCATCAGGCCCACCGCCTCACGCAGCAGCCGCGGCAGCATGTCCTCGGTGATCAGGATCGCTGTGCCGATGCCGAGGGGAACGGCGATCAGCAGAGCCATCAAGGAGCTCACCACCGTGCCGTAGATGGCGGTGAGGGCACCGTACTGATCGTTGACGGGATCCCAGGCGGAGGTGGTGAGAAAGCTCAGGCCGAACTGGCCCATGGCCTCCTGGGCGCCGCGGAAGACGACCAGGAAGATGCCGACCAGCACGATCGCCACGACGGCAGCCAGGGCCAGCGTCAGCTGACGGAAGCCGATGTCGACCAGCTTCTCGGCGGGGGGGCGCCGGCGCAGCGCGAAGGCATCGTCCAGGCCTGTGGGGGGTGCCGTGGACGGTCGGGGGTCCGTTGTCATGCAGGAAAAACTTGCAGCGGTCGCTCCGGAACGTGCACGGGTCTGGCCGCACCACCCAGAATTTACGAAGCCTCCGGCGCGGAACTGTTTAAGTGGGGTTTAACGTCGGCCGGCCCGGTAGCTTTGGGCCGCCCGACGGTTCTCGACTCCACGCAGTTCATGGGGCGCATCGTCGGCATCGACCTGGGCACAACCAATTCCGTGGTGGCGGTGCTGGAGGGTGGCCGGCCCGTGGTGATCGCCAGCGCTGAGGGCGGCCGCACCACCCCTTCGGTGGTGGGCTTCAGCCGGGATCAGGAGCTGCTGGTGGGTCAGCTGGCCCGCCGCCAGCTGGTGCTCAACCCTCGCAACACCTTCGCCAACCTCAAGCGCTTCGTGGGGCGCCAGTGGGAGGAGCTCGATGAGGGCAGCCTCTCGGTGCCCTACACGATCCGCGCCAACGACCAGGGCAACGTGCGCGTGGTCTGTCCTGCCACCGAGCGCGAGTACGCCCCGGAGGAGCTGGTCGCCAGCGTGCTGCGCAAGCTCTGCGACGACGCCGCCACCTATCTGGGCGAACCGGTGGAGGCCGCCGTGGTCACGGTTCCCGCCTATTTCAACGATGCCCAGCGCCAGGCCACCCGCGATGCCGGACGGTTGGCGGGCATCAGCATCGAGCGCATCCTCAACGAACCCACGGCGGCCGCCCTCGCCTACGGCTTCGATCGCAGCGCCGTCAAGCGGGTGCTGGTGTTCGACCTGGGCGGTGGCACCTTCGACGTGTCGCTGCTGCGCATCGCCCAGGGCGTCTTCGATGTGAAGGCCACCAGCGGTGACACCCAGCTGGGTGGCAACGACTGGGATCGGCGCATCGTCGACTGGCTGGCCGATGCCTTTGAACAGGACCACGGCATCGATCTGCGGCGCGATCGCCAGGCCCTGCAGCGGCTCACCGAAGCGGCCGAAAAGGCCAAGATCGAGCTCAGCGGTGTGCAGAGCACGCCGATCTCCCTGCCCTTCATCGCCACTGGCAGCGAAGGACCGCTGCACATCGAGACCACTCTGGAGCGGCGGCAGTTCGAAGCGCTCTGCCCCGACCTGCTCGATCGTCTGCTGCGGCCCGTGCAGCGGGCCCTGCGCGATGCCGGCCTGGCTGCCGACGACATTGATGATGTGGTGCTCGTGGGCGGCTCCACCCGCATGCCGATGGTGCAGGAGATGGTGCGCACCCTGGTGCCGCGCGATCCCTGCCAGTCGGTGAACCCCGATGAGGTGGTGGCGATCGGCGCGGCCGTGCAGGCCGGCATCCTCACCGGCGAGCTGCGCGATCTGATGCTCAACGTCGTCACCCCCCTCTCCCTGGGGCTGGAGACGATCGGCGGCGTGATGAAGGTGCTGATCCCGCGCAACACGCCGATCCCGGTGCGCAAGAGCGATGTGTTCAGCACCTCCGAGGCCAATCAGAGTTCGGTGGAGGTGCACGTGCTCCAGGGCGAGCGGCAGATGGCGGAGGGCAACAAGAGCCTGGGCCGCTTCCGCCTCTCCGGCATCCCGCCGGCGCCGCGGGGGGTGCCGCAGGTGCAGGTGTCCTTCGACATCGATGCCAACGGCCTGCTGCAGGTGTCGGCGATGGATCGCACCACCGGCCGCCAGCAGAGCGTCAGCATCCAGGGCGGCTCCAACCTCAGCGCAGAAGAGATCGAGACGCTGATCGAGGAGGCTGAGCAGAAGGCCGCCGAGGACCGGCGCAAGCGGGCGGCGATCGATCGGCGCAACAAGGCCCAGACCCTGGTGGCCCAGGCGGAGCGGCGGCTGCGCGATGCCGCCCTGGAACTGGGCCCCTATGGCGCCGAGCGGCAGCAGCGCGCCGTGGAGATGGCGGTGCGGGATGTGCAGGACCTGCTGGCGCTCGAGCAGCGGGGGGATGCCGATCCGGGTGAGCTGGATCTGGCCGTTGGGCAGCTGCAGGAGTCGCTGTTCGGTCTCAACCGCCGCCTGCTCAGTGAGCGGCGTGCCGAGCAGGGCCCGCTGCAGGGCCTGCGCAGCACCCTTGGCTCGCTCAAGGATGAGCTGTTCGCCGACGATGACGACTGGGACGACTGGAGCCGCCCCGGTCGCGATCCCTGGGCACCGACGCCGGATCGATTCGCGCCGCCCCGAGCGGAGCGTGATCGCTGGCGGGACGATCGCTTCGGCGACGAGCGGTTCAGCGGTGGACGCTTCGCTGAGGAGCGGCCCACGCCAGGCCGCTTGGGAGGTAGCCGCTTGGCGGAAGAGCGTTGGGCGGACGATCGCTTGACCGAAGAGCGTTTCGCCGACGATCGCTTTGCCGACGACCGCTTCGCCCAGGATCGTTCGGCTGCCGATCGCTTCAGGGGGGATCGCCGGGCTCCGGACCGCTTCGATGACGACCGCTGGTCCGGCTCCACCGGGCGCGATGTCCGCGATGTCGACGACCGCTTCAGCTCCGCTCGCTTCAATCCGGAGCGCCCGAGGCGGGATCCCGACCCGGAAGGGCGTTGGGCGCCTCGCGCGGGTGGTGAGCGCTCCGAGCGCGATCCCTGGGGCGAACCGTAGATCCTGTGAGCAGCCGCAACGCCCCTGCCGTGGATCACTGGGCGGTGCTGGGGCTCCAGCCCGGTGCCGACGCCGCTGCCCTCAAGCGCGCCTTCCGCGCCCAGGCCCGGCGTTGGCATCCCGATCTCAACGGCAATGATCCCGTCGCCGAGGAGCGTTTCAAGCAGGTCAACGAGGCCTATGCGGTGCTCTCCGATCCCCGGCGCCGCCGCGCCTGGGAGGCCGGCGAGATCGACCAGCCTGTTGCGGAGCCTGAGCAGGATCCCTTCGCCAGTGGCTTCCCTGCCTTCGAGGACTACCTCGATGCGCTCTTCGGCCGTCACCGCCGCAGCGACTCCCGTGCCGCAGAGTCGCGCGACGCGGAGCACGATCGCGGTGTGGAGGCGCCTGGCCCCGCCCCCGGCCGACGCCATCCATCGGGCGACGGCCGGGGGGATGGCGATGCCGTCGATCGGGCCAGCGCCTCCGGCAGCTCCGTGACCCACGCCCCCCCGTCGCCGCCGCCGGTGCAGGCCCTCGACGCCCTCGAGAGCGTGATCGACCTCACGCCCCAGCAGGCCCTCGAGGGCAGCCGGGTTGAGCTGGAGCTGCCGGATGGCACCGCTGTGGAGGTCTGGACCCCACCCCTGGCGGGGGATGGCTGGCGCCTGCGTCTGGCCGGGCTCGCTCCGGGCGGCGGCGATCACTTCCTGCAGCTGCGGGTGCGCACCGCCGAGGGTCTGCGCATCGATGGTCTGCGGGTGCTCTACACCCTGGATCTCCATCCCGCCGAGGCGGCCCTCGGCTGCCGGCCGGTGGTACCCACCCTGGCCGGCCCGGTGAAGCTCTCGGTGCCTCCCGGATCCTCCAGTGGCCGCCTGCTGCGTCTGCGCGGCCGCGGATTGGCCTGGGGTGAGCGCTGCGGCGACCAGCTGGTGGAGCTGCGCCTGGTGTTGCCGCCGCAGCTCAGCGAGGCCGAGCAGGCGCTCTACCGGCGTCTGGCGGAACTGGCCCATGAGGCCGAGCACGAGGCGAGCGCCTGATCGGCTCCGGCTCTGAGGCGCTTGCGGGCAGCCCGGCGGCAGCGGTGACACACTGGGATCCCCTCAGCCCCCCTGACGCCTGTCCATGCCGGTGCATGTGCTCCTTTTCGATGCCGGCTCCGATCAGGAGGGCATCCACTCCCTCGAGATCAGCGGCCGCACCGTGGTGCTGCTGTTCGAGGATCGCGATGACGCGGAGCGCTACGCCGGATTGCTGGAGGCTCAGGACTTTCCGGTGCCCACAGTGGAACCGCTCGATCGCCAGGAGATGGAGCAGTTCTGCCGGGAAGCCGGCTACGAGGCGCGTTTCGTGCCCGCCGGCTTCGTGCCCCAGAGCCCGGAGGAGCGTCTGCTGATCGCGCCCCCGGAGCGCAACATGGACGTGAGCCACTGGCAGGAGCAGCCCGATGGCGCACTCCTCAGTGAGGCCGCTCCTCCGGAGGTGCCGCCGCAGGAGGAGCCGATCAGCTCCGGCGACCCCACCCTGGAGGCCTTCCGCCGGCAGCTGGAGGGGCTGCTGTGACGGCGCCGGATCGGGGCCATCTGCTCACCGAGCAGGCCAATCCCCTCAGCGCCAGCCTCGATCAGCTGCCCACCACCGAGCTGGTGGCCCTGTTCTGCCGCAACGATCTCGAGCCCCAACGGGCGGTGGAAGCCGCTGCCCCCGCCCTGGCGGCCGCCGTGGATGCCATCGCCCAGCGTCTGCAGGCCGGCGGGCGCCTCTTCTATATCGGTGCCGGCACCTCCGGCCGCCTCGGTGTGCTCGATGCCGCCGAGTGCCCCCCCACCTTCTGCTCGCCGCCGGAGCTGGTGCAGGGGGTGCTGGCCGGCGGGGCACCGGCGCTGCTGCGCAGTTCCGAGGGGCTGGAGGATCTGGCTGATGCCGGCGTGGCTGATCTGCAGGCGCGGGGCTTCGCGGCGGGCGACTGCCTGGTGGGCATCGCCGCCGGCGGCACCACCCCCTACGTGCTCGGAGCCCTGCGTTATGCCCAGACGCTCGGTGCCCTGGCGATCGCCATGGCCTGCGTTCCGGCGCAGCAGGCACCGATGCCCTGCGACATCGACATCCGCCTGCTCACCGGCCCGGAGCTGCTCACCGGCTCCACCCGCCTCAAGGCCGGCACCGCCACCAAGATGGCGCTGAACATCCTCTCCACCGGCGTGATGGTGCGCCTCGGCAAGGTGCACGGCAACCGCATGGTCGATGTGGCGGTGACCAACAGCAAGCTGGAGGACCGGGCGCTGCGGATCCTGGCCGACCTGGCCGGCCTGGAGCGGACCCAGGCGGCCCAGCTGCTGGCCGCCGCCGAGGGTTCGGTGAAGCTGGCGTTGCTGATGGCCGCCACCGGCCTGCCGGCCGATGCGGCCCGCCGGCAGCTGCAGCAGCACGGCCCCGGCCTGCGGACCGTGCTGCAGGCCTGCGGCGCTCAGCTGGTCTGTCCCTCGGCCTCCAGCGGGCCCCAGTAGGGGCTGGTGAACAGATCCACCCGCTGGCGGGTGGCCGCCGGCACCTGCTCCTTGGGGGTCATCAGCGCATGGCGCAGGGCGCGGTGGGAGCCGCTGCTCGGCCGCTGGGCGCCGATGCGCTCGGCGGCCATGCGCACGATCTGTTGCGCCAGGGTGGCGTTGGAGCGCAGGTTCTCGATCACCATCTCCACGGTCACCGAGGCGTGCTCCTGGTGCCAGCAGTCGTAGTCGGTGACCATCGCCAGGGTGGCGTAGGCCATCTCCGCCTCCCGGGCCAGGCGCGCCTCGGTGTGGTTGGTCATGCCGATCACGCCGCAGCCCCAGCTGCGGTAGAGCTCCGATTCGGCCCGGGTGGAGAAGGCCGGACCCTCCATGCAGAGGTAGGTGCCGCCGCGATGCAGCTGCCGGCCGGCCGGCATCAGGCTTTCGCCCACATCGGCCAGCAGGCGGCTGAGGGTGGGGCAGAAGGGATCGGCGGCCGTCACATGGGCCACCACACCTTCGCCGAAGAAGGAGAGCGGCCGCTGATGGGTGCGGTCGATGAACTGATCCGGCACCATCATGTCCAGGGGCCGGAACTGCTCCTGCAGGGAGCCCACCGCCGACACCGACAGGATCCAGCGCACCCCCAGGGAGCGCAGCGCCCAGAGGTTGGCGCGGTAGGGCACCTCGCTGGGCGTGTAGCTGTGGTGGCGGCCGTGGCGGGCCAGGAAGACCACCTCCAGATCGCCGATCCGGCCGAGGCGCAGGGCATCGGAGGGCTGGCCGTAGGGGGTGTTCAGCTCCAGCTCGCGCACATCCTCCAGCCCTTCCATGGCGTAGAGGCCACTGCCGCCCAGCACCCCGAGGCGGGCTTGGCTGAGGTCGAGGCCGCTGCTGGTGGCGGGGGCGGAACTGCTCATCGAGAACGGGGTACGGATTCGCGACCCTCCATTCTCAGCACGGCCCCATACAGTCTGGTTTTTACTGCGCGAGCGCCGTGACCAAAGCCGTGATGGAGACCGACGCCGGCACGATCGAACTGGAGCTGTTCGACGCCGACGCCCCCAACACCGTGGCCAACTTCGTCAAGCTGGCCAAGGATGGCTTCTATGACGGCCTGGCCTTCCACCGGGTGATCCCCGGTTTCATGGCCCAGGGCGGTTGCCCCAACAGCCGCGAGGGTTCCCGCGGCATGGCCGGCACCGGCGGTCCCGGCTACCAGATCGACTGCGAGATCAACAGCCAGAAGCATCAGGCCGGCACCCTGGCCATGGCCCATGCCGGCCGCAACACCGGTGGCTCGCAGTTCTACATCTGCCATGAGGCGCAGCCCCATCTCGATGGCATGCACACCGTGTTCGGTCATACCGGCAACATGGATGTGGTGCTGGCGCTGAAGAATGGCAGCCGCATCACGAAGGTCACCATTCAGGACTGAGGTCCTGCCGGGGCTGACTCCCACTCCGGCTGGCCTGTCGGCGGCCTCTGCTTGCTGGGCTGATCGCCGCAGGCGGCTCTGGCGCCGGCAGGTCTGAATCCCTGAGCCGCCTGACCCTGCGGCCTTGATTGTGGTTCCGCTCTCGAGCACCAGCTCAGCGGAACCACTGATCCGCTCCGCTCAGCTCCAGATCAGGAAGCTGCCGGCAGAGGATTCCGCCGTTGGCTCCGGCCAGCCGTCCGCCAGGCCGCCCTGCAGCTCCTGCAGCGGTCGCCGCTGCGGTTCAAGCTGGGCGCTGGGATGGCTGCTGCGCTGGGCGTCCGGCGCCAGCAGCAGGCTCACCCGTTCACTGCCGGGCCATTGGGCCAGCCGCTGCAGAAGCGTGCGCGTGGGATCAGCTGCTGCCGTGTCCAGCGACGATCCGCTGAGGCTGAGCAGCAGCGCCAGGCGGGGCTGCTGCAGCAGCGCCAGCAGTCGCGCCTGGGTCTCGGCCTCCAGCCGCAGGCCCGCATCCGCGGCCCACTGCTGCAGGTCCAGCAGCCGCTCCGCCAGGTTGCGCTCATCGGCCTGGCCATGCCAGGCGAGCACCACGGAAGGACCGCCGATCGGGCAGCTGGGGCCCTCCCCCATCAGATGGCCCAGCTTGCTGCGCTTGGCCGCCAGGTAGGCGGCGTTGTGGTCGCCCGGGTCCATCACCAGCGGCACCCGATCCTCCACCTGCAGGCCGTAGCCGCCCAGGCCGGCGATCTTGCGCGGGTTGTTGGTGATCAGCCGCAGACGGTGCACCCCCAGGTCGCTGAGGATCTGGGCTCCAACGCCGTAGTTGCGCAGATCGGCCGGGAAGCCGAGGCGCTCGTTGGCTTCCACCGTGTCCAGGCCCGTGTCCTGCAGGGAGTAGGCCTTGAGCTTGTTGACCAGGCCGATCCCTCGCCCCTCCTGGCGCAGGTACACCACCACCCCTTCGCCGGCGGCTTCGATCATGCGCAGGGCCGCCTCCAGCTGCGGGCGGCAGTCGCAGCGCAGGGAGCCGAAGGCGTCGCCGGTGAGACACTCGCTGTGCACCCGCACCAGCACCGGGCCCGCGGCGGTTTCCGGCTGGCCCTTGACGATCGCCACGTGCTCGCTGCCGTCGAGTTCATTGCGGTAGCCGATCGCCCGGAAGGTGCCGAAGGCGCTGGGCAGCAGCGCCTCCGCCTGACGGCGCACGAAGCGCTCGGTATCGAGCCGGTAGCGGATCAGATCGGCGATCGAGATCAGCCGCAGGCCGTGCTGCCGGGCGTAGGCCGCCAGCTGCGGCAGCCGCGCCATCGAGCCATCGGCGTTCTGGATCTCGCAGATCACCCCGGCGGGGTAGAGGCCCGCCAGCCGCGCCAGATCCACTGCCGCCTCGGTGTGACCGGCGCGCTTGAGCACGCCCCCCTGGCGCGCCCGCAAGGGAAAGATGTGGCCGGGCCGGCGCAGGTCGCTGGGCCGGGTGGCGGGATGGATCGCCACCTGGATCGTGCGGGCCCGGTCCTCGGCGGAGATGCCGGTGCTCACGCCCTGCTCCGGTCCGGCATCCACGCTCACGGTGAAGGCCGTCTGGTTCTCATCGGTGTTGCGATCCACCATCAGCGGCAGATCGAGGGCATCGAGCCGCTCGCCCTCCATCGCCAGGCAGATCAGGCCCCGGGCTTCGGTGGCCATGAAGTTGATCTGCTCGGGCGTGGCGAACTGGGCCGCGCAGATCAGGTCGCCCTCGTTCTCGCGGTTCTCGTCATCCACCACCACGATCGACTCGCCATTGCGCACCGCCGCCAGGGCATCGGCGATGGCGTCAAAGCGGATCGGCTCCAGGCTGGTCAACGGCGGGACGGGTGGGCTGCTGGGCCCAGGCGCAATCGTCCTTTATAAAGCTCTGCACGTCCCCTTCCACCCGCGCGATGACCAGCACGCCCTCAGCTCGCCATCGGGTGGCGGTGATCGGCGCCAGCGGCTACGGCGGTCTGCAGACCCTGCGCCTGCTGCAGGGCCATCCCGGGCTGGAGGTGACCTTCCTCGGCGGTGAGCGCAGCAGCGGCAAGCGCTGGAGCGAGCTCACCCCCTTCCTGCCGCTGCCGGGTGATCCGGTGGTGCAGACCCCCGATCCCGAGGCGATCGCGGCGGCGGCTGATTTTGCCGTGCTCAGCCTGCCCAATGGTTTGGCGGCCCAGATGGTGCCGGGGCTGCTGGAGCGCGGCGTGCGGGTGGTGGATCTCTCGGCCGACTATCGCTACCGCTCCCTGCAGCGCTGGCAGGAGGTGTATGTGAGCGAGGCCCGGCAGGTGCCCCGCAGCGACGCCGACCTCTGCGCCGAAGCCGTCTACGGCCTGCCCGAGTGGCATGGCGAGCGCATCGCCGGCGCCAGGCTGGTGGCGGCCCCCGGCTGCTTCCCCACCGCCTCGCTGCTGGGCCTGCTGCCCTTCCTCAAGCAGGGCCTGATCGAGACCGCCGGCATCGTCATCGATGCCAAGACCGGCACCAGCGGTGGCGGCAGGGCCGCGAAGGAGCATCTGCTGCTCGCGGAGGCGGCGGAAGCCGTGGCCCCTTATGGCGTGGTGGGCCATCGCCACACCAGTGAGATCGAGCAGATCGCCGGCCAGGTGGCCGGCCGCGAGATCCAGCTGCAGTTCACGCCCCATCTGATGCCGATGGTGCGCGGCCTGCTCTCCACCGTCTACTGCCGCCTGCGCGATCCCGGCCTCACCGCCGAGGACTGCACCACGGTGCTGCGCTCCGCCTACCGTCACAGCCCCTGCGTCGAGGTGCTGCCGGTGGGCACCTACCCCTCCACCAAGTGGGTGCGTCACACCAACCGGGCTCTGCTGTCGGTGCAGGTCGACAGCCGCACCGGCCAGCTGATCGTGATGGGCGCGGTGGACAATCTGGTCA
>CBFHOT010000047.1:0-15325 GCA_965657465.1 Cyanobacteriota bacterium | reverse complement strand
GGCAGCAGCCGGCTGCCGGCGGTGCAGCGCTGGCTGGCGGAACGCTGCGCCGGACTGACGCTGCGCCAGGAGCGGCCGGTGGAAGCGGTGGCGCTGGGGGCCCTGGCCCTCACGCCCAACGTGCAGTTGAAGGATGTGCTGGCGCGCGGGGTGTCGCTGCGCTGCTGGGATCGGCGCAGCCGCCAGCACCACTGGCATCCGCTGTTCGTGGCCGGCCAGAGCTGGCCCACGGAGCGGCCCCTGGAGCTGGTGCTGGCCTGCAGCCAGGACGCCCAGCCGGCTGTGGAACTGGTGCTGGCCGAGCCCATGGGCGAGCGACGGCGCGAGGTGGTGTTCGAAGGGGGGATGCCGGTGCTGCGGCAGCGGGACGCAGGCGCAGCGGCGGTGACCCCCTGGAGGGAGCAGCCGCCACCGCTGCCGCTGGAGCCCCCCGGCCGCGCCGGCGACGACCGCCTGCGGCTGCGCTTCAGCATTGACGCCGAGGGACAGCTGCAGCTGCAGCTGCAGGATCTGCTGACGGGCCGGGAGCACAACGCCATCCGGCTGGGGCGCGTGCGCTGACGTCAGCTTCAACCGCGATGCACGGTGGACGCCGGCACTTGCTGCACCTGCCCCAGGCCGATCGCGGCCGCGCTTCCATAGAACGGAAGCCCCTGAACGCCCCACCTTGGCCCTGCGCCAGCACAGGCTGCCCCGCTTCTGGCTCGGCCTGACCCTGGGCCTGGTGCTGGCCGGACTGGGCGGGGCCTACTGGTGGGAGCGGCAGCTGCCGCGGCGCCTGGAGCAGGCCGCCGCCAGCGGCGATCTCGAGGCCTGCCTCCGCTACAGCGAGCAGCTGCAGGCCCTGCGCTGGCTCGATGACCAAGTGCCCCAGCAGCAGGCCGACTGCCGGCGGCGCAAGGCCAGCCAGCTCTGGCAGCAGCGGCGCTGGCGCCAGGCGCTGCTGCTGCAGCTGCAGCTGGTGAACTCGGCCGCAGGTCTACCGGCCGACCGCCAACGCCTGGATGACTGGCAGGAGTCGCTGCAGCAGCAGGCGCTGGCCCGCTTCCGCGAGGGGGATCTGGACGGGGCCCTGGCCCTGCTGCAGCCGATGGGCGAACACCACCGCGCCGATGGCAGCGGCCTCGGCGATCGGCTGCGCCAGCTCTGGGAACGCAACCGGCTGGGACTGGAGCGAGCGCGCCAGCTGGCGCAGCAGGAGCGTTGGTGGGAGGCGATGGAAGCCCTCAACCGGCTCGATCACCCCTTGTGGAAGCAACAGGCGGCCGGGGTGCAGCAGACGGTGGAGCAGGGCATCGCCCGCCTGCGCAACGCCGAGCGGGAGCACGACAGCCACGGTGCCCTGCCCCACTCTGTGCCGCTGGAAGAGCTCGATCGCGAGGTGCGGCAGCGCATCGAAGCCGGAGCTGATGAGTGGACCGCCTTCCAGCAGGCCTGCCGGGCCCTGGGCGGCCGGGTGGTGGAAGCCGGACCGGACAGCGCCTGTCAGCGCTAGATCGCACCGCCCCCACCGCCCTGGACCGCATGACAAGATTGGCCGCACGATGCAGCCGAGTGTTCATGCAGGCGGGAGATCAGGTCACGGTCAGCCAGAGCGTGGTGGTGTTCCATCACCCCCAGCACCGCGGCCAGGCCTTCGATCTCAAGGGCCAGCAGGGTGAGGTGGTCACCGTGCTCAACGATTGGAAAGGCAAGGTGATCAGCCCGACGCTGCCCGTGGTGGTGGCCTTCGGCAAGTTCCGCGCCCACTTCCGCGGCGACGAGCTGGAGCTGATCTGACCAGCCCGGCCGACTGGTCAGGGCCGGCTCAGGCCCGCTGCAGATAGACGCCCTCTTCACCATCGATCGCCGCCAGGCAGAGCTGGATCGTCTCCTGCCGGCTGGTGGGCACGGTGCGGCCGCAGAAATCGGGCTGGATCGGCAGCTCCCGGTGCCCCCGATCCACCATCACCAGCAGGCTGACGCGCCGCGGACGCCCCCAGGCCTGCAACGCCTCCAGGGCGGCCCGGATCGTGCGGCCGGTGAAGATCACGTCATCGACCAGCACCACGTGGCGGCCGCTGAGGTCATTGGGGAGGTCGGTGGCCTGCACCAGCCGGGTGCCGACCCGCTCCAGATCATCGCGGTGAAAGGTGGGATCGAGCGAGCCCCGCTCCACCGGATGACCGCAGAGATCCGCCAGCCGGGCCGCCAGCACCTCCGCCAGGGCGACACCACGGGTGGGGATGCCCACCAGCACCAGGGCGCGGCTGTCACCGGCGGCTTCGAGCACCTGAGAAGCCAGGCGATCCAGAGTGCGGGCCAGCTCGCCGGCGGACAGCAATTCCAGGCGGTCCATTGAAGTTGCAGCAGCCCTGGCGGGGCAGTCTGACGGCCGGGGCGCAGCGGCGGCCGCGGATCCGCAGACGGGGATCAGCATGTAGCCAAAGCCTGACGCAGGCGGGATCAACGGTGAGGATCCCCACAGGCGCGCTGTAGGTTGGCCTCGGAGGACGCGGTTAGCGTCGTGAGGTGAGTCGGGTGAAAGCAGTTCCGTCCCAGCAGCCAGGTTCCTCTCAGCAATCCACGACACTCCGTGGGCAATCCGGCGAGGATCATGGCAACGGTTCGCGCCTGCTCGACGGCCCACCGGTGAGCACGGGGCCGTTAGCGCCGGTGGTGCTCTGCATTCTCGATGGCTGGGGCTATCGCCACGACGACGCCCACAACGCCATCCGCGCAGCCGACACACCGGTGATGGATGCCCTGTGGCACGCCTATCCCCACACCCTGATCGAAGCCAGTGGCGGCGCCGTGGGGCTGCCCGATGAACAGATGGGCAACTCCGAGGTGGGACACCTCACCATCGGCTCCGGCCGGATCATCCGCCAGGAACTGGTGCGGATCAGCCAGGCCGTGCGCGACGGCTCCCTGGCGGCCAACCCCGCCCTCAACGCCCTCGGCGATCGGCTGCTCGCCAGCGGCGGCAGCCTGCACCTGATCGGCCTCTGCTCCGATGGAGGCGTGCACAGCCACATCGAGCACCTGGGCGGCCTGCTGCGCTGGGCCGCCGGCCGCGGCATCAGCGATGTCTGCATCCATGTGATCACCGACGGCCGCGACACGCCGCCCAGCAGCGCCCCGGCCTTCGTCAACAGGGTGGAGCAGCAGATCCAGGAAGCGGGCGTCGGCCGGATCGCCACCGTCTGCGGCCGCTACTGGGCGATGGACCGCGACAACCGCTGGGATCGCACCGAGAAGGCCTATCGGCTGCTGTGCGAACCGTCGGAGATCGGTGCCAGCAGCGCCGAGGCCGCGATCGAGGCCGCCTATGCCGCCGACCAGAGCGACGAATTCCTGGAGCCCGTGCGCATCAGCGACGGACTGGTGAAGCAGGGCGACGCGCTGGTGTGCTTCAACTTCCGCCCCGACCGCGTGCGTCAGCTGATCCGCGCGCTGGTGGTGAGCGAGTTCGATAGCTTCCCCCGCCAGCGCATCGACAACCTTGATGTGGTCACCTTCACCCAGTACGAGAAGGGTTTGCCGGTGGCGGTCGCCTTCCCGCCGGAATCCCTGGACGGCCTGCTGGGGCAGGTGGTGGCCGAAGCGGGTCTGCGTCAGTTCCGCACCGCCGAAACCGAGAAATACCCCCACGTCACCTATTTCATGAATGGGGGCATCGAGCAGGCCTATCCGGGTGAAGATCGGCACCTGGTGCCCTCCCCCCGGGTCGCCACCTACGACCAGGCGCCGGCGATGTCGGCCCAGCAGCTCACCGACAGCTGCATCGCCGCCATCAACAAGGGCATCTATTCACTGGTGGTGATCAACTACGCCAACCCCGACATGGTGGGGCACACCGGTCAGATGCAGGCCACCACCGAGGCGATCCACACCGTGGATCAATGCGTCGGCCGGCTGCTGGAGGCCACCAGCCGCATGGGCGGCACGATGCTGATCACCGCCGACCACGGCAACGCCGAGGTGATGGAGGGACCGGACGGCAACCCCTGGACCGCCCACACCACCAACCCCGTGCCGGTGATCCTGGTGGAGGGGGAAAAGCGCAAGCTGGTCGGTCATGGCAACGACGTGCAGCTGCGCGATGCCGGCGGCCTTGCTGATATCGCCCCCACGCTGCTGGAAATCCTCGGCCTGCCCAAGCCGGAAACGATGAGCGGCAGCTCGCTGGTGGTGCCCCTGGGGGTCGCGGCGGCACCGAGCCGCGTACCCCAGACCCTCGGCGTCTAGCCTGCAGCCCAGGGACCGGATTCCGCCCACCAGCCCCGCGCCGCCTCAGTCGATGCTCATCTCCGTGCTGTCCTGGCTGTGGTTCGCCTCCGGCGTGCTGCTGATCATCAGCGTGCTGCTGCACAGCCCCAAGGGTGATGGCATGGGCGGCCTGGCGGCCAGCGGCGGCTCGATGTTCACCAGCGCCCGCAGCGCCGAGCAGACCCTCAACCGCATCACCTGGACCCTGCTGGCCCTGTTCCTGACCCTGGCGGTGGTGCTCAGCGCCGGCTGGCTGGGTTGATGACCCGTCGTCAGCTGCTTTCAGGTCTGCCGGCCAGCCTGGCCGCGCTGCTGGGCAGCGCCCGCCGCGCCGACGCCGCCAGCGCCGCCGCCGATCCGGCCTGGCGCCTGAGCGATGCCGCCTGGAAGCAACGCCTCAGCCCCGAGGCCTACGCGGTGCTGCGGCGGGAGGCCACGGAGCGACCGTTCAGCAGCGCGCTCAACGCCGAAAAGCGCCGCGGCACCTTCCATTGCGCCGGCTGCAACCTGCCGCTGTTCAGCAGCAGCGCCAAATACGAGAGCGGCACCGGCTGGCCCAGCTTCTTTGAACCGCTGCCCGGTGCCCTGGGCACCAAGATCGACTTCAAGCTGATCGTTCCCCGCACCGAATACCACTGCCGCCGCTGCGGCGGTCACCAGGGGCACGTCTTCAACGACGGCCCCCGGCCCACCGGCAAGCGCTACTGCAACAACGGCGTCGCCCTGAGCTTCGTACCGGCCAAGGGCTAAGAGCCGTGGCCGGACTCAGGCGTTGCGCCCGGACTGACGCTTCAACCTCGGCTTCAACCTCAAGAGCCCATCCCGCGATGCCAGCCAGGGATCAGGTGGTGAACTCGGTGTTGTAGGCCTCCTCGCCGTGGGCATGGATGTCCAGGCCCTGGCGCTCGTGATGATCACTTACCCGCAGCGGCATCAGCATGCGCAGCACCTGCAGCAGCGCGAAGGTGCCAACGCCCACCCAGAGGATCGTGAAGCCGGCGGCCTGCAGCTGAATCCAGAACTGGCCGGGATTGCCGGCCAGCAGGCCATCGGCGCCGCCGGGGTTGACGCTCTTGAGGGCGAACACGCCGGTGAGCAGGATGCCCACCAGGCCGGCCATGCCATGCACCGGCAGCACATCGAGGCTGTCGTCGAGGCGCCAGCGGTTCTTGAGCTGCAGGGCGCCGCTGCAGATGGCGGCCGCCGCGAAGCCGATCACCAGGGCCCCCAGAGGGCTGACAAATCCGGCGGCGGGGGTGATCGCCACCAGGCCGGCCACCGCACCGGTGGCCACACCGACGGCGGTGGGCTTACCGCGCTGCAGCGTCTCGATCACCATCCAGCCCACGGCGGCAGCGGCACCGGCACTGTTGGTGGTGAGGCAGGCCAGGGAGGCCAGGTTGCCGGCCACCAGACCGCTGCCGCCGTTGAAGCCGAACCAGCCGAACCAGAGCAGACCGGCTCCCAGCAGGATGAACGGCACGTTGTGGGGCGGCGCGGCGTGGTCGGGATAGGTGCGGCGCCGGCCCACCACCACGGCGCAGATGGCAGCGGCGATGCCGGAGGCCATCTCCACCACCAGGCCGCCGGCGAAGTCGATGGCACCGAGGCCGCCGGCGCCGAGGAAGCCACCGGGCCCCCAGACCATGTGGGCCAGCGGCAGATAGATGACGGTGCTCCAGAGGATCAGAAAGGCCAGCCAGGCGCGGAAGTTCATCCGCTCCACCACCGCACCGGAGATCAGCGCCGGCGTGATGATCGCGAAACTGAGCTGGAAGAAGGCATTGGCGCCGTGGCTGATGCCGCCCTCAGCGATCGGCTCACTCCAGTTGCTCAGGCCAGCCCACTGCAGGCCACCGATGAACGGAGCCAGGGGGCCGCTGCCCTCGGAGAAGGCCAGGCTGTAGCCGAACAGCACCCAGAGCACGCTCACCAGCCCCATGGCCGCAAAGCTCATCACCATCGTGTTGAGCACGTTGCGGCTGCGCACGAAACCGGCATAGAAGAGCGCCAGTGCCGGCGTCATCATCAGCACCAGGGCGGCGCAGAGCAGCACGAAACCGTTATGGGCCGTGCTCAGGGCCAGTTCGGCCGAGTCAGGGTTAAGCGTTGCAAGCAAAGCCAAGCGCGCAGCAGAAGTGTTCACGCTGAACGAACGCCAGCCCCCTTCCGGTAGCCGTCACTACCGAACGGGCGCTTCTGGTGGCAACGGCAACAGACAGCACAGGGCCGCAGGATCAATCGCGGATCCATGGCGCTCTGGCCAGGATCAGCGCAGGGGTGACCAGACAGCGGAGGCTGAGCTCCAGCCCCACAAAAAAGCGCCCCCGCAGGGGCGCTGATGGTGCATCGGGCCGGCCCGACCAGCGGGCCGACACCAGACTGGATCCGCGACGCGATCAGTAGTCGAAGTCGCCGCCGCCCATGCCGCCGCCGGCAGGAGCTGCTTCCTTCTTCTCGGGCAGATCAGCCACGATGCACTCGGTGGTGAGCACCATGCCGGCGATCGAGGCGGCGTTCTGCAGACCGGAGCGGGTCACCTTGGCGGGATCGACGATGCCGGCAGCCAGCATGTCGACGTATTCGCCGGTGGCGGCGTTGTAGCCCTCGTTGAAGGGCTTGTGCATCACGTGCTCAGCCACGACGGCACCGTTGACGCCGGCGTTCTCAGCGATGCGCTTCAGGGGAGCGGTGAGGGCGGAGGCCACGATGGTGGCGCCGATCAGCTCTTCGCCGGAGAGGTTGGCCTTGGCCCACTCCTCGAGGGCAGGAGCCAGGTGGGCCAGGGTGGTGCCGCCGCCGGGGACGATGCCTTCCTCAACAGCCGCCTTGGTGGCGTTGATGGCGTCTTCCAGGCGCAGCTTCTTGTCCTTCATCTCGGTCTCGGTGGCGGCACCCACCTTGACCACGGCCACACCGCCGCTCAGCTTGGCCAGACGCTCCTGCAGCTTCTCCTTGTCATAGGAGGAGTCGGTTTCGTCCATCTGCTTGCGGATCTGCTCGCAGCGGGCCTTCACCGCCACCTCGTTGCCTTCGGCCACGATGGTGGTGGTGTCCTTGTTGATGGTGATGCGGCGGGCGGTGCCCAGCATCTCCAGCTTGGCGTTCTCCAGCTTGAGGCCTGCGTCCTCGGTGATCAGCTGACCGTTGGTGAGAACGGCGATGTCCTCGAGCATGGCCTTGCGGCGATCGCCGAAGCCGGGGGCCTTCACAGCGGCCACGTTGAGCACGCCGCGCAGGCGGTTCACCACCAGGGTGGCGAGGGCTTCCTTCTCGATGTCCTCGGCGATGATCAGCAGAGGCTTGCCGGTGCGGGCGATCTGCTCGAGCACGGGCACGAGATCCTGCACCAGGCCGATCTTCTTGTCGGTGAGGAGGATGTAGGGATCCTCGAGCACCGCTTCCATGCGCTCGGTGTCGGTGGCGAAGTAGGGCGAGATGTAGCCCTTGTCGAAGCGCATACCCTCGGTGACCTCCAGCTCGGTGGTCATCGACTTGCCTTCCTCGAGGGAGATCACACCCTCTTTGCCGACCTTGTCCATGGCGTCAGCAATCATGCGACCCACCTCTTCGTCGTTGCCGGCGGAGATGGTGCCCACCTGGGCGATGGCGTTGGAGTCGCTGATCGGCTTGGCGTGCTCCTTGATCTTGCCAACCAGGAACTCAGAGGCCTTGTCGATGCCCTTCTTGAGGGTGATGGCGTTGGCGCCGGCGGCCACGTTGCGCAGACCGGCCTTGACCATGGCGTGAGCCAGGACGGTGGCGGTGGTGGTGCCGTCACCGGCAGCGTCGTTGGTCTTGGAGGCGGCCTGACGGATCAGGGCCACACCGGTGTTCTCGATGTGGTCCTCGAGCTCGATCTCCTTGGCGATGGTGACGCCATCGTTGATGATCTGAGGAGCGCCGAACTTCTTCTCCAGCACCACGTTGCGACCCTTGGGACCGAGGGTGACGGCAACCGACTCGGCCAGGATGTCGATGCCTTTCTCGAGGGCGCGGCGGGCCTGCTCGTTGTAAATGATGCGCTTAGCCATGGGAGGCGGAAGTCTCGATGTGGAACGTCTGAAGGGGAGAAGAACCGGATCAACCCGGCTTGGGGAACCGGTTCAAGCGGGAGGCCGGGTGACGCTCAACGGGCGGGCACCCGAGCGGCAACCGCTCAGCTGACGACAGCCAGGATGTCCTTCTCGGAGAGCAGCACGTACTCATCGGTGCCGAGCTTGATGTCGGTGCCGGCGTACTTGCTGTAGAGCACCTTGTCGCCCACGCTCACTTCAGGAGCCTGGCGGGTGCCGTCATCGTTGCGCTTGCCGGGGCCGACCTGCACCACCTCGCCCACCTGGGGCTTCTCCTGTGCGGTGTCGGGCAGCAGGATGCCGCCGGCGGTGCGCTCATCAGAAGCGGAGACCTTGATGAAGATGCGGTCTCCGAGGGGCTTGACGGTGGAGACGCTGAGGGAAACAGCAGCCATGGATCAATGCGAAAGCAACGACATGGCGCCAGAGACGCCACGAGATGGTGGAGAACACCGGATCACGGTTGCAACCAGCGGCTTTGACCGGCAGGTGCGACCAGGCGATCTGGCACTCGAACCACACGAGTGCCAACCTATGCCGCGCGGCGCGGCAGCGGCCAGTAGAACGCTGTGCGGGTGACCGAACCGTGCCGCCCTCTGGGGCCTCCAGGCCTTCGGTAGCGACAGCCCTGCAGCCACCAGGAGCGGCACCAACGCAGTGGTAAGGTTGCGCGGCTTACCACGGGTGGGGCAGCGTTCCGTCTCCCGCCCAGCTCAGCGCCCCCCGCGACTCTCCATCCATATGGCTGCTGCTACCGCCACCGGCACCAAAGGCATCGTTCGGCAGGTGATCGGCCCGGTGCTCGACGTTGAATTCCCGGCCGGCAAGCTGCCGAAGATCTACAACGCCCTGCGGATCGAAGCGAAGAATTCCGCCGGCCAGGACGTAGCTCTGACCGCTGAGGTGCAGCAGCTGCTGGGCGACCACCGCGTGCGCGCCGTGGCCATGAGCAGCACCGATGGTCTGGTGCGTGGCATGGAGGCCCTGGACACCGGCGCCCCCATCTCCGTGCCCGTGGGTGAAGCCACCCTCGGCCGCATCTTCAACGTGCTGGGTGAGCCCGTTGATGAGCAGGGCCCTGTCACCACCTCCGAAACCGCCTCGATCCACCGGGCTGCCCCCAGCCTCACCGAACTCGAGACCAAGCCGAAGGTGTTCGAGACCGGCATCAAGGTGATCGACCTGCTGGCTCCCTACCGCCAGGGCGGCAAGGTGGGTCTGTTTGGTGGCGCCGGTGTGGGCAAGACCGTGCTGATCCAGGAGCTGATCAACAACATCGCCAAGGAGCACGGCGGTGTATCCGTGTTCGCCGGCGTGGGTGAGCGCACCCGTGAGGGCAACGACCTCTACGAAGAGTTCAAGGAATCCGGCGTGATCAACGCCGAGGACCTCTCCAAGTCGAAAGTGGCCCTCTGCTACGGCCAGATGAACGAGCCCCCCGGCGCCCGCATGCGCGTCGGCCTGTCGGCTCTGACCATGGCCGAGCACTTCCGCGACGCCAACAAGCAGGACGTGCTGCTGTTCGTCGACAACATCTTCCGCTTCGTGCAGGCCGGCTCGGAAGTGTCCGCTCTGCTGGGCCGCATGCCATCGGCCGTGGGCTACCAGCCCACCCTCGGCACCGACGTCGGCATGCTGCAGGAGCGCATCACCTCCACCCTGGAGGGCTCGATCACCTCGATCCAGGCCGTCTACGTGCCTGCGGACGACCTGACCGACCCCGCTCCGGCCACCACCTTCGCCCACCTGGACGCCACCACCGTGCTGAGCCGCGGTCTGGCCTCCAAGGGCATCTACCCCGCTGTGGATCCCCTGGATTCCACCAGCACCATGCTCCAGCCCGCCGTGGTGGGTGACGAGCACTACCGCACCGCCCGCGCGGTGCAGTCCACCCTGCAGCGCTACAAGGAGCTCCAGGACATCATCGCGATTCTGGGTCTGGACGAACTGTCCGAAGACGACCGCCGCACGGTGGATCGCGCCCGCAAGATCGAGAAGTTCCTGTCCCAGCCCTTCTTCGTGGCTGAGATCTTCACCGGCATGCCGGGTAAGTACGTGAAGCTCGAAGAAACCATCAAGGGCTTCAACATGATCCTGGCCGGTGAGCTCGATCACCTGCCCGAGGCCGCCTTCTACCTGGTGGGCAACATCGACGAAGTGAAGGCCAAGGCCGAGAAGATCCTGGCCGAGGCCAAGGGTTGATCCCCGCGATCACACCTGAGGAGATTTCGCCATGACTCTCACCCTGCGCGTTCTGGCCCCGGATCAGAGCGTTTTCGACGGCAGCGCCGATGAGGTGATCCTGCCCAGCACCACCGGTCAGGTGGGCATCCTTCCCGGTCACGTCACGATGCTGGCGGCCTTGGAAACCGGCGTGATGCGTCTGCGCGACGCCAGCGGCTGGAAAGTGATCGCCCTGCTCGGCGGTTTCGCCGAAGTGGAGGCCGATGAGGTGACCGTTCTGGTGAACGGTGCCCAGCTCGGCGGCAGCATCGATGCCGCCAAGGCCGAGGCTGAGTTCGAGGCCGCCCAACAGGCTGCCGCCGGTTATGAGGGCCAGGCCCCCAGCACCGAGAAGCTCAAGGCCCAGCAAACCCTGGCCCGCACCCGCGCCTGGATGCAGGCCAGCAAGGCGAACTGAAGCGTCTGCGCTGATCGCTTATGTGGCTCCGGAAGTGACCGGAGCCCCTCAGACCCGGCCTCAAGGGGCCGGGTTTTTTGCTGAAAGACGGCTGTTGCTGCCATGCAGCAGGGCCATAGGCTCAGGGGCCATCAACGGCGGGCATGGGCAGGGGGCGACAGCTCGGTGAGCAGCTGCGGCACTGGCTCCAGGAGCAAGGCAGCCAGGCCCAGCTCAGCGGCCAGGGGCTGGCCAACCGCTGGAGCGACCTGCTCGGCGACGACGACAGCCTACGGCCGCCCCTGCGGGATCTCGCCCACCGGCCGCTGTTCCGCCAGGCGATGAGCCAGCAGGGTGCGGCGCAGCGGGCCAGCCTGGAGCAGCTGGGCCGCGAACTGCAGCGCACCTACAGCCCGGCGGTGATGGCCGAGCTGCTGGATCTGCTGGAAGCCTTCGCCGCGATGCCACTGCAACGGCCTGGTGGAGAGCCGGCCACTGCCAGCGGCACCAGCCCGGGACCAACGGCCAGCGCCACGCCCCAGCCTGAGGCCTCAGGGTTGCAGGCGCGCTGGCTGCACCAGGGCGGCCGCCTGCTGCGCCGCCTACGCCGGCAGCTGGAGCCGATGGCGCCAGGCATCGCCCTGGCCGCCGCTGCCGCCCTGGTGTGGATGTGGCTGGGGCGCGAGCTCGATCGGCTGCTGTTCGAGGGGTGGGGCTGGAGCGGTGGAGCGGTGCTGCTGCTGCTGCTGGCCCTGATCGAAGGGCTGGGGATGCTGGGGCCGCTGCGCCGCTGGCAGGGCGCAGGACTGCTGCCGCTCGGCAGCCGCGACACCAGCCGCCAGGCGTGGCGCTGGATCACCGCCCCCTGGCAGCAGCCGAGCCGGGGCCAGGCGGCCCTCAACCTGGCACTGCTGGCGGTGATCCTCGGCCCCTCGGCCCTGCAGCTGCCGGATGTGCTGCTGCGCTACAGCCTGGCGAGCCTGGCCACACTCACGCTGGCGGCGCTGGTGGCTGCCGGCGGAACAGCAGGCGCAGCCAGGGCGGCAGCGGCAGCCACAGCCGGCGATGACCAGCAGCCAACACCAGTGCTGGTGGGCGGCGCCTCCGGAGCCGTGGCCAGCCTGATCGCCCTGGGGGTGGGCCTGAGCCTGCTGCAGGGGCGACAGCTCAGCTACGGCTTCGGGCCGCTGTCGATCCCGGCCTGGGTGCTGCTGCTGCTCGATGCCGCCTGTGAACTCGCCTGGCTGGCCCGCAGGCCGGAGCACCCCGCCGCTGGGCACACCGCTGACACCCAGGAGGCAGCCAACGCCGGCCTGTGGTGCTGGCGGCAACTGCTCAGCCAGCCCTGGAGCTGGGGGTTGCTGCTGGGTGCTGGCTGGGCTGTGACGATCCAACTGCAACAGCTGCTGCAGGACCTGCAGCAGGCGGCGCCTCAGGCCTGAGCATCCAGACGCGAAGCCGCCTGCATGTAACGCCCCCAGAGCTCGGCCACCAGGGCGCCGCTGGCCGCCTGAGCGGGCGTGTTGTCGTCGTTGCCCATCCAGATCGCCGTGAGCAGATCGAGAGAAGGGGAGTAGCCCACAAACAGCACATCCACACCGTTGTTGGTGGTGCCGGTCTTGCCGCGGGCATCGGACACCCGGCCCGCCGCCCGGCCGGTGCCGCGCTGCACCACCGCCGCCAGCAACTGATCCATCGCCGCGGCCACCTCCGGGGTGATCAGCTGACGATCGGCCTCACCGAGGGGCACGGTGACCGCAGACGGGGAACAGGTAGCCAGGCTCTTGATCGAAGGGCAGATGCCCAGATCGACGATGCGCTTGACGCCATGCAGCGGCACCGAACGGCCGCCATTGGCCACCACCGCATAGGCCCGGGCCAGCTCGTAAAGGTGGGTCTCACTGCCGCCGAGCATGGTGTTGTAGTCGGGCTGCAGCGGCGTGGTGATGCCCAGCTGCCGCGCTCGCTTCAGCACCTGCTCCAGGCCGGCCTTCTCGCCGACCCGCAGGGCCACCACGTTCTCGGAAAAGGCGAAGCCATCGATCACGCTGGCGCTGCCGCCCGAGCCGGCGCCATGGCTGCAGCCACCCACATAGGCCAGAGGCGCGCAGGAGATGGCATCACTGGGCGCTACACCGGCCTCCAGGGCCGCCAGGAAGGGAAACAGCTTGAAGGTGGAGCCGGGCTGCCGCAGGGCCCGCACCCGATCGAAGCTGGAGCGCTTGTAGTCGCCGCCGCCCACATAGGCCAGGATCGCGCCGCTGCTGGGCTGCAAGGAGATCAGGGCGCCCTGGGTCAGGCCAACCCCGGCGGCAGGGCCATCGAGGAAGCGCCGCAGCTCGCTCTGGGCCAGGGCCTGCAGCGGCGGATCAATCGTGCTCTCCACGTAGTAGTTGCCGCCATCGGCCTCATCGAGGTGCAGACCGAAGCGCTGCCCGCGCAACTCCGCCAGCACGTAGTCGCTGAAGTAGGGATAGGCCTGCTGGGCGCTCTCGCGGCAGGCCTTGCTGACGTCGATGTTGAGGGGCCGCCGCTGGGCATCGCGCAGGGCCTGATCGCCCTGGGCACCGGGGCCCAGATAGCCCTGCTCGTGCATCAGCTTGAGCACCAGATTGCGGCGCTTCACCGGCAACCATTCACCGCGGCGCACCGACTCGATGCGGGCCTGATCGTCTGGCGTCAGGCGGCCCTTGCGGGCCTCGAGCAGCTCCTCTTCCAGCTTGGCCGCCTCCTCACCGGGCTGCGGAGCCCCGCAGGGGCTGTAGTAGTTGGGGGCAGGCAGCAGCCCCACCAGAAACGCCGACTGGGCCAGGTCAAGGTCGCTGGCCGACTTGCGGAAGTAGAGCTGCGCCGCCTGCTCGAAGCCATCGGTGCCCTGCCCGAGATGCGCCCGGTCGAGGTACATCTTGAGGATCCGGTTCTTGCTGTAGCCCACCTCCAGCTGCAGGGCCACCCAGAGCTCGCGCAGCTTGCGGGTCAGGCTTTCATCGCGCCCCACTTCCGCGTAGTACATGCGCGCCACCTGCTGGGTGAGGCCGCTGCCGCCACCGCTGCGCTTGACCGCCGAGCGCACGGTGCCGAACAGGTCGATGCCACTGTTCCAACCGAAGCGCGCCTCCTCCGAGGCGAGCAGCGCCTGGCGCAGATGCCAGGGGTAACTGTCCAGCGACGGCAGGGCGGTGGCCGACCCCTGCTTGGCGTCGATCTGGGTGCCATCGCTGGCGTGGATCTTCACCGGGCCGGCGATGGTGCGGATTTTGGAGCCGCCACCCACCGTGGCGGCGACGAGCATGCCGCTCACCAGCAGCGCCGAGCCACCAAGGGCCGCCAGGCCCAGCAGATGCAGCAGCTGCTCCAGAGCGCTGCGGGGGTGCAGGTAGCGCAGCTCCGGCGCTTCGCCCTTCAGCGGCGAGCCGAGCCGCACGGCATCGCCATCGCGCAGGCGGATGGCGCGGATGCGGCGATCGCGGTGAAACAGACCGTTGGCGGAGCCGAAATCCTCCAGGGCAAACTCGCGGTCGGCGCTGCGCGGCTTCTCCAGCACGGCATGAACGCGGCTCAGGCCCGGTGCGGCCAGGGGCAGTTCGCAGGCGGGATCGCGGCCGATGCGGTAGCGGCGATCCTCAAGCGCCAGCTCCTGCTGGCAGTGCTCCCCCAGCCAGAGCTGCAGCCGGGCCTGATGGGCGGTAAAGGCCTGCCAGGCCTGACGGCAGGCGGCGGGTCGCTCAGCCCAGGGGCCGCTCAGGGCCGCAGCCGCCAGCTGCCGCCAGCTCTGGCGCACAGCCGAAGAGGCGACGTGATCAAGCAGACGGTGTCGGCCGGAGGCACCGACCGGTGCGGCGGATGGCTCGGCGGCCGATGCATCGGCGGCGGCATCAGACCGCGGGCGGGAAGGCGGATCGGAAGGGGCCAGACGGCTGCTGCGGCCGGGCCATAGGCTACGGCCACGCGTCGGAGGGCTCAGCGGTGCAGCAGCGGCGGGATCCCTGGGAACCCTTCCGGCTCTGGCTGGCGCTGACGATCGGCCTGTACGCGATCCGCGCCTTCTTCGCCTTCACCTGGCCGGGGGCGATTCCCGGCTGGGTGCTGCTGCTGATGGTGCTCGTGGCCCTGGCGCTGGCCAGCAAGGCGCTGCTGTTTCCCGGCCGGGTGGAGCCCTACCGCAGCGGTGACGGCGGCTGGTGGAACGACCTCCGCGACGACTGGCGCCTGTGGTGGCAGCGGCGCCGCAACACGCCATGAGCGCCTCCTCCGCCCGGCTGGTGCTGGCCAGCGATCCGAGCAAGGTGGCGCCGCTGACGCCCGATCAACCGCTGACGATCGGCCGGGCACCGGGCAACCGCCTCTGCCTGAGCAGCTCGGCAGGGGTGTCGGAGCA
>CBFHOT010000046.1:0-15375 GCA_965657465.1 Cyanobacteriota bacterium | reverse complement strand
CCGGTGGTAATCACCCGCTGGGGGGGCTGGGGCGGGATCACGGCGCGGCCTCCACCAACACAATCGCCTCCACCGCCAGGCCCCCGGCATCGGCGGCGGTGATCGCCCAGCGCAGGGGCCTGCCGTGGGCCGCCAGGGCCTGCTGCACCCGCGGCAACAGCGGCCCCGGCGCCGGCGGCAACTGGAGCTGCACCGGCCGTAACTGAAGCCCCGTGGTCACCGGCACCTCCTGCTCAGGCGCAACGCATGGCGGGCGCCCTCACTTCTGATACTGACCGAACTGGGCCTCGTAGAGGGCATCTTCCATGCCGGCCTTGAGGCGCAGATCGCTGCGGGGGAAGGCGACGCACAGCAGCGCATAGCCCTGCTCCTGCAGATCAGCCTTGACGCCCATCGCATCCGGCTGCTCAACGCTGCCTTCACTGATGAGAGCCGCGCAGGTGGTGCAGACACCGGAGCAACAGGAGCTGGGCAGGGTCACGCCGGCGGCTTCAGCGGCGGCGAGCACCGTCTGATCCTCGCGGCAGGAGAAGGTGTGGCTGGCGCCGTCGATCTCCGCGACAACGGTGTAGCTGGCACTCATGGATGCTTGCGTGCTGGGTGAAGCCGCGCCCGCTGGGTCAGGCCGGCAGGGCCCCATCTTCCGTGATCGTGGTCCAGCAGCCGGGGTGAGGCGCCAGGTATTCCGCCTGAGCCGGCTTGGCGCTGCCCGCCGGCGCCGGGGCTGTGATAGCGAAGTCGAGGCTGATCGAGCAGCGCAGATCGTCGTCGTCCTCGTTGGGCAAAACGGCGTGATCGAGGGCGGAGGGGAAGAGCACCAGCAGTCCCGCCCGGGGGGCCACATCCCAGCAGGGGGCGGTCCAGGGCGAGGCGGCCAGGGGGCCGCCATGGCCCACGGCCATGCCGGGCACCAGTTCATTCAGCTGGCGCTGGGGCCAGAAGCGCAGGCAACCGCAACGGCCGCTGCCATCGCCACTGAGGTAGTAGACGGCGCTGAGGTGGGCGTTGGGGTGGTGATGGCGCCCCACCACCTGGCCCGGTTCGCTCAGCACCGGCCAGCAGCGCTGGACATGCAGAGCGATGCGACCCAGATCAAACCCCAGCTGCTGCAGGTAGGCGCGCACATGGGGCAACAGGCCGTTCACCAGCGGCGCGAACGCCGGATGGCGATGCAACTGCGCCACGCCGTTGAGATCACCGGTCCAGGCGCAACCGGGGACGGGATTGCTGGCCGCTTCACCGCGCAGGGCGTGCAGAGCCTGGAGCTGCAGGGCCAGATCGAGGGGATCGGGGCGCAGCTGCACCTGGCCGAGGGCCAGCGGGAACAGCGGCTGGATCTGTAGAGCCTCCAGAACGGCGGAGTTGGCTGACACGGCGCACACCAGCGGCACAGCTCTCCAGCATCCACCGGCACAGGGGCAGCGGCTGGCGAGCAGATCGCCATGACAAAACCCCCGAAGATCCCGACGGCGTGGCCTGCAGAGCAGACCGACCACCAAGAGACTTCAGGGGTTCAGCGCCACTGGGGCGAAGCCGAACGATGAACGCTCAGTTCATCGCGGCAGCGCCGCCGACCACCTCCAGGATCTCCTGGGTGATGGCGGCCTGACGGGCCTTGTTGTAATCCAGGGTCAGCGTCTTGGCGAGGGCCTTGGCGTTGTCGCTGGCGTTGTTCATGGCCGTCATCCGGCTGGCAAGCTCGGAGGCCGCCGCTTCTTGCAGGGAGCGCAGCAGCTGGTTCTGCAGATACAGGGGCAGCAGGGCATTGAGCAGCTGCTCAGGGCTCTGCTCGAACACGATGTCCGAGGGGAGGGTGGGCGCATCATTGGCCGCCGTGCCGGGCTCCACCACCAGACGACCCTCGCGGGTGGTCAGGCGGAAAATCTCGTCCTCGGGGGTGGCGATGCCCTGGGGATCGAGGGGCAGCAGGGTCTGGATCACCGGCTTGGAGCTCACCAGGTTGATGAACTTGGTGAAGATGATCTCGACGCGATCGGTGGAGCCGGAGAGGAACTCGGCGAGCACCTCATTGGCGATGCCGCCGGCCTCCTGGGCGTTGGGCACCTGCTCCAGACCGGTGAAGGTGGCGCGCACGGTGTACTGCGCAGCGCGGTTCTGGAAATAGGTGATCGCCTTGCGGCCGATCAGCACCAGATCCACGGCGTAGCCCTGGCCGGTGAGCTCAGCATGACGCTGCTCGGTGCGCTTGATGATGTTGGCGTTGTAGCCACCGCAGAGACCACGGTCGCCGGTGACGGCGAGCAGGGTGATCGTCTGCACCGGACGCTCCTCCAGCAGGGGAGCGTCAACATCTTCGAAGCGCATGCGCGACTGGAGATTTTCCAGCACGCGGGCCAGGCGGTCGGCGAAAGGCCGGCTGCGCAGCACCTGCTCCTGAGCGCGGCGCACCTTGGCGGCGGCCACGAGGCGCATGGCCTCCGTGATCTTGCGGGTGTTCTTGACCGAACTGATGCGGTCGCGGATCTCTTTGAGATTGGCCATCTGAGTGTCCTCCTCAGACGGTGGCGAGCATGGTCGACTTCACCTCTTTGATGGCGTCCTTGAGCATCGACTCAGCTTCGTCGCTGAGCTGCTTCTCGGTCATCACCTTATTGATGAAGTCAGCCTTGTTGGTCTTGAGGTACTCGCGCAGTTCGCGGCAGAACTGCACCACCGACTCCACCGGCACCTCATCGATCATGCCCTTCACACCGGCATAGACCACGGCCACCTGCTCAGCCAGGTTGAGGGGGCTGAACTGGGGCTGCTTGAGGATCTCGCGCAGACGCTTACCGCGGGCCAGCTGGGACTGGGTGGCGGCGTCCAGATCGGAGGCGAACTGGGAGAAGGCAGCCAGTTCATCGAACTGAGCCAGTTCCAGCTTGAGGGTGCCGGCGATCTTCTTGATGGCCTTGGTCTGGGCAGCGCCGCCCACGCGGCTCACCGAGATGCCCACGTTGATGGCGGGGCGCAGACCGGAGTTGAACAGGTCGGAGCTGAGGAACACCTGACCATCCGTGATCGAGATCACGTTGGTGGGGATGTAGGCGGACACGTCACCGGCCTGGGTCTCGATGATCGGCAGAGCGGTCATCGAGCCCTTGCCCATGGCATCGCTCAGCTTGGCGGCGCGCTCGAGCAGACGGCTGTGGCAGTAGAACACGTCGCCGGGGTAAGCCTCACGACCGGGGGGACGACGCAGCAGCAGCGACATCTGGCGGTACGCCTGAGCCTGCTTGGTGAGGTCGTCATAGATGACGAGGGTGGCCTTGCCCTTGTACATGAAGGACTCAGCGATGGCGGCACCGGTGTAGGGAGCCAGGTACTGCAGCGCAGCCGACTCGGAGGCGTTGGCGGCCACCACGATGGTGTAGTCGAGGGCGCCCTTCTCGCGCAGCACTTCCACCACGTTGGCCACGGAAGCGGCCTTCTGGCCCACGGCCACGTAGACGCAGACGACGTCTTCGCCCTTCTGGTTGATGATCGTGTCGATCGCGATCGCGGTCTTGCCGGTCTGGCGGTCGCCGATGATCAGCTCGCGCTGGCCGCGGCCGATGGGGATCATCGCGTCGATGGCGGTGATGCCGGTCTGCATGGGCTCATGCACCGACTTGCGCTGGATGATGCCAGGCGCCATCGACTCGATCAGGCGCGTCTCGGTGGTGGCGATCTCACCCTTACCGTCGATCGGCTGACCCAGGGAGTTCACCACGCGGCCGAGCATCGCGTCGCCCACGGGCACCGAGGCGATCTTGCCGGTGGCCTTGACGGTGCTGCCTTCCTGAATGCCGCGGCCCTCGCCCATCAGCACCACGCCGACGTTGTCGTCCTCGAGGTTGAGGGCGATGCCTTCGGTGCCGTCCTCGAACTGCACCAGCTCACCGGCCATCACCTGCTGCAAGCCATAGACGCGGGCGATGCCGTCGCCGATCTGCAGCACGGTTCCGACGTTGCTGACGGAAACAGACTTGTCGTAGTCCTCAATCTGCTGCTTGAGGATGGCGCTGATCTCGTCGGGGCGGATGGAAACCATGGTGGGAAGTCCCCGCAGGGGGAGCTGATGGGAAGGAGGCGGTGAAGCGGAAGGAAGGGAAGGAGGGCTAGCTCACCTTGGCCAGCGCCAGGCCCAGGCGGCGCACCTGCCCGGCCAGGCTGGCGTCGATCACGCGGGAGCCCATGCTGACGACGAAGCCGCCGATCAGACCGGGATCGACCGCGAGATGGAACTCAACAGCCTTGGTGCCGGCGATGGCCCGCACCTTGTCGTTGAGCTGCTGCTGCTGCTCATCGCTGAGGGAGGTGGCCGAAGTCACCTTGGCCAGGGTGATGTTGCGCAGATCCCGGTACAGCTCGAGGAACCGCAGCAGCACCGCATCGAGCACAGCGATCCGCTGACGATCCGCCAGCAGCTTGAGCAGGTTCTGCAGGGAAGGCGTCAGCTGCTCGTTGAACAGCGCAGCCAGGGCCGCCTTCTTGGCCTCGGGCTCCAGCACGGGAGACCCCATGGCCGAGCGCAGCTCAGGGCTGTCATTCCAGACCGACAGCAGACCGCGGACCTGGTCGGCGACGGCGTCGGTTTCCTGGCGGGCTTCAGCCACCTGCAGCAACGCCTCGGCGTAGGGGGTGGCGATGGAGTTGAGCAACGGCATCAGGCGTTCCCCAGGGTGTTGATGGACTGATCGATCAGCCGTGCCTGGGCATCGCCGTCCAGCTTGCCGGGCAGGGTGGTCAGAGCCTTCTCGATGGCCTGACGGGCGGCTTCGCGGCGCAGCAGGTCGGTGACGCGGGCGGCCTCAGCGTTGAGGTCGGCGGCGGCGTCCTGCTTGAGGCGAGCCATCTCCTCGATGGTGCGCTGCTCGCTTTCGGCGCGCACCGCCTGGGCGCGGGCCTTGCCGTCGGCGCGGATCTGCTCGGCCTTCTGCTGGGCAGCGGCGAGATCCTGCTGGGCCTTGGCCACGGCGGCGGTGGCGGCCTGCAGACGCTGCTCCGCATCGGAGAGGTCGGCGAGGATCGCTTCACGGCGACGCTCGAGCATGCCGCCCAGGAATCCCTTGAGGAACCACACCAGCACCCCGATCACGATGACCAGGTTGATCAGGTTGGTGTCGAGGGGATTGAGGTTGAGGCCGAAGCCGCCGTGATGGGCGAACAGCGCCGTGCCGGCGGTGGCGACGAAGGAAGTGGCGAAGGGGATCACAGTCATTTGGCGGCCAGCAGACGGTCCACGATCAGGGCGCCAAGACGGTCGGCCTCAGCCTTAAGGGCGGAGAGGGCCTGGTCCTTCTCGGATTCGATTTCACGGCGAGCCTTCTCCCGCACGGCGATGGCTTCGGCCTGAGCCGTGGCCAGGGCTTCGCGGTAAAGCTTGTCGGACTCCTGTTCGGCCTCCACGATCAGCTTCTGGGCCTCCTGACGGGCTTCCTTGAGCTGTTCGGTGAGATCGGCTTCCAGGCGCTGAGCCTGGGCCAGCTTCTGCTTGGCCTCGGCGCGACTGGTGGTCACATACCCCTCGCGCTCCTCCACGGCCCGACCGACGGGGCGGAAGAACAGGGCATTAAGAATGAAGGTGAGGAGCACCACCTGCACCGCCATCAGCGGCAGGGTGGCATCAAGGTCAAAAAGACCTCCCTCCGGGGCGCCGGTTGCTGCGCCGGTGACGGCGTCAGCTGTGGCGAGCAGGAGCCAGCTGGTCATTGGGAAGGGAGCGCCGGGGTGGACGGGGGAGCAGTCACAGGGGGGACGGCATCAGCCGCCCCCCGCTGGGAGTGATCAGCCGGCGAAGGGGTTGGCGAACAGGAGCACCAGAGCCACCACGAGGCCGTAGATGGTCAGAGCTTCCATGAAGGCCAGGGACAGCAGCAGGGTGCCGCGGATCTTGCCTTCGGCCTCGGGCTGACGGGCAATGCCTTCCACAGCCTGACCGGCTGCGGTGCCTTGGCCGATGCCAGGACCGATGGCGGCGAGACCCACGGCCAGAGCGGCGGCCAGAACGGAAGCGGCGGAGGTCAGATCACTCATTGGTGGAAAGGAGGTAGGAGAGCGCAGGGAGAGCGCGGAATGGGCTGGAGCGCGGCCGGGACACCCCCCAGAAGGGAGTGGGCCCGGTTCCACCCGGACCTGCGCGCGATGAGTTTGCCAGACGGCCGGAACCGGCCGTTGCTGGCGGGGATTCAGTGGTGCTCTTCGTGCACCGCCTCACCGATGTAGTTGGCGGCGAGGGTGGCGAAGATCAAGGCCTGAATGGCGCTGGTGAACAGGCCCAGGAACATGGCCGGCAGGGGCACGATCACCGGCACCAGGAAGGCCAGCACGCCCACCACCAGTTCGTCGGCCAGGATGTTGCCGAACAGACGGAAGGAGAGGGAGAGCGGCTTGGTGAAGTCCTCGATGATCTTGAACGGGAGCATGATCGGGGTCGGCTCCACGTAGTACTCGAAGTAGCGCAGCCCCTTGCGGCTCAGGCCGGCATAGAAATAGGAGAGGGACACCAACAGGGCCATGGCCACGGTGGTGTTGATGTCGGCGGTGGGAGCGCCGAGTTCGCCATTGGGCAGCTCGATCAGCTTCCAGGGGATCAGCGCACCGCCCCAGTTGCAGACAAAGATGAACAGGAACAGGGTGCCGATGAACGGCAGCCAGTCGCGGTAGGCCTTCTCACCGATCTGCTCGCGGGCCAGATCGCGGATGTAGGTCCAGAGGAACTCCAGCAGGTTCTGCACCCCGCGCGGATCGCGCTCCATCTTGCGGGTGCCGACGACCACGAGGGCCAGCAGGGCACCGATCACCACCCAGGAGCTGAGGAAGACCTGGCCGTGGAGATGCAGATTGCCGAGGTGCCAGTAGAACTGCTGGCCCACCTCCAGTTCGGCGAACGGCAGGGCGAGGGGCAAGGGAACCCTGGGGGCGAGGTTGGTTCAGGGGGCGAGGACGGCCTGCAGGAGCAGGGCCGGCTTGTAAAGCAGGAAGCCGAGGATGGCCGGCAGCAGCTCGATGGCGGGAACGCGGGCCGCCGCCACCACCAGGAGGGCCGGCACCACGATCTGGAATCGACCGAGCGAACGCGAATCGGGACCGATACGACCGACGCTGCGCGCCAGCAGGCGCAGGTAGAGCAGACCGCAGCAACCGCCGAGCAGCAGGCTGCGAGCGGTGGAGGCACCCCAGACGGGCCAGGCGATCAGGGCGACGGCCAGGCTGACCAGAAGCGTGGCCAGCAGCAGCCGGCGCTGCAGTCGGCCGTACTCATCGCCGGCGGAGCCGGTGTGGGCAGGGTCCGCCGAGCTATCGGCGACGGCGGACGCATCCGCATCGGAATCATCCCCAGCGCCGATGGCGGCAGGGATGGGGTCGGCCGTAAGGCCGGTTTCCGCTGCGAGGCTGGCCTGCAAGCGCCGGAGGCATAAAGCCCGGGCAACTTATCACGCAGCGTTAAGCCGCCAGCTGCAGCACACCCTGCTCCCGCAGTCGGCGGGCGCGCCGGCAGCGCTCGGCGGCCTCCATCTCCAGGGGCAGCTGCGCCAGCGACAGCGCGGGATTAGCCTCGATCGCCAACATCAGCTGCAGATCCGGCTCCTCAATCTCCAGGGGCATCAGGTCGGGGCCGAGCAGACCGGTGGACGGCCAGCCCCAGAGGCAGCGGTTGCGCTGCCCTCGGGCCGCCAGCAGGGCGGCGTCATCGCTCCAGTCGTTGCGCTGCAGCGGGCCCTTGCTGAGGAAGAACTCGAAGTGACTGATTTCCGGATCGAGGTCTTCGACCAGAGCCCAGCGCTCCAGATCGGGCAGGGCACGGGCCCGCTCCAGCAGCTCGCCGCTGAGCAGACGGCCGGGGTCCCAGACCTCGGGATTGGAGAAGCCGGCGAACTGCAGATCGGCGCTGGCCACGAAGGCCATCAGCCGCTCCAGGTTGTAGCTGGTCTCCTGCGGATGCAGGTACATGTCGGCGAAGTTGGCATCGGCGCCGGTATCGAGGGCCCAGCGCTGCTCGTGATGCCGCCGCAGGCGATTGGTCTCCGGCAGAGCGCTGAACAGCTGCCGCCCCAGCCGCAGGCCCTCCTCACCGCAACCCACCCCGAGGCGCATCAGGCTGCGCTGGGTGCGGTGGATCTCCCAGCGGCCGCCGTCGGCATAGAGAAACAGGTGCAGCAGCCCACCGGGCCGCAGCAGCTCCGCCAGGGCCCGCAGCCCGGCCTCGGGCTCACGCAGGTGATGCAGCACCCCCACGGAGTTGATGTAGTCGAAGGGGCCTTCCCCCTGCAGATCGAGCAGGCTGCGCTGCTCGATGCGCAGCTCGGCCACCTGCTCGGCGGCGCCGGAACGGCGGCTGCGCTCACGGGCCACCTCCAGGGTGCCGGCGCTGATGTCCACCGCCAGCACCGACGCGCCGGGATTGAGATGGCAGAGGTAGTCGGTGCTGACACCGGTGCCGCAGCCGGCATCGAGGATCCGCCAGGGGCGGCGGTTGCCGGTGTCCGCCGCCGCCGCGGGCAGGGCGCCGGTGGCGAAAGCCCAGACGCTGTCGACGCACCAGCGCCAGTTGTATCCAGGCGGCGGGCCGTCCTGCAGCGGATCGGCCGGATAGGGGAAACGGTCGTAGAAGGCGCTCACCACGGGCGTGGCGGCATCGCGGGCGGGCACGGCGACAGAGCGGCTGGAGCGAGCCTGTCATCGCAGAGCGCGAGCCGGCCCCGAACGGGGCTGCAAACATTTGTTCATGGCTCCCCGGAGCTCCGGAGGGGCAGCCGTAAGTTGTCCCAGCCCGGTTCGCTCTCGTCCATGACCGTGACCGCCAGCAGCGGCAGCACCAGGGTGGCGCCCCAGCGCTACGACACCTTGCCGCTCTCCAGCGTCCGTCAGGCCGAGCAGGAAGATCGCTTCCCGGATGGGGGCGAGCTCGACAATCTCATCAACTTCTTCCAGAGCGGTCAGCGCCGCGTGGAAGCAGCCCGACGCCTCTCGGCCAATGCCGAGGTGATCGTGGCCAAGGCCGCCAACCGCATCTTCTCGGGTGGCACGCCCCTCTCCTATCTCGATGCCCCGCTGACGCCGGCCACCGCCGACGACGGCACCCCCCTGGCGGCCGACCAGGCGGCCTTCCAGCGCTCTGTGCAGACCTTCGCCGGCGCCACCGCCAGCAAGGGCAACCTGCTCAGCCGCCTGCTGGAGGGCGCCGGTGGTGACGCCGACGTGCGCGTGGTGCTGCCCAGCGGCTTCACGCCGATCGCCGTGGGCCGTTACGGCACGGCGCGGATGAAGAAGTCGATCCGCGACCTGGCCTGGTTCCTGCGCTATGTGGGCTATGCCCTGGTGGCCGGTGATCCCAGCATCCTCACAGTGAACACCCGCGGCCTGCGGGACGTGCTGGAGAAGGCCTGCTCCCTGGCGGCCACCAACGTGGCTCTGCAGGAGATGCGCGCCGCCGCCGCCGGCCTGTTCAAGGACGAGCCCGAAACCCGCCAGCTGGTGATCCAGTACTTCAACGTGCTGATCAGCGAGCTGGAGGTGCCGACCCCCTCCAACCGCCAGCGCCTCGGCAGCCCGGTGAACCAGGGCCTGCAGCTGCCCGCCACCTACGCCCTCGCCGCCCAGGGCACCTCCCAGCGCTTCGTGATGAAGCCGGCGATGACCGGCGCCCAGAAGGCTGAGGTGATCCGCGCCGCCTACCGCCAGGTGTTCGAGCGCGACATCGTCAAGGGCTACAGCCAGGTGGTGTGCCCGGTGGAGGCCACCCAGGTGCGCCAGGGCCAGATCTCGATGCGCGAGTTCATCCGCGCCCTCGGCCGCAGCAAGGAGTATCAGAAGCAGTTCTACGGCCGCTTCTCCAACAGCCGCGCCGTCGAGCTGGCCTTCCGCCACTTCCTCGGCCGGGGCATCAGCTCCCGCGAGGAGTTCACCCGCTATTTCGACATCGTCAGCGCCCAGGGCCTACCGGGCCTGGTCGACTGCCTGGTGAACTCGATGGAGTACGCCCGCGTCTTCGGCGAGGAGACCGTTCCCTACCTGCGCGACCTCGGCGACGAAGCCCAGGAGAGCGCCGGCTGGGGCAGCAACCGCAAGCTGTTCCGCTTCAGCGCACCGTTTGAAGGAGCTCCGCAGTACGTGACGCTCTACGCGTCCTACCGCCAGCCCCTGGCCGATCAGCATCCCTACGGCGGCGGCAACGATCCCCTCGGCCTCACCTACGGCGCGATCTTCCCCTCCGGCACCGCCAAGGTGGCCACCCGCCCGGCGCCCTTCAGCTACGACACCCGCCGGATCCTGATCGGCAACGGCATGGCGCAGCCGGGGCAGATGGACAGCCCCCAGTTCCGTCAGTCCAGACCGCGTCGCGTCGGCCCCAAGGTGGTGCGCCTGCAGCAGATCGCCACCGGCGGCAACTCCGTGCCCCGGCGCGGCGGCCAGCCCAGCGTGCGCGGCACCGAAAGCAGCACCCAGGCGGTGATCAACGCCGTCTATGCCCAGGTGCTGGGCAACGCCGGCTACGCCGGTGAGCGCAACAAGGTGGAGGAGATCAAGCTCGAGAACGGCGACATCAGCCTGCGCGAGTTCGTGCGCCAGGTGGCGCGCAGCGAGGCCTTCCGCCGCCGCTACTGGAGCGGTCTGTACATCACCAAGGCGATCGAGGTGATGCATCGCCGCCTGCTGGGCCGCCCCACCTTCGGCCGCTGGGAGATCGACGCCTACTTCGACACCGCCGCTCGCAAGGGCTTCTACGGCGTGGTCGATCAGATGATCAACAGCCCGGAATACAACGAGAGCTTCGGCGAGGACACCGTCCCCTACGAGCGCTTCATCACGCCGGCTGATCGCAACGCCCGCAAGGTGCCGGGCCTGAACCGGCCCTTCAACAGCGCCGCCTACGCCGATCTCAACGGCCGGGCGCGCCCCGAGGTGGCCAGCAGCCAGACCCTGCGCACCACCGGCGATCTCACCAACCGCAACCTGCCCGACCGACGCACCGTGGTGCGCGGCGGCTGGAGCGCCAAGATCGCCGGCGGCGAAGTGATGGCGGCCCCCGCCAAGCCCAGCTCGGGTGCCAGCAGCGTGCGCAGCCAACCGGCACCCGCTCGCCGCTGGCGCAGCGACGATGCCTCCGGGATCTGGAGCATCAGCGGCGGTGCCGGCTTCAGCCAGGCCCCCAGTGCAGCAGCACTGGCCAAGGGCAGCTGGATCAAGCGTGAAACCAGCGGCAACCTCTCGGCCCTGCCGGCCCAGCAGCCCGGAGCCGCCATGGCCAAGGCGCTGCAGCCGGCCAACCTGCAGGGCTACCGCCGGCGCCAGGGGGTCAACAGCCCCGTGAAGCTGGGCCGTACCGCCAGCGAAGCCCAGGTGCAGGAGGCGATCGACGCCACGTACCGCCAGCTGCTCAACCGCCCGGCCCTGGCCTCTGAGCGGCTGAGCGACAGCGAATCGCAGTTCCGCAACGGTCAGCTGACGGTGGCGGAGTTCGTGGCGGTGGTGGCCGGCAGCGAGCTGTTCCAGCAACGGCTCAACAGCCTGGCCCCGCTGCGCACCGCCGCAGCCGCCTACCTGGCCCTGCTCGGCCGCGCCGCCCAACCGCAGGAAACCAGCCGCTTCCTGGCGCTGCGCACCAGCAAGGGCCTGCTGGCCGCCCTCGATGATCTGCTCAGCAGCAGTGAATACGCCCAGAGCTTCGGCCAGGACACGGTTCCCTACCTGCGCGGCCTGAACACCAGCGATGGCCAGCCCCTGACCACGGTCAACCGCACCGCCGCCCTTTACAGCGGCAACGCCGGCCTGACCCCGTCCCGCAAGGGCGCCATCTGAGCCGTGCCAGGCGAGCGGATGCCACGGCATCGCCGCCTACTCCACAGCCTGAGCGCGAGCAACAGCCGATCCCTCCAATGATCTTCACCTCCGGCAGCAATCTGCCGGAGGTTTTTCTGTTGGAACTCGCCACAATTAACGCGCTTTGCCGCACACCCAGAGCAGAGCAAACGCGACCCTAAAGAGCAGCGAACCAATCCTGGCAAAACAGGAAGATGAACAAATGCTGCGCCGGCCAACCTGCGGCACAGGCCACGAGATCAGTTGCAGCGCAAGGGATCTGCCATCACGAAAGCCCGTGAAGAACTGTGACCGCACCCCCGGCAGCAGCAGGCCTTGGCGCAGAATGACGCAGCGATCGACAGCCGTCGGTCACTCCCTTACCCACCGGATACGGTCACCGTTAAGGCGACCGCTTGTTTCGAGGCAGAACTGCATGAGCATCGTCTCCAACTCGATCATCAACGCGGACGCCGAAGCCCGCTACCTCAGCCCTGGCGAACTCGACCAGATCAAATCCTTCGTGGCCGCCGGCCAGCGCCGCGTGCGCGTGGCTCAGGTGCTGAGCGAAGGCCGCGAGCGGATCATCAAGACCGCCGGCTCCGCCCTGTTCCAGAAGCGCCCCGACGTCATCTCCCCCGGCGGCAACGCCTACGGCGAGGAAATGACCGCTTCCTGCCTGCGGGACATGGATTACTACCTGCGTCTGGTGACCTACGGGGTCATCGCGGGTGATGTGACCCCGATCGAAGAGATCGGCATCATCGGCGCCAAGGAGATGTATCGCTCTCTCGGCACGCCCCTCGATGCCATGGCCGAAGCCGTGCGCGAGATGAAGAATGCCGCCATGAGCATGCTCACCGGCTCGGACGCCGAAGAAGCTGGCTTCTACTTCGACTACGTCGTCGGCGCCCTCTCCTGAGGCTGCTGCTCTCCACGTCCCCCGCCAATCACAGCCGGATTCATGCAAGACGCGATCACCAACGTCATCAACCAGGCCGACGTTCAGGGCCTGTACCTGGACGGTTCCGCCATGGGCCGCCTGGAGCAGTACTTCGCCAGCGGTGAGCTGCGCGTCCGCGCTGCCGCCACCATCAGCGCCAACGCTTCGGCCATCATCAAGCAGGCTGTGGCCAAGTCGCTGCTGTACTCGGACATCACCCGTCCGGGCGGCAACATGTACACCACCCGTCGCTATGCCGCCTGCATCCGCGACCTCGACTACTACCTGCGCTACGCCACCTACGCCATGCTGGCGGGTGACACCTCGATCCTCGACGAGCGTGTGCTGAACGGCCTCAGGGAGACCTACAACTCACTGGGCGTGCCCATCGGTGCCACCGTGCAGTCGATCCAGGCCATGAAGGAAGCCACCGCCGCTCTGGTGGGTCCTGATGCCGGCCGCGAGATGGCCGTCTACTTCGACTACATCTGCTCCGGCCTGGGCAACTGATCCGGCCATCAGTTCACCCCACGGATCCTTCCCATGCGCCTGTTCAAAGTCACGGCCTGCATTCCCTGCCCTGAGAAGAGCCGCACCCAGCGCGAGCTCCAGAACACCTACTTCACCAAGTGGGTGCCCTTTGAGAGCTGGTTCGCTGAGCAGCAGCGGATCATGAAGCAGGGCGGCAAGATCCTCAAGGTGGAACTGGCCACCGGTCGCCCTCAGGTCAACGTCGGCAACTGAAGCTCAGGACTTGAAGCGCTGGTTCGCGGTCGCGATCGCGCTTCAATCCAGCCGCTTCGAGCTAACGCAGCTGCGCCCATATAAACGCAAGCGCAGTTGCGCTCCCACCACTGGCATTGATGTCGTGCCATCAGCGACATCCTTCCATGACCTTCGCCGGCCCCCACGGGCCGGTTTTTTGTTGTCGATCCAGCGGCGCCTCTCGACAAGCGGCATCGCGGCGCGGCTCAATGGATAGCCCGAGCCTCTGCCACCTTGACCCGCGCTGCGTCCCCCCCCGCCCGCCTGCCGCGGCCCTGGCGCTGGCCGTGGCAGGCCTGGCCGGCGGAAGCGCGGCTGCTGCTGGGCCTGGTGGCGATCTGGAGCGTGGTGGGCCTGCTGGTGCTGGGCTCGGCCAGCTGGTGGGTGGCCGAGCGGGAGATGGGCGACGGCGCCTTCTATCTCAAGCGCCAGCTGATCTGGATGGTGGCCAGCTGGGGATTGCTGCTGCTGGCGGTGCGCACCAGCCTGCGGCGCTGGATGCACATCGCGCCCCTCGGCGTGCTGATGGGTTGCCTGCTGGTGGCCGCCACCCTGGTCATGGGCAGCACGGTGAACGGCGCCAGCCGCTGGCTGGTGCTGGGGCCGATCCAGCTGCAGCCATCGGAACTGGTCAAACCCTTCGTGGTGCTCCAGGGGGCCGCCCTGTTCTCCCACTGGCGCCGCATCGGCGCCGATCAGAAACTGCTCTGGCTGGGGATCTTCGGCGGGCTGATCCTGCTGATCCTTAAGCAGCCGAACCTGAGCACCGCGGCCCTCACCGGCCTGCTGCTCTGGCTGATCGCGCTGGCGGCGGGTGTGAACCTGCTGCTGCTGCTGGGGGCGGCCGGGGCCGGCGGGCTGCTGGGGACCGCCAGCATCGCCATCAATGAGTACCAGCGCCTGCGGGTGGTGTCGTTCCTCGATCCCTGGCGCGATGCCCAGGGCGATGGCTACCAGCTGGTGCAGAGCCTGCTGGCGATCGGCTCAGGCGGCGTGTTCGGGGAGGGCTACGGCCTCTCCACCCAGAAGCTGCAGTACCTGCCGATCCAGAGCACCGACTTCATCTTTGCGGTGTTCGCCGAGGAGTTCGGTTACGTGGGTTCGGTGGTGCTGCTCGGCTTCCTGCTGCTGTTCGGCTTCGTGGGGCTGCGGGTGGCCCTCGGCTGCCGCAGCAACCAGCAGCGGCTGGTGGCGATGGGCTGCACCACGCTGCTGGTGGGCCAGTCGATCCTCAACATCGCCGTGGCCAGCGGCGCGATGCCCACCACCGGCCTGCCGCTGCCGCTGATCAGCTACGGCGGCAACTCGCTGATGGCCAGCCTGCTGGTGTGCGGCCTGCTGATCCGCTGTTCCCTCGAATCCAACGGCGCTCCCCAACCGGTGAGCCGGCGCCGGCGCCCCGCGGAGGCCCGATAGGCTGGCGGGCATGAGCAGCCCCTGGCCCGCGGCGGCCCATGCCCTGATCCATGCCCTGCCCCAGTGCTGGGGCGGCATCCCGGCGCTGGCCTGGGCTCCGGCCGACTGGCCGCTGCTGCTCAGCGATCTGGCCCGCAGCAGCGAAGCGTTGCTGCAGCAATCCCTGGCCCATCCCAGCCCCACCACCCTGGCGGTGGTGTTTCTGGGGGGCCTGCTCACCAGCCTCGGACCCTGCTCCCTGTCGCTGCTGCCGGTGACGCTGGCCTACCTGGCGGGCTTCGCCGATGGCGGCAGCGCGGTGGTGCCCAGTGCACCGCGTCCGCTGGTGCTGCAGAGCCCCTGGCTGCGCAGCGGCAGCTTCGCGGCGGGCATCGTGCTGGCGCTGGTGCTGCTGGGCCTGCTCAGCGGCCTGCTGGGCCGGATCTACGGCCAGATTCCCGGCCTCATTCCCACCCTGGTGGCCTTGC
>CBFHOT010000045.1:0-15418 GCA_965657465.1 Cyanobacteriota bacterium | reverse complement strand
TGGATGCGGAGCTGCCGCGCTGGGAGGAACGCCGGCGGGAGCTGGAGGCCGCGCTGGCTCAGGGCGGATCGGACTACACAGCCCTGGAGGCGCTCACCGGCGAACTGGCGGCCTTGACGCAACAGATCGCGGCGGGGGAGGAACGCTGGCTGGAGCTGAGCGAGCTGGCGGGCTGAACCGACACCCCGACGTGTGGGCATTCGCTCACACAAAGGCATCCGTTGACGGCTCCCGATGGGAAGGCTCGCAAAAAGGATTCACCTTTGGCTGGCAGCGCCCGTAAGGTGAGCGCGATCTGCGCCGGAGCCAGAGGTCCGGTACCCGCATGAACACCATCGACGAGCACATCGAGAAGGACAAGAGCGAGATCGAAGCGGCGCGTGCTGCGGGTGATCAGAGCAAGGTCCGCCACCTTGAGGACGAGCTCAAGGATCTGCAGGAGTACAAGGCCCACCACCCCGAGGACAGCCACGACCCCACCCCCCTGGAGGTCTTCTGCGATCTGAATCCCGACGCGCCTGAGTGCCTCGTCTACGACGACTGATCGTCATCCGATCGTCTGCGGTGCTGGCGCTGCATCACCCCTGAACCAGGCTGGCGGCAACGCCAGCAGCGCTGTCACCGAACCGGCCCCAGCAAGCCGGCCCGGAGGACCAGCCACCACCCCCGGACCGCCTCGGCGGCCGGGGGTTTTGACTGCGCGGGGCAGCGGGCGGCGGCAAGGGCTCAGAACAGCTGCGAATCGATGCCCAGCTGCTGCCACACCACTCCGAGCATGCGATCGAGATGGGCGGAGGTGGCCGCCGACACCGCCAGCACCTCCTGGCCCGTGGCCTGCTGCAACTCCTGCTGCAGCGCCTCCAGCTCCTCGGGCAGCAGCAGTTCGATCTTGTTGAGCACCAGCAGCCGCGGCCGTTCGGCCAGGCCATGGCCATAGGCCTGGAGCTCCTCCAGCACCACCTGCACGTCCTGCAGCACGGTGGGGGAGGCGGCATCCACCAGGTGGATCAGCAGCCGGGTGCGCTCGATGTGGCGCAGGAAATCGTGGCCGAGGCCCGCCCCCTGGGCGGCACCGGCGATCAGGCCGGGGATGTCAGCGAACACCGTGCCATCGCCGCTGGGACGCCGCACCACCCCGAGGTTAGGCACCAGCGTGGTGAAGGGATAGTCGGCGATCTTGGGCCGGGCAGCGGAGAGCACCGAGATCAGGGTGCTCTTGCCGGCATTGGGCAGGCCGATGATGCCCACCTCAGCCAGCAGCTTCAGCTCCAGCTGCAGCAGCCACTGCTCCCCCTCCTTGCCCTCGGTGCATTTCTCCGGGGCGCGGTTGCGGTTGCTGAGGTAGTGGGCATTGCCGAGGCCACCGCGCCCGCCGAGGGCCACCAGCAGCTCCTCGCCGCTGTGGGTGAGGTCGCCCAGCAGGATGCCGGTGCGGGCATCGCGCACCTCCGTGCCGCAGGGCACACGGATGCAGAGGGGGTCTCCACTGGCGCCGGTGCAGCGGTTGGGGCCGCCGCGACGGCCATCCACAGCCTGAAACAGACGCTTGTACTTGAAGTCCAGCAGGGTCTGGAGATTGGCGTCGGCCTGCAGCAGCACGTCGCCGCCGCGGCCGCCATCGCCGCCGGAGGGGCCGCCGGCCGGAACGTATTTCTCGCGGCGGAACGCCACGATGCCGTCGCCGCCGCGGCCGGCCTGGACGGCGATGCGGGCCTGATCGATGAATTGCATTGCATCAAACCTAAGATCGCGACCTGCGCGCGGCCTGACGGCACGACATTTGGCTGAGGTTCGCTTCCAGCAGGTCGGGAAGACCTACCCACCCCGTCGTGGTAGCGAGCCGGTGCAGGTGCTGCAACAGCTCGACCTGCATGTGCAGGACGGCGAGTTCCTGGTGCTGGTGGGTCCCTCCGGCTGCGGCAAGAGCACGCTGCTGCGACTGCTGGCGGGCCTGGAGCAGCCCAGCAGCGGCGAGATCCTGGTGGGCGAGCGGCCGGTGACGGGCCTGCGGCCCGCTCAGCGGGACGTGGCGATGGTGTTCCAGAGCTATGCCCTCTACCCCCACCTGAGCGTGGCGGGCAACATCGGTTTCGGGCTGCGGCGCAGCCGGCCGCGCACACCGCTGCAGCAGCTGCAGGACAGCCTGCACCAGGCCACGCGCCGCTGGCCACGCCCGCTGCGGCTGCCCTCCCAGCGGGAGCGGCGCATCGAGCAGCGCATCGCCGAAGTGGCCGGCACCCTGGAGCTGGACCACCTGCTGGATCGACTGCCCAAGGAGCTCTCCGGCGGCCAGAAGCAGCGGGTGGCCCTGGGCCGGGCCATCGCCCGCCAGCCGGCGGTGTTCCTGATGGATGAACCGCTCAGCAACCTCGACGCCAAGCTGCGCACGGGCACCCGCGCTCAGATCGTGGAGCTGCAACGGCGCCTGGGGACCACCACCCTCTACGTGACCCACGACCAGGTGGAGGCGATGACGATGGGCCATCGCATCGCCGTGCTCAACGGTGGCCGGCTGCAGCAGCTGGGCACGCCGATGGAGCTCTACCAGTGGCCGGCGAATCTGTTCGTGGCTCAGTTCATCGGCAGCCCGCCGATGAATCTGCTGCCGGTGGAGGTGGTGGCCGCCGGCCAGCTGCAGCTCGGCAGCCGCCGCCTGCCGGTGGAGGGCCCGATGGCCGATGCGATCGCCGGCCGCAGCGGCCGCCAGCTCACCGGTGGCCTGCGACCGGAGCATCTACAGCTGGCACCGGCCACCAACCGCAACCTGCGGGCCAGCGTCAGCCACATCGAGGCGCTGGGCAACGAACAACTGGTCACCTGCCGGCTGGCGGACGGCGATCACCTCGTGCAGCTGCGGGTGGACCCGGACGAGCGGCTGCAGCCGGGCGAGACGATCCACATGGACGTGGATCCCAGCGGCTGGCGGTTGTTTGATGCCGGCGGCCTGGCCCTGATCACCCCCCGCAGCGGCCCGCGCGAACCGCAGCTGCCGCGGCTCTGACGCGTCCGTCAGGCCTCAGCGCAGCGCCAGCATCAACCCAGAGATCAGCGCCCGATCAGCGCAGATAGATCACGCTGCAGCCGGGCCCACCGTCGCCCTGGGCCGCATCACTGACCCGCTCCACGTAGGGCACGGTGTCGAGCCAGGCCCGCAGGCCGCGCTTGAGCTTGCCGGTGCCGATGCCATGGATCACCCACACCGGGCCATTGGCGCCGCGCAGCTTCTCCTCCACCGCCGCCTCGGCTTCATGCACCCGCAGGCCGCGCACATCGACGGTGTTGCGCTCGGTGCGCACGTCCGGACCGCGGCCGGCCAAGCCGCGACCGCCCTGCACCTTCACCTGCACCTGCGGTAGCTCGGGCTTCTCGCCGTGGAGCCCCTCGATGCCCTGGAGCGGCACGCTGAGGCGCATCACCCCACAGCGCACGGTGAGCTCACGGCCCTCATCGCTGAGGGCCAGCACCTCGCCGGCCTTGCCGAGCGACAGCACCCGCACGCGATCGCCGACGGCCGGCATCCAGCCGCGGTGTTCGCGCCGCTCGGGCTCGGGCCGGTGCTGGCGTTCCAGATCCTTGAGCCGCTGGCCGGCCTGGCGGGCGGTTTCCCCCAGGCTGGCGCTGTCGCGGCGGGCGGAGGCATCCCCCTGACGCAGCCGGCGGATGATGCGCCGCACCTCGTTCTGGCCCTGGCGGATCGAGCGCTCCAGCTGCTGGCGGCGCTGCTCCTGCAGCTCGGCGCTCTGCTGACGCTGCTGCTCCCAGCGGGAGAGCAGCTCCTCGTGCAGCAGCTCCGTACGGGCCAGCAGAGCGGCGGCCTCCTCAGCGGCCTCCTGCTGGCGCTGGCGCTGGGCCTCCAGACCGGCGATCACAGCGTTGACCTCCCCTTCGCCGCGGGGGGCCAGCTCACGGGCCGCCGCCTCCAGCACCGGCTCGCGGAGTCCGAGGCGGCGGGCGATCGCCAGGGCGTTGCTGCGGCCGGGGATCCCCCACTGCAGCCGGTAGGTGGGGGCGAGGGTCTCCTCATCGAAGGAGACCGAAGCGTTCTCGAAGCGCGAGTCGGCGTATTTGAGGGCCTTGAGCTCGCCGAAATGGGTGGTGGCCACGGTGAGCCGGGCGCGATCCGCCAGGTGCTGCAGCAGGGCGGTGGCCAGGGCCGCTCCCTCCTGGGGGTCGGTACCGGCACCCACCTCATCGAGCAGCACCAGACTGGCGAACGCCGGAGTAAGCGCACACAGGGTGGCGGGATCGTCACCGGACAGGGCGAGACGGTCCCGGAGCGTGGGGCCGCTGTCTGGGGGTGCGGCGTCCAGGGGCGTGGTGCCATTGGCCTGCATCGGGGGGGCCGCGGCGCTGCTGGCCGGTGCGGGCAGGGCCTCGAGGATGCGGGCGATACGACGGATGTGACCGCTGAAGGTGGAGAGGTTCTGCTGCAGCGACTGCTCATCGCCGATGTCGGCCAGCACCTGGGCGCACCAGGGCAGCCGCGGCGTGCCGCTGCAGGGCAGAAACAGACCGGCGCGGGCCATCAGCACCGCCAGCCCCAGGCTCTTGAGGGTCACGGTCTTGCCGCCGGTATTGGGACCGGTGATCGCCACCACCCGCAGGGCGGAGCCCACACGCAGACTCACCGGCACCACCGGCTGGCCGCCCTCGCGCTTGTGCTGCCAGAGCAGCAGCGGATGGCGCAGATCCCGCAGCTCAAAGGGCGTCGTGGCGGCGGGATCGAGCACGGGCCGCACGGCACCGAGCCAGGCGCCGTAGCGGGCCCGGGCCAGGGCGGCATCGAGCTGCACCAGAATCCGCTGCAGCGGCTCCAGTACCTCAGCCTGCTCGCCCACCAGGCCGCTGAGCTCCTGCAGCACCGCCCGCTCCAGCTCGCGCTCCTGGCCCTCCAGCTCGCGGATGCGGTTGCCCAGGGCCAGCACCGCCTGGGGCTCGATGAACACCGTCTGGCCGGAGGCGGAACTGTCATGCACCAGGCCGGGCACCTGGGCCGCGGCCCCGGCCTTCACCGCCAGCACCGGCCGGCCCTGGCGTTCCGCGATGACGCTGTCCTGCAGCAGCGGCGCCAGCCGCCGCAGCAGCTCCTGCAGGCGTTCACGGCGCTGGGCGCGCACACCGAGCAGCTGACGACGCAGACCCTCCAGGGGGGCGCTGGCCCGATCGGCGACGCGGCCGCCCTCCTCCAGGCAGAAGTGCAGGCGCTGCTCCAGCTCGGGCAGGGTGCGCAGCTCCGCGAGCAGCGCGGTGGTGGCGGGCCTCAGCTCAGGGTCGTCGATCTGGCGCCGCAGGCGCCGGGCCGCCGCCAGGGTGGCCGCCAGCTCCAGCAACGCTTCCCCGCCGGCCACACCCCCCTTGGCGCAGAGCTGCACGGTGCTGGCGATATCGGCGACGCCCTGAAAACTCAGCCCCCCCTCGAGCAGCCCATCGAGGGCCAGCAGCTCAGCGGTCTGATCGAGCAGACGCTGGCTGGCGGCCGGCGAAGGTGCCAGGGGCAGGGCAGCGCAATGGCGTTGACCGGCGCTGGTGCTGGCAAAACCGGCCAGATGCGAAGCCAGGCGCGGCCACTCCAGCAGCTCGAGGGCCTCCTGCTGAATGACGGCCCCGGAGGCGGGCCTGGGATCGGGGCTCACGGGCGAGGAGCCAGCGGCGCCGGCCCCGGGATCGGCTCCTGACCGGGCACATTGCTGGGGATGCCGGCCGGCGGCTCGTAGAGCATCTCCAGCCAGTTGCCCTCGGGGTCCTGCATGTAGAAGGAGGCCGTGCCGTCGCGGTGATCATGCACCGGCCCGCAGCTGTGGCCGCGGTCCACCAGCTCAGCGTGGAGGCGGTCCACCTCGGCGCGGTCGCGCACATGCAGGGCGAAATGGGGACCGGCCGCTCGATACTCCGGGCTGAGCAGGGCGATGCCTTCACCACTGCCGGGCCACTGCAGATAGGCCCAGTCGTCGGCCTGCCAGGTGAGGCGCAACCCCAGCCCGCGATAGAAGGCCACGGCCCGCTCCATGTCCTCGACCCGCAGGGCGACGTGGCCGAGTCGGTGGCTGACGGACATGGGCAGGGGCGTGGATCCTTCCATTGTCGACATGGCGGGGGGACACTGAGGCCTCCCATGCCATGCGCGCCGTGCCAGCTGCCCCACCGGGTCGACCGCGCAGCTTCTGGCTCACCGATCGCGGCGTGGTGGCCATCTGCTTCCTGGTGCTGGAGCTGGTGTTCTTCTCCACCGACTCCATCGGCGTGCCCGCCCACACCTATGTGAGCGGCGATGTGGGCGGCACCCCCTACCTGTCGGTGTGGTTCATGGTGGCGTTTCTGCTGCCGGCGGCGCTGATCATGCCGCTGCTGGGGAGCCTGAAGGAACGGATCGGCGCGAAGGCGATCGCCACCGTGGGGCCGGGGCTGTTCGGGGTGGCCTGCCTGATCAGCGCCAGCGCCACCGATCCGCAGCTGTTCATCGCCATGCGGGTGCTGCAGGGACTGGGCGCCGGCGTGATTCCGGCAGCAGCGGGGGGCTATCTGGGCGGCCAGCTGGGGGAGCGCTACACCCCGATGGGCAAAGGGCTGGTGGCGCTGGCGCTGGTGAGTGGCTCCAGCCTCGGCATCCCCCTCTCCGCCTTGGTCACCTGGCATGCCAGTTGGCGGGTGCTCTATGCGGGCCTGGGCCTGGCGGCCCTGGCGGCGGTGGCGGTGATCGCCCGGCTGATGCCGGCCACCCCCGGCAACCCGCGGACCGAGATCGACTGGCTGGGCTACGCACTGATGAGCGGCGGCTTCGGGTTGCTGGCCCTGTCGCTGGTGGTGGGCAACCAGCGTGAATGGTTCGCCAGCCCGACCTACGTGGTGATGCTGTGGAGCGCTCTGCTGCTGCTCGGCCTGTTCGCCTGGCGAGTGGCGGCAGTTCCGAAGCTGATCAATCTGCGCATCTTCCAAGACGTCAACTACTGCATCAGCGTCGTGAACCTGAGCTCGGTGATGTTCTTTCTGTTCATGGTGTTCGCGATCGTGCCCCGCTTTCTGATGGTGGTGACGGAGAACACCATCGAGAACTACGCCTGGACGTTCATTCCGTTTGTGGCCACCACGATGGCCACCGGCCTGATGGTCACCCCAGGGGTCAGCCCCCACCTGATCGCGGCCACGATTCCAGCCAAGAAGAAGCTCTGTGCCATGGCGATCTTCTGCTTCGCCTGCACAGCGCTATGGATGGCCAACACCAGCGCCCAGCAGGACAACAGCACGCCGACCCTCCAGCTGATGGCGGTGGGCGTGTGCTTCGCCCTGATCAATTGCCTGGAGATTCAGATGTCGTTCTCCACCATGGCGGCCGAACTGATGACCAGCGCCAGCTCGGTTCTGTTCTTCTGCACCAACATCTCCAAGGCCCTCTCCGGCGGCGTCAGCGCAGCCATCCTCACCGCCACCAGCCAGGGCAGCTGGGAGCGCTTCCGCGAGCAGATCAACGCCGGCAACCCCGCGCTTGAGGCCTTTCAACAGCCGCTGAGTGGCCATCCGATGGGCAGCGGCGGCGACGGTTGGTCGCAGGGCTCCCTGGAGTTGATGAACAAGGCGATCAGCCAGCAGGCGGAGGTGGTGTCCTTCATCAACATCGCCACCATGGTGGGCCTGGTGCTGCTGGTGCTGGCCGGCCTGCCGATGCTGCATCGCAGCGGGAGCGCCCAGGCCAGACCCGGCAGCGCCCCCTAAGCTCCGGCCAACAGCGTGCAGCGGAGACCCCTGTGAGCGCCACCGGCGTGCCCACCGCCAACCGCACAGGCCCGCCGCGGCGCACCCAGCTGCTCGCCGGCGGGGCGATTGCCTTGACGGCGGCGGGGCTGGCCGGCTACTTCGCGCACAACCATTACCACCCCAGCACCAACGACGCCTACGTTCACGCGTACACCGTGACCGTGTCGCCGTATGTGGAGGGCTACATCAAAAGCATCCACACCGAGCCCAACGCCTTTGTCAGGAAAGGGCAGCTGATCTATGAGATCGTGCCTCTCCCCTTTCAGCTGAGCGTGGCGCAGCAGGAGCACCAGCTGGAGGCAGCCATCGCGCAGAAGGAGGGACTGGAGGATCAGCTGCTCAAAGCCCGACAAGCCCTGAAGGATCAACAGGCCAATCAATGGATCACGGATCTCAACCAGCAGCGCTATGCCTATCTGCAGCAGCAACAGGTCGTAGCCTTGGAGAAGGAGCAGGAATTCGAGGCCGCCAAGCTGGAGGCGAGGGCGCAGGTCAAGAGCGCCAAGCTGGAGATCTCGCGCCTGGAGAAAGGCATCCGCGAGCAGGAGGCCAACATCAAAGCGCTGCGCGCTGCCGTGGGCAACGCCCGCGTGAATCTCTACTACACGCGGTATTACGCGCCGATGGACGCCTTTGTGAGCAACAACTTCAGCATCCGCGTCGGCCAATACGTCAAACCCGGCCAGGCGATGTTCAAGCTGGTGGACAACAGCCAGTGGTGGGTGGACGCCAATTACCTGGAGTCGCAGATCCATCGCATCCGTGAAGGGATGCCGGCCCGCATCCGCCTGGACATGTATCCAGGGGTGGTGTTTCAGGGCCGGGTGATCAATATCAGCCAGGGCAGCGGCGCTTACTACTCGCTGCTGCCACCGCAGAACGCCACCGGCAACTGGGTGAAGGTGCCCCAACGCTTTCCGGTGCGCATCCGCCTGGAGCAGAACAGCCAGCACCCACTGCGGGCGGGAGCCACCGCCCAGGCCACGGTCAACACGCTGGACCGTTAGTTCGCCGGCAGGTCAATCGGCAGCACCACCGCTTCGCCGGGCTGACGGGGCACGGGCAACAGCTCCCGCAGCAGCTGGGCATAGCTGAGGTTGGCGAGGGTCGTGGCCTCTGCCCGCTGCTCCATCGCCGTCGTCAACGACTGAATCGTATCCGCCAGATCGGTGTAATCCGCCAGACCGAATTCATAGCGAGCGCGTGAATCGCGATAGGCGTCGCGCGAAGCCTGGAAAGACGCATTGGCCGCAATGATCTGACTGAGGGCGGCGCGCTGATCGTAATAAGCATTTTCCAGGCGCTGGCGAATGGCATTGCGTTCAGCCGCTTCGCTCTGCAGGGTGCGCTCCGCCGCCGCGCGGCTGGCCGCCACCGCCCCGGCCGTGATGCCGGCATCAAACAGGCGCCACTCCAGCAGCAGTCCAGCCGACCAGTCGCCGCTGGCGCTGTTCAGTCCGGGGATGAAGGCTGGCCCCTTGCAGCATCCGTCGAGGTCGATCACAGGCGAGGTGCTCTGGGCCGCGCGGTAGCCGGCGGTGGCGAACAAGCCGATGCGAGGCAGCAGCTCGGCCGCACGCCGATCCGCCTGACGCAGCAAGGCGGTGCGGGCCGCCTGCAGGGCTTGCAACTGAGGGTTGTCCGCAAATCCGCGCACGATGGTCTCCTCCAGATCGAGGGGCCAGGGGGGCTGCAGCCGCACGGCCTCGCGGGCTTCCAGAGTCACGGAGAAGGGAGCATTGACCAGATTGCTGAGGCGGCGCTGACTGCTGAGCCGCAGGGCCTCCGCCTGCTCCAGACGGAAGCGGCTCTGCTGCAGCCGGGCCTGGGCCCGCAGCAGATCCACCCGCGGCACCAGCGCGGCCGTTTTCAACGCCTGCACCTGATCGAGAATCACCTGGTCGTTATCGACCACCACCTGGCGGATGCGCCGCAGCTGATCGGCGAGCTGCAGGCGGTAGTAGGCCTCACTGACATCGAGCTGCAGCTGGCGCAGTCGATCGGCGTAACGCTGACGCGAGGCCTCCAGATCGGCCTTGACTGCCGCCAGGGCGGCACTGCGCTCGAAGCTCAGGAGCTCATAGTCCAGGCGCAGGCCGGCGAAGCCCGCTGCGATGTTGGTCTGGTAGCGGTTCGTGCCGCCGGTGGGGACATAAAAGGGGGAATCGGGCCCGTAATCGGGCACAGCGCCGTTGCCCTTCCAGGCCTTGTTCCGGCCAGCCTCCTGGCTGTAGACCACACCGAGATCCAGGCCAACGACCGGATAAAACCGCCCTCGCACCGAGCGCAGCCAGCCCTGCTGCTCCTCCACCCCGGCGATCTGCTGCTGCAGCCGCGGATCGTTCTGCACCGCCAGGTCAATCGCCTGTTGCAGATCCAGCTGCAGCCGGCGCGTGATGCCCACAGCAGCGGGCTCCTGGGGCAGAGCAGCCGCAGGCGGGGCCGGCAGGGAAGGCAGCGGCGGCCCGGAGCGGCCTGAGTCGGCCGGCGGCAGCACCCGATCCAGCCGCTCCAAGTCGCGGTCGTAGGCCTCGAAGCTGCGCAACAGAGGCCTGAGCGCCTCCGGTGTCGCCTGAGCGAGCAGCGGCAGCGGCGAGAGCAGCAGCAGGACACAGGAGCCCAGGGCGCCACGGAGAAACCGCCTGGTGACCCGCACTGCTCTCCAGCCTCACACTGGCGGCATCATGCTGAGGAAATCAGCCTTCGCGCAGCCAGGCAGCCGCGTCGCAGGCGTGATAAGTGAGGATCAGATCGGCACCGGCGCGCTTGAAGCAGAGCAGGGTTTCCAGCACCACCGCCCGCTCATCGATCCAGCCCTTCTCCGCAGCGGCCTTGACCATCGCGTACTCGCCGCTGACGTTGTAAGCCGCGATCGGCTGCTGGCTTTCACCGCGCAGGGTCTGGATGATGTCGAGGTAAGCCAGGCCGGGCTTGACCATCAGGATGTCGGCGCCTTCGCTCTCGTCCAGCTGGGCTTCGAGCAGGGCCTCGCGGCTGTTGGCCGGATCCATCTGATAGGTGCTCTTGTCCTTGGGGATCGGCTTGCCGGCGGCAGCCCGAGGGGCCGAATCCAAGGCTTCGCGGAAGGGGCCGTAGTAGGCGGAGGCGTACTTGGCGGTGTAGCTGATGATCCCCACATGCTCGAAACCCTCCTCATCGAGGGCTTCGCGGATGGCGCTGACACGGCCATCCATCATGTCGCTGGGGCCGATCAGGTCGGCACCGGCGCGGGCCTGGGCCACGGCCTGCTTGCAGAGGATCGCCACGGTCTCGTCGTTGAGCACCACGCCCTCGTCGCTGACGATGCCGTCATGGCCGTCGCAGGAGTAGGGGTCGAGGGCCACGTCGGTCATGATCGTCATGCCGGGGTGGGCCTCCTTGATGCGGCGGATCGCCCGCGGAATCAGGCCGTGCTCGTTGAAGCACTCGGCGCCGTCCTCGGTCTTGAGGCCGTCGGCCACCTTGGGGAAGAGCACCACGCAGCGGATACCGAGATCCCATGCGCGCCCCACCTCCTGCACCAGACCCTCCAGGCTCCAGCGCTGGCAGCCGGGCATGGCGCCGATCGGCTCATTCGTGGCCCCCTCGTGCACGAAGAGGGGGTAGATGAAATCGGCGGCGCTGAGGTGATGCTCCCGCACCATCGCCCGCAGGGCCGGCGTCCGACGCAACCGGCGGGGGCGATAGGAGAGCTCCATGGAGAGACGATGGCTGGCGGGGATCCTACGGAGCCGTGGCGGAGCTACAGCTGCGCCGACTGGATCCAACCGGCGCGCGGATCGGCGCTGCGGGCCTCACGCAGTTGCTGCAACAGCTCGCGCTCGCGCTCGCTGAGGGGATCAGGGAGCCGCAGCACGGGCGTGAGCAGCAGATCGCCGCGGCCGCCCTTGACGGGCCAGCCCTTGCCCTTGAGGCGCAAGCTGCGGCCGGGGGTCATGCCAGGGGGCACCTGCACGGTGGCTTCGCCATCGGGGGTCGCCACCCGGACCTCGCCGCCGAGCGCCAGCTCATCGAGGCTGAGGGGCAGCTCGGCGCGCAGCTGCTCGCCGTCGAGCTTCCAGACGGGGTGATCCTGCAACTGAATCGTGAGATAGAGATCGCCGCGGCGGCCGGTGCCGGGCTGCAGGTTGCCCTTGCCCTTGAGGCGCAGGCGGCTGCCGGGCTTCACACCGGCGGGGATGCGCACCTGCACCCGCTCATCGTTGACGGCCAGGGTGCGCTCACAGCCGCGGAACGCCTCCGCCAGGCCGAGGCGGATCGAGGCTTCGGCGTCGAGATTGGGGGCGGCGGCCCGGCCACCGGCCCCGAATCCCCCCGGGAACCCACCGAAGCCGCCACCACCGAATCCACCGGGGAAGCCAGCCCCGAACCCGCCGGGGAAGCCGGCGCCGCCACCACCGGCGAAACCTGGGCCGCCGGCGCCACCACCGCCACCGAAGCGGCCGAGCAGATCGTTGATGAAATCGTCGAAATTGCCGTAGCGGCCGAAGTCGACATCCATGCCGCCGACCCCAGCGCCGCCGCCGGCCTGGCTCCAGTACTGACCGAACTGCTCGTAGCGGCGGCGCTTGTCGGGATCGGAGAGCACCTCGTAGGCCTCGCTGACCTCCTTGAACTTGGCTTCCGCCGCCTTGTCGCCGGGATTGACGTCCGGGTGGTATTGACGGGCGAGCTTGCGGAAGGCGCGCTTGATCGCATCGGCATCGGCATTGCGCTCCACCCCCAGCACCTTGAAGTAATCGCGATAGCCGTGGGCGCTCATCGAGGGAGGGGGCGGGGCGGAGCCGGCAGGCCTGAGCCTGGCTCTCCAGTTTCTCAGCCCCCGGGGCAGGCGGGCGGCAGCGAGCAGGGCGGAAGGCCGAACGGAGCCGGGCAAGGGCCGCCGGCCGCCCCTAGGTTCGGGGCCCCGCCAAGCCTTCGATGCACCGGCACGGTCAGCGCCGCCATCCCCGCCAGCGCCGCCTGGCCCTGCTGCTCGGCCTCGGACTGCTGGCTCTGCCGCTGAGCAAAGCCACCGCGGCGCGGGCCGCCGCACCGAGCGGTGCCGGCAGCAGCAGTGGAGGCCCTGAGGGCCGGGGGGAGGCGCTGCCGCCCTCCACCGCCGCCCAGAAGGCCCTGAGTGAACACCTGCGCCGCCGCGGTGCGCTGTTCTACGGCGCCTTCTGGTGTCCAGCCTGCGGGCAGCAGAAGGCCCTGTTCGGCAAGGAGGCCAGCCAGCGGCTGCCCTATGTGGAGTGCGCCGACAAGGCCGAGGGCCGCCAGCGCTGCGAAGCGGCGGAGATCCGCGCCTATCCCACCTGGGACCTGCCGGGCAAACCACGACTGGAGGGCGTGCAGAGCCTGGAGGAACTGCAGATCTGGAGCGAGTTCCGCCCCAGCCAGCGAGGCAGCGGCAGCACGGCACCGGCCGCTGGGCCGCAGCGCTGATGCCTCGGCGCCACAGAAGGCGCTCAGCGGCAGGAGGCAACGCTTGTGATACCAAGCAGCGGAGGGCAATCCCAGCGGTAGCGGCTGCCGCCAGCCCAGGCCAGACTGTGGCTCTGGCCGGCCAGCCAGCCCGGCCTCGATCCGGAGCGGCCTGCCGCGACTGCCTGGCACCGCTGCGGGCCGTTCAGGCTCCGCCACCTTTCCCCACTGCGCGCCGATGTCTCCCCGCACCGCCTGCACCGCCATCGCCCTGGCGCTGCTCGGAGCCGGCACGGCGATGCCGCCGCCGCTGCGGGCCCAGGCGCTGGCGCCGATGGTCGGCGCCAGCGCCATCCAGGGAAGCCTGCAGAGCATCCCCGCCAGCGGTGCCGCCGGCAGCCTCGAGCGGGGGCGCAACGCCCGCGGCCAGATTGAGGCGGTGAACCAGGAGAAGCAGGGGGCGATCGAGAGCCTGAGCGCGCCAGCACCCAGCGGCCCGGCCAACGGCGCCAGCAACGGCAGCGGCACAGCGAACGGCCCAGCCGGCGCGGGTCGCAGCCCGGCCAGCCCCCAGGCCCCGGCCGGCAGCACGCGACTGGCGCGGGTCAACGGCCGCACCATCCCCACCTGCTCCCACGGCGGCCTCTGCCACCGGGCCCTGCTGCAGGCGATCGGAGCAGGCCGCTGAGCGACACCGCGCCGCCGGCTCTGGCGCGCCAGCTGGGGCTCACCAGCCTGACGCTGACGGTGGTGACGAGCACGATCGGCTCGGGCTGGCTGTTCGCCCCCTTCTTCGCGGCCCGGATCGCCGGGGTGGCCGCGCTGGCGGCCTGGCTGCTGGGGGGACTGCTGGCGTTTCTGCTGGCGCTGGTGTTCGCCGAACTGGGCGCCCTGGTGAGCAGCTCCGGTGCCCTGGCCCAGATCCCGCTGCTCAGCCACGGGCGCACCGCCGGCTTCATCGGTGGCTGGTGCGCCTGGATCGCCTACCTGGCGCTGCCGAGCGTGGAGGTGCTGGCGGTGCTGCAATACCTGGCCAGCAGCCTGCCCTGGCTCACCGCGGATGGCGGCAGCGGTCAGGTGCTCAGCCCGGCGGGACTGGCGGTGGGCATCGCCCTGCTGCTGCTGCTCACCCTGATCAACCTGTCCGGGGTGAAGCAGCTGGCCCGCTGGATCGACGGCCTCACCAGCTGGAAGCTGGCGGTGCCGCTGCTGGTGTCGCTGGCGCTGATGCTGGCCAGCGGGCATTGGCAAAACCTGCAGCCCACCGCTGCAGCCAACCCCTCGGGTCCGGCCGCGGCGCGGGCGGTGGTGCAGGCCCTCAGCAGCGGCGGCATCCTGTTTTCACTGCTGGGCTTCCGTACAGCGATGGATCTGGCGGGCGAAGCACGCCAGCCCCAACGCACCGTGCCCCGCGCCATGGCCCTGGGGCTGGGGATCTCGCTGACGATCTACCTGCTGCTGCAACTGGCCTTCCTGGTGTCCGTACCGCCGGCGGCGCTGCAGGGGGGCTGGAGCCAGCTGACGCTCACCGCCCACGGCGGTCCGCTGGTGGCCCTCAGCCTGGGGGCCGGCCTGGGCTGGGCCGCACGCCTGCTGCTGCTCGATGCGGCGATCTCACCCACCGCCACGGCCATGGCCTATCTGGGCGCCGCATCGCGGGTGGGCTGGATGATGGGCCGCTGCGGACTGCTGCCGGCCCCGCTGGCGGCGCTCAACCGGCAGCAGGTGCCGGCGCCGGCCCTGCTGGTGAGCCTGGCGATCGGCGTGCTGCTGCTGCTGGGCGGGCCGAGCTGGCAGGGCGCGGTGAGCTTTCTGACGGCAACCCTGGTGATCGCCCTGGCGATGGGGCCGGTGAGCCTGCTGGCCCTGCGCCAGCAATGGCCCGAGGCGGAGCGGGGCTACCGGCTGCCGTTGGCGCAGCTGGGCTGCCCCGCCGCCTTCCTGCTGGCCACCTGGGCGATCGCCTGGTGCGGCCAGGCTGCCCTGCGTGGAGCGGTGCTGTGCGTGCTGCTGCCGGCGCTGGTCTTCGTACTGGCGGAGCTGGTGAGGCCAGCTCCGGGCAGAACCAGCCCGAGCGCCTCGGCATCAACCCGGCCGCCCCTGGATCTGCGCCAGGGGCTCTGGTGGTTCCTCTATCTGGGCGGGATCGTGGCGATCAGCGGCGCCGCTCTGCCCTTCGCCACTGAACTGGCGGCCCTCGGCGGCTGGGCCCTGCTGCTCTTTCCACTGGCCGTGGGCAGCCGGCTGGCCCGGCCATCCCCCT
>CBFHOT010000044.1:0-16224 GCA_965657465.1 Cyanobacteriota bacterium | reverse complement strand
GCCTTGGTGCAGGTGCGCAGCGGCCAGCAGGGCCAGCTACGGCGGCTGGTGCTGGACCTGGCCGGCCCGGCGGTGGTGCGCCAGGAGGGCAGCGGCCTGCTGGTGGACATCCGCGCCAGCGCCGCCCAGCGCCAGCAACTGGCGGGCCTGGGGCTGAAGGGCAGCGAGTCGCCGGGAGGCGGCCTGCTGCTGCAGAGCAGCGGCAAGCCCGCCCGGCGGGTGTTCACCCTGGGCGGCCCGCCACGGCTGGTGATCGAGCTGCCGGTGGAGGGCGGAGCATCGGGGCCGGTTGCCCAGCCACCGATCGACGGACGCGTGCGGGCGTTGCTGGGCAACGGGCTGCGCTGGGACCGGCTGCAGCGCGGCGATGTGCGCATCAATGCCGTGCGGATCGAGCCGCGCAGTGCCCCCCTGCAACTGAAGCCGCTGGCCGCTGCGCAGGGGATGGAGGGGCTGCAGACCCTGCCGGAGCTGGCCCAGGTGAACGGGGCGCTGGTGGCGATCAACGGTGGCTACTTCAACCGCGTGCGGCGCCTGCCCCTGGGGGCGCTGAAACGCGATGGCCAGTGGCTGTCGGGGCCGATCCTCAACCGGGGGGTGGCCGCCTGGAGCGGCCGGGAACTGCCCCGCTTCGGGCGCCTGCGGCTGGAGGAATGGGTGCAGGGTCCCGGCGGCCCGCGGCTGCCGGTGGTGGCACTGAACAGCGGCTACGTGCAGCGGGGCGTGAGCCGCTACGACCGGGCCTGGGGGCCGAGCTACCGGGCCCTGAGCGGCCAGGAGAACGCGGTGTTGGTGCGCGGCGGCCAGGTGGTGCAACAGCTGGGGCCGGGCGAACTGGAGCGGGGTGTGCCCCTGGCCGCCGGCGATCTGCTGCTGGTGGGCCGTGGGGGCGTGACGCTGCCCTGGAGCCTGGGCAGCGCGGTGCAGCTGAGCAGCCGCAGCAGCTCTGCTCTGGGCACCGCCCAGCAGGTGGTGGGGGGCGGACCACTGCTGCTGCAGGACGGACGGATCGTGCTCAACGGCGCAGCGGAGACCTTCAGCGCGGCCTTCCTGCGCCAGGGCGCCCCGCGGACGGTGCTGGCCAGTGACGGCCGGGAGATCTGGCTGATCACCCTGGAGGGCATCCAGGGAGCGGGCCCGACCCTGGGCGAGACGGCGCAGTTGCTGCGCCAGCTGGGGCTGCGCGATGCCCTCAACCTCGATGGCGGCAGCTCCACGGGCCTGGTGCTCGGCGGCAGCCAGCAGGTGATGGGGCGCGGCGTGGCCGGACGGGTGCACAACGGCGTGGGGCTCACCCCCTGAGCGCCGGCTCGGAGCGAACTGCGAAAATCGAGCACCACGCCATCGCCGGGGGGCTGACCGCCGGCCGACGCCATGCCCAAGGGTCACAGCCTGCGATTGACGAGCAGCGCCGCCGCGGAGCTCGGACGCCAGGCGGCGGTGGCCGGCACCCCGGGGCTGATGCACCTCGATCTGGTGGAAGGTGGCTGCGAGCAGTGGACGATCCGGCTGCGGCCCGGCCACCTCGCCGGCGTGCCCGTGGCCCGGGCCGACGGCATGACGCTGTATGCCCCGGCGGAACAGGCGACGCAGCTCACCGGCCTGAGCCTCGACTACCGCGGCGACCTCAGCGGCGGCGGCTTCCTGGTGCGCAGCGGCGAGGGCATCCAGACCTGCGCCTGCGGGGCGGCCTTCAGCCGTCGTGGAGCCCGGGGGCAGGCGACCCAGTAAGGTGGCGGATTGTCGAAATCGGTCGGACGTCCGACCAACGATCCCGGCCTCCGAACCTCCGGCCCTCGATGCCCACCATTCAGCAGCTCATCCGTACTGAGCGACAGCGTCTGACCCGCAAGACCAAGTCGCCCGCCCTGCGCGCCTGCCCCGAGCGGCGTGGCGTGTGCACCCGCGTGTACACCTCCACCCCCAAGAAGCCGAACTCGGCCCTGCGCAAGGTGGCCCGTGTGCGGCTGACCTCGGGCTTCGAGGTGACCGCCTACATCCCCGGCATCGGCCACAACCTGCAGGAGCACTCGGTGGTGCTGATCCGCGGCGGCCGTGTCAAGGACCTGCCCGGTGTGCGCTATCACATCATCCGCGGCACCCTCGACACCGCCGGCGTGAAGGATCGTCGTCAGGCTCGCTCGAAGTACGGCGCCAAGACCCCCAAGGACTGATCGTCCACGGCCGTCCGCCGTCCGCCGCACCGATCGCCCCTAGCCCCTGCGGGCTTGTGACCCCGGCCCGGTGCCGGCGGTGATCCCGGCGGCTTCCGGCCAGTGGCCACCAGCCCTCCTCCGTTCCCTCCCGTCTCCCCACGGTTCCGCCATGTCCCGCCGCAACGCCGCCGAGAAGCGTCCGGTTCTTCCCGATCCCCAGTTCAACAGCCGCCTGGCTTCGATGATCGTGGCCCGTCTGATGCGCCACGGCAAGAAGTCGACCGCCCAGCGGATCCTGTCCGATGCGTTCACGCTGATCAACGAGCGCACCGGCAACGATCCCCTCGAACTGTTCGAGACCGCCGTGCGCAACGCCACCCCGCTGGTGGAAGTGCGCGCCCGTCGCGTCGGTGGCGCCACCTACCAGGTGCCGATGGAAGTGCGTCAGGAGCGCGGCACCGCCATGGCCCTGCGCTGGCTGGTCAACTTCTCCCGGGCCCGCAACGGCCGCAGCATGGCCCACAAGCTGGCCGGCGAACTGATGGATGCCGCCAACGAGGCCGGCAGCGCCGTTCGCAAGCGGGAAGAAACCCACAAGATGGCCGAGGCCAACAAAGCCTTCGCCCACTACCGCTACTGAGCCCCGGCGCTCAGACCCCCCAGGGGGCCCGATCTGTAGAGTGGCCCCCGCTTTTTTTGTAGACCTCTCGGAGACCCCCCTGTGGCCCGCGCCTATCCACTGGAACGCGTCAGAAATATCGGTATCGCCGCCCACATCGACGCGGGCAAGACGACCACGACCGAACGGATCCTGTTCTATTCGGGTGTGGTGCACAAGATCGGCGAGGTGCACGATGGCGCCGCCGTGACCGACTGGATGGCCCAGGAGCGCGAGCGCGGCATCACCATCACCGCAGCCGCGATCTCCACCAGCTGGAAGGATCACCGGATCAACATCATTGATACGCCCGGCCACGTGGACTTCACCATTGAGGTGGAGCGCTCGATGCGGGTGCTGGACGGCGTGATCGCCGTGTTCTGCGCCGTGGGCGGCGTGCAGCCCCAGTCGGAGACGGTGTGGCGCCAGGCGGATCGCTACAGCGTGCCGCGCATGGTGTTCGTCAACAAGATGGACCGCACCGGCGCCGACTTCCTCAAGGTGCACGGCCAGATCAAGGATCGCCTCAAGGCCAACGCCGTGCCGATCCAGCTGCCGATCGGCGCTGAGGGTGAACTCAGCGGCATTGTGGATCTGGTCAAGAACCGCGCCTTCATCTACAAGGATGAGCTTGGCAAGGACATCGAAGAGACCGATGTGCCCGCCGACATGCAGGATCTCGTCGAGGAGTGGCGCGCCACTCTGATGGAGACCGTCGCTGAAACCGACGAGGCCCTGATCGAGAAGTTCCTCGAAGAAGGTGAGCTCAGCGAAGACGAGCTGCGCAAGGGCATCCGCGAAGGCGTGCTCAAGCACGGCCTGGTGCCGATGCTCTGCGGTTCCGCCTTCAAGAACAAGGGCGTGCAGCTGCTGCTGGATGCGGTGGTCGAGTACCTCCCCGCTCCGGTCGATGTGCCGCCGATCCAGGGCGTGCTCCCCAACGGCGAAGAGGCCGTGCGTCCCGCCGAGGACAGCGCTCCCTTCAGCGCTCTGGCCTTCAAGGTGATGGCCGATCCCTTCGGCAAGTTCACCTTCGTGCGCATCTACTCGGGTGTGCTGCAGAAGGGCAGCTACGTGCTCAACTCCACCAAGGACAAGAAGGAGCGCATCTCGCGTCTGATCGTGCTCAAGGCCGACGACCGCGAGGAAGTGGACGAGCTGCGCGCCGGCGATCTCGGCGCCGTGCTCGGCCTGAAGGACACCACCACCGGCGACACCCTGTGCGTGGACAGCGATCCGATCATCCTGGAATCGCTGTACATCCCCGAGCCCGTGATCTCGGTGGCCGTGGAGCCCAAGACCAAGGGCGACATGGAGAAGCTCTCCAAGGCGCTGCAGTCGCTGTCGGATGAAGATCCGACCTTCCGCGTCTCCACCGATCCGGAGACCAACCAGACCGTGATCGCCGGCATGGGCGAACTCCACCTGGAAATCCTGGTGGACCGCATGCTGCGCGAATTCAAGGTGGAAGCCAACATCGGCGCCCCTCAGGTGTCCTATCGGGAGACCATCCGCGGCAGCGCCAAGGGCGAAGGCAAGTTCGCCCGTCAGACCGGCGGCAAGGGCCAGTACGGCCACGTGGTGATCGAGATGGAGCCCGGCGAACCCGGCACCGGGTTCGAGTTCGTCAACAAGATCGTTGGCGGCGTGGTGCCCAAGGAGTACATCGGCCCGGCGGAAGCCGGTATGAAGGAGACCTGCCAGTCCGGTGTGATTGCAGGCTTCCCGATGATCGACGTCAAGGTCACCATGGTCGACGGGTCTTACCATGATGTGGACTCGTCGGAGATGGCGTTCAAGATCGCCGGCTCCATGGCCTTCAAGGACGGCGTCAAGAAGTGCAATCCTGTGCTGCTTGAGCCGATGATGAAGGTTGAGGTGGAGGTGCCTGAGGACTTCCTCGGGTCCGTCATCGGCGACCTCTCCTCCCGTCGCGGCCAGGTTGAAGGACAGTCCATCGATGATGGCCAGTCCAAGGTCCAGGCCAAGGTGCCTCTGGCCGAGATGTTCGGCTACGCCACCCAGCTCCGATCCATGACCCAGGGTCGGGGTATCTTCTCGATGGAATTCAGCCATTACGAGGAAACCCCTCGCAATGTGGCGGAAGCCATCATCTCCAAGAATCAGGGCAAATCCTGATCTCTCCCATACCCACCTAAACCCCCCGATTCTTTTTCATCATGGCTCGCGAGAAGTTCGAAAGGAATAAGCCCCACGTCAACATCGGCACCATCGGCCACGTTGACCACGGCAAGACCACCCTCACCGCCGCCATCACCAACGTGCTGGCCAAGAAGGGTCAGGCCAAAGCCCAGGCTTACGACCAGATCGACGGTGCTCCCGAGGAGCGTGAGCGCGGTATCACCATCAACACCGCCCACGTTGAGTACGAGACCGACGGTCGTCACTACGCCCACGTGGACTGCCCCGGCCACGCGGACTACGTGAAGAACATGATCACCGGTGCCGCCCAGATGGACGGCGCCATCCTGGTGTGCGCCGCCACCGACGGCCCGATGGCCCAGACCAAGGAGCACATCCTCCTCGCCAAGCAGGTGGGCGTGCCCGCCCTGGTGGTCGCTCTGAACAAGTGCGACATGGTGGACGACGAGGAGATCCTCGAGCTGGTGGAACTGGAAATTCGTGAGCTGCTCAGCAGCTACGACTTCCCCGGCGACGACATCCCCGTGGTGAAGGTCTCCGGCCTCAAGGCCCTGGAAGGCGACGCCGAGTGGGAAGCCAAGATCGAGGAGCTGATGACGGCGGTTGACACCGCCATCCCCGAGCCCGAGCGCGAGGTGGACAAGCCCTTCCTGATGGCCGTCGAAGACGTGTTCTCCATCACCGGTCGCGGCACCGTGGCCACCGGCCGCATCGAGCGCGGAAAGGTGAAAGTGGGCGAGGAAATCGAAATTGTGGGTATCAAGGACACCCGCAAGTGCACCGTCACCGGTGTGGAGATGTTCCGCAAGCTGCTCGACGAGGGCATGGCCGGCGACAACGTGGGTCTGCTGCTGCGCGGCATCCAGAAGGAAGACATCGAGCGCGGCATGGTGCTCGTGAAGCCCGGCTCGATCAAGCCTCACACCAAGTTCGAAGGTGAGGTGTACGTGCTGAAGAAGGAAGAAGGCGGCCGCCACACCCCCTTCTTCGCTGGCTACCGCCCGCAGTTCTACATCCGTACGACCGACGTGACCGGTCAGATCACCGCCTTCACCTCGGACGACGGCTCCAACGTGGAGATGGTGATGCCCGGTGACCGCATCAAGATGACCGGCGAGCTGATCTGCCCGGTGGCCATCGAGCAGGGCATGCGCTTCGCCATCCGCGAAGGCGGCCGCACCATCGGTGCCGGCGTGGTCTCCAAGATCATCGAGTGATCCCGGCCCGGGATCCACGCTGATCTAGGTTGATGAGGCGGGTCTTCGGACCCGCCTCTCTACGTGCCGCCTGCACCCTGCGTGCCGTCCAGCACCTCGACAATTCACATCCCTCTGGCGACCGCAGCCCACGGCGCGGTGCCAGGTTCGACGCTCCCTCCATGTCCACCGCTCTCGCTCAGCAGAAGATCCGCATCCGTCTGAAGGCGTTCGACCGCCGCATGCTGGATCTGTCCTGCGAAAAAATCATCGAAACGGCCGACCACACCGCTGCAACCGCGATCGGCCCGATCCCCCTGCCCACCAAGCGCAAGATCTACTGCGTGCTGCGCTCGCCCCACGTGGACAAGGACTCCCGCGAGCACTTCGAGACCCGCACCCACCGCCGGATCATCGACATCTACAGCCCTTCGGCCAAGACCATCGACGCCCTGATGAAGCTGGATCTGCCCAGCGGCGTCGACATCGAAGTCAAGCTCTGACGCCATCGCCCCGCAGGCTTGAGGCGGGGATCGCCGTGCAGGACTCCCCTGCCATCGCTCTGCTGATGCGATCTCCCGACTCGCCTGTGCCCGTTGGCAGCGCGCCTGCCGACACCGCCCGAGTGGCTCCCACCCCCGCCTGGCTGCTGACAACGCGGCCGGCGGGGGTTGTTTCTAGGATTGGCTGGCATCTCCTGTGAAAGCCATGGGTGAACTGGCCGTGCGGGAGCTGCCCCTGTTTCCCCTGCCCGATGTGGTGCTCTTCCCCCAGGAAGTGCTGCCGCTGCACATCTTTGAGCCGCGCTACCGCATGCTGCTGCGGACCGTGATGGCGGAAGACCGACGCTTCGGGGTGATCCGCTGGGATCCCCAGAGCCGGGAGATGGCCGAGGTGGGCTGCTGCGCTGAGATCATCCACTGCCAGACCCAGGAGGACGATCGCAGCAACATCGTGACGATGGGCCAGCAGCGCTTCCGCGTGCTGGATATCGTGCGGGAAGCACCATTCCGGGTGGCGATGGTGAGCTGGATCGAAGACGCCCCGGAGCACGATCCCGAGGGCCTCAATGCCCTGGCCGGAGAGGTGACCCAGGCCCTCCACGATGTGGTGGAACTGACCGCCAAGCTGATGGGCAAGCCGGTGCAGCGCCCCAGCGACCTGCCGGAGCTGCCACGGGAGCTGTCTTTCTGGGTCGGCTCCCATCTGGGGGGCCCGGTCGCCGATCACCAGCAGGCGCTGCTGGAGATCACCGACACCGCCGAGCGCCTGCGCCAGGAATTCGAGCTGCTGGACCACACCCGCCGCCAGCTGGCGGCCCGCACCGTCCTCAAGGACACCTTCCAACCGCAATAGCGCCCTCACGGCGCCATCCCTTTCCCCACCGCGATGCCCCTGTTGAGCTGGCCGCTGGCCACCGGCCTGGCGGCGGCTGCCGTTCTCGGCAGCGCCGCCACCCTCTGGCTGCGCCGCAACCGCCGATACACCGACAGCAGCAGCGTGGCGGACGCCTACGACCGCTGGACCGATGACCAGCTGCTGGAGCGGCTCTGGGGCGATCACATCCACCTCGGGCACTACGGCGAACCCGCCGCGGCCATCGGCAGCGTCGATTTCCGCCAGGCGAAGGAGGCCTTCGTCCACGCCCTGGTGCGCTGGAGCGGCCTCGATCAGCTGCCCCCCGGCTCCAGGGTGCTGGATGTGGGCTGCGGCATCGGCGGCAGCGCCCGCATCCTGGCCCGCGACTACGGCCTGGATGTGCTGGGGATCAGCATCAGCCCGGCGCAGATTGCCCGGGCCCGTCAACTCACCCCCGCCCAGCTGGGGCAGTGCCGCTTTGCGGTGATGGACGCCCTCGATCTGCAGCTGGCGGACGGCAGCTTCGATGCCGTATGGAGCGTTGAGGCCTGCCCGCACATGCCGGACAAGCAGCGCTATGCCGATGAGCTGCTGCGGGTGCTGCGCCCCGGGGGCCGCCTGGCGGTGGCCGACTGGAACCGGCGCGATCCCGCTGATGGCGCCATGAACCGGCGCGAGCGCTGGGTGATGCGCCAGCTGCTGGAGCAGTGGGCCCATCCGGAGTTCGCCAGCATCCGCGGCCTGCGCGACCACCTGGAGGCCAGCCGCTGGGCCGGGGGCATGGCCGTGGAGACGGGTGACTGGACGGCCGCGACCCTGCCCTCCTGGATCGACTCGATCCTGGAGGGGGTGCGTCGGCCCGGGGCGGTGCTCGGCCTCGGGCCGCGGGCGGTGCTGCAGGGCCTGCGCGAAACGCCGACGATCCTGCTGATGCACTGGGCCTTCGCCAACGGCCTAATGCAGTTCGGTGTGTTCCGGGGCGTCAAGCCCGCTGGGTGAGGGGGTAGGCCCCGAAGAGGGTCAGATGCTCACAGAGGGGGCGCAGCTCCTGCAGGGCCTCCTCCAGGGAGGCGCTGGGCTGCCCCTCGGGCAGCTCCAGATCCACGAAGAAGATGTATTCCCCCATCTCCCGCTTGGAGGGCCGCGACTCGATGCGGCTCATGTTCAGGCTGCGGTGGGCAAAGCATGCCAGGGCCTCCAGCAGGGCCCCCGGCTGGTTGGAATGCAGGGAGAAGGCGAGGCTGACCAACGGGCCGCTGCTGCGGCGCTCGCCGCGACGCAACAGCAGGAAGCGGGTGCAATTGCCCGGCACATCATTGATGGGATAGGCCAGCACCTCCAGGCCGTGCTCCTCGGCGGCCTGCAGCGAGGCCACCGCCGCCCGGAAGCGGCTGCCGGCGACCATGCGAGCGGCCTCAGCGGTGGAGCTGGTGGGCAGCTGCAGGGCGCTGGGGAGATGCTCCGCCAGCCACTGACTGCACTGGGCCAGGGCCTGGGGGTGGGAGAGCACCTCGCTGACGCCCTCCAGCGGCCCGCTGCCCAGCAGGGCATGGCGAATCGGCAGCACCAGCGCCCGCACAATCGCCAGATCGGGGTGCTCCCAGAGGGCGTCCAGGCAGGCGGTCACGCCACCTTCCACCGAGTTCTCGACCGGCACCACCGCGGCTTCACAGGCGCCGCTGGCCAGGGCCTGCACCACGGCGCGGATGCCGAGCTGGGGCACCAGCTGGGCGTCCACAAGCCCCTCGAGCTCCAGCAGCTGCTGGGCCGCCTGCTCGCCGTAGGTGCCGACAGGACCGAGAAAGGCGACGCGCATCACAACGGGGCAGCGGACGGAAAGGGCGGACGGGGGCAGAGGACCTGGCCGATAGGATCATGCCGCGCCGGCTTCCAGGCCATGCCCCTGGCCTTCAGCGCCAGTCAGCAACTGCAACTGAGCGTGCACCAGCGGGCCGAGCATCTGGCCGGTTACCTGGCCGATGAAGACCGGGTGGTGGAGGCGTTGCTCGACCCCCGCCAGCTGGAGAAGCTCGGTCCGAGCCACTACCGCTACAACGTGACGCAGCTGCAGGTGTTTCAGCTGCAGATCCGACCGGTGGTGGAGCTGCGCACCCAGCCGCGGCCGGGACGGATCGAACTGGAGGCGATCCGCTGCGAGCTGGAGGGGCTGGGCCTGGTGGACGACTTCCAGCTGACGCTCCATTCCTGGCTGGAGGCCGGCGACGAGGGACTGGAGGGTGAAGCCCGGCTGGCGGTGCAGGTGAGCCAGCCGCCGCTGCTGAAGCTGATTCCGGCGAAGGTGCTGGAGGCCACCGGCGGCTCGCTGCTCTCCGGCATCCTGAAGGGCATCAAGGGCCGGGTGGGGCAGCAGCTGGTGGGGGATTTCGAGCGCTGGTGCCAGCAGCAGCAGGGCTGAGGGCGGAGCCGGCTACCGGGGCCCATCAGCCCAGCACCTTGCCCAGAAAGCTGTGGCGGTGCAGCGGCGTCGGTCCGTGCTGGCGGAGGGCCATGCGGTGCTGGGCGGTGCCATAGCCGGCATGGCGCTCCAGGCCGTAACCGGGATAGCGCTGGGCCAGCTGCACCATCAGCTGATCGCGGGCCTGCTTGGCGAGCACGCTGGCGGCGGCGATCGCCAGGCAGTGCTGATCGCCGCGCACCAGGGTGACCTGCTCCCCCGACCAGGGGCGCAGCGGCAGCACCCCATCGACGATCACCAGCTCCGGGGCGGCGGGAAGCTTCTGCAGGGCCCGCAGCATCGCCTGCTCGGTGGCAGCGCGGATGCCGAGGCGATCGATTTCCGCCGCCGAGGCCTGGCCAAGCGCCCAGGCGATGGCAGCGGCCTCGATCTCGGGCACCAGGGCCGCCCGCCGGCGAGCGCTGAGCGCCTTGCTGTCGGTGAGGCCGAGAGCCTGGAGCGGCGCCAGGGCCGCTGCGGGCAGCACTGCGGCCGCCGCGAACACCGGGCCGAACAGGCAGCCGCGGCCGACCTCATCCACCCCGGCGCAACAGGCCGGATCGCGGCCCTGCCAAGGGTCGACCGCGGCGACGGGATGGATCACAGCACGGGCCAGAGCGGACTCAGACGCGGGCGGAGGAGCGGCGCCGGCGGCGGCGCGGGGCACCGGACTCATCGAGTTCGGGCTCCGGCTCGATCGCCGCAGCAGGCTCCTCGATCGGCTCGGGCGGACGGGTCGGCACCGAGACGGTGACGACGGTCTCGGGCTCAAGCCGGACCGGCAGGGGGATGATCTCCACGGGGGCCGGACGACGCTCGTCCGCTGGCGCCACCGCCGGCAGCGTCTCCACAGGAGCCCTCTCTGCCACAACCGTGGTGCCCCCAGCTTCGTTGGCCGCTGCCTCACCACGACCACGGCCACCGCGGCCGCGGCGACGGCGCGAACCGCTGGCGCTCAGCTGCTGACGCGCCTCCTCGAGCACCGCGTCCGGATCGGCATCGGGGCGGATCACCCGCACCATCACGTTCTCGCCGCTGGGGGGCTCCTCCAACAGCAGGGTGGGATTGAGACCCAGCCAGCCGTAAACGGCCTCCTGGTCGGCATCCATCGGCACGGCCACCAGCTCGGGCTCGGCTCGGCGGCCGCCGGCTGCGGTGTCAGCACCGGCGGAAGCCTGGGCGTAAGGGTTGACGGCCGCAGGCTCCAGGCTGTGGCCATCCAGCAGCGGCGCGATCGGCATCAGCACGCCGGAATCGATCTGCTCCACGGAGCTGGCGGCCACCGGCAGAGCCGTGGTGGCGGCAGCGGCGCCACCGCCACGACCGCCGCGGCCACCGCGGCGGCGGCGGCCGGAGCCAGATTCACCACCAGCCGCCGGGGCCAGCACCTCAGCGCGGGCCGAGGCCGCCGAACGCACCAGACCGGCGGTGCTGGCCAGGGGCTGCAGGGTGTCCTTGCCGGGCAGCACGGCCACATGGCCCAGGCCGCCACAGCTGGGGCAGGCACGACCGAACAGTTCGTAGATGTTCTGGCCCTGACGCTTGCGGGTGAGTTCCACCAGGCCGAGCTCGGTGAGCTGGGCGATCTGGGGGCGGGCGGCGTCATCGCGCACCGCCTGGGTGAAGTGCTCGAGCAGCTGCAGCTGATCGCGGCGCGACTCCATGTCGATGAAGTCGACCACCACCACACCGCCGATGTTGCGCAGCTTCAGCTGGCGGGCGATCTCAACGGCGGCTTCGCAGTTGGTCCAGAGCACCGTCTCCCGCGCATTGGCGGAGCGGGTGAAGGAGCCGGAGTTGACGTCGATGACCGTGAGCGCCTCGGTGGGCTCGATGATCACGTAGCCACCGGAGGGCAGATCGACCCGCGGCTTGAGGGCATCGCGGATGGCCGCATTGACCTTGAAGTGCTCCAGGATCTCGGCGGGCTCACCATGGGCCTCCACCAGCACGTTGGCGTGGTCGGCGCCGAGGAAGGCATTGGCGCGGCCGACGGCAGCGGCGCTGTCGACGACGACGCGCTGCACCTCAGGGCTGTAGAGGTCGCGCAGCACGCGGTGGATGAAGTCCTCGTCGCGGTTGAGCAGCACCGGCGGCGAGGCCGACTCCGCCGCGGTCTGGATCGCTTCCCACTGGCGCAGCAGGGCCTCGAGATCATCGATCAGCTGGTCCTCAGCCACTCCTTCGGCTTCGGTGCGGATCAGCAGGCCGGCGCCGGGGGGCTTGATCAGCACGCCCAGGGCGCGCAGGCGGTTGCGCTCGTTCTCGCCGTTGATGCGGCGCGAGATGTTCACCCCCTGGCCGTGGGGCTGCAACACCAGGAAGCGGCCCGGCAGGGTGAGGTTGCCGGTGAGGCGAGGGCCCTTGGTGCCGGTGGGCTCCTTCATCACCTGCACCAGCACCTTCTGCCGGGGCTCGAGCAGTTCGGTGATGCCGGCGGCGCCCTTCTTCAGCCGCAGGGGGCCGAGGTCGGTGACATGAATGAAGCCGTTCTTCTCGCTTTCGCCGATGTTGACAAAGGCGGCATCGATCCCGGGCAGCACGTTCTCCACGGTGCCGAGGTAGACATCGCCGATCTGGTAGCGGCCCTGGGCCACAACCAGTTGATCAACACGGTCGTCGTGGAGAACTGCGGCGATGCGCAGCTGCTCGGCGATGACGATCTGCTGGGGCATGGGTGAAGGGGTGACCCTGGGCAGGGCCGGCCAGGTGGGAATGCGGCCGCGGTGACAGCAGGAGCACGACACCGCCGATGTACGGCCGGACAGACCAGGCGCGGAAGGGATCAGCCTTGGGGGCGATCAGCCGCGGGACTGCCGGAACAGCCGCCGGAAACAATGATTGGAGGAAGCAATGCCTGGACGAATCCCGTCTCAGGCAGGGGAAGGGCGAGATGGGGAGGCAGGCCCGACGGGTGGGGTCCTTCGTGCCTGGAAACTCGGGGCCGACGAGGGCCCGGCGGAAACCGTGAGAGAGCGGGTGCCGGGGTCGGCGGAAATGCTGTGTGGTGGGAAAGCTTGCGGCGCAGCGTGGAGGCGGCGTGAAGCTTGCAGGCCAGACAGCCTGATCGCCCTTGCTGCGAAGCTAGCACGGGCGATCAGGCGTCCCCAGGCTGGTGCAGCAGCAGTGCCGTGCGCTGCTGGGCGACGACACGCACCTCAGCCCCACCGAGACGCTCGGCCAGCCAGTGGGCGATCTGATCGGGCCGCAGGCTGCGGCCAGCCGGATCGACCACCGCCCGCAGCTGCAGGGTCACCACCCCTGGAGCGGGGCGATCCGCAGCGGCGCCGGCGTCCGCGGACGCCTCAGGCTCCGCCAGCTCCAGAGCGAGCAGCGCCGGCCGGCAATCGCGCTGCCGCGGCCGACCCTTCTTGTCGGTGTCGTGCCAGATCAGCTCGGCGGCGGCCAGCAGCTCCGCCACCGCCTGGCCCCAGCGCGCGGGCTCCGGCGCGGGATCAGCCGTGAGCTGCAGGCGCCAGTGGGCTTCCGCCAGCTCCTGGGCCAGGCTCGGCCCGAAGGTGGGCACCACCGCCGCCGAGAGCAGCTGGAACTCAGCCGGCAGCTCCGCCTGCAGCCGCCGCCGCACCAGGGCCGGATCCACTGTCTCGATGAATTCCAGATCGAGCCACTCGCCCAGGCCCTCCACCCCGAGGGGCAGGGCCAGGCCCAGCTGCAGGCGGGGCAGCGGGTGAAAGCCACCGGTGAAGCTCACCGGCAGAGCGCTGCGGCGCAGGGCCCGCTCCAGCAGCCGCAGGGTGTCGAGGTGGCTGATCAGGGCCAGAGAGCCGGTCTTGGCGAAGCCGATGCGCAACCGGCAGACCCGCTCACTGGCCGGCGCCCGCTGCGGCAGGGCCGCGGGGATCGGCGGTGGCGGCACCACCACGTTGTGGCCCAGCTCCGGCCCGCAGACACCACAGCTGCTGCAACCCTCGAAAGAGCAGTCGGGCACCACGGCGGCAGCGAGGGCCCGCTGCAGGTCTTCCGCCAGCCAGCGCTTGTCGAGGCCCGAATCGATGTGATCCCAGGGCAGCGGCTGGCGGCAGAAGCGCTCGAGATCCCCCACCTCCATCGCCTCCACGGCGCTCCAACCGCCGAGCTCCAGCTGGCGGTAGCGGCCGCCGAGGCCGGCGGCCTCGATCGCGGCGGTCCAGGCGGCGTGGCTGCGCTCCGCCGACTCGAACCAGGCATCCATCGCGGCACCGGCGCGCCAAGCGGCTTCGATCACCGGCGCTAGGCGGCGATCGCCGCGGCCGATGAAGTCCTCGATGGCCGAGAGGCGTACATCGGTGAAGTTGGTCTTGATGCCGCGCAGCTGGCGCAGCGCCCCACGCAGCAGCTCCTGGCGCCGCCGGAACTCCTCCGTGCTCACGCTGTGCCACTGGAAGGGGGTGTGGGGCTTGGGCGTGAAGTTGCTGATGGTGAGGTTCAGCTCCAGCCGGCCCAGGCCGCGGCACTGCTGCTGCAGGGCGCGGCAGGTGTCGACAATGCCCAGCACATCGGCGTCGGTCTCGCCGGGCAGGCCGATCATGAAGTAGAGCTTCACCTTGCGGTAGCCGCTGTCCATGGCAGTGCGGATGCCGGCCAGCAGCTCGGCGTCGGTGAGGCCCTTGTTGACGATGTCGCGCAGGCGCTGGGTGCCGGCCTCCGGCGCGAAGGTGAGGCCGCCCTTGCGGGTGCCGCCGAGGATGTGGGCGATGTTGGTGTCGAAGCGATCCACCCGCTGGCTGGGCAGGGTGAGGGTCACGTTCTGCTCCGCCAGGCGGTTGCGCAGCTCCACCCCCACCGCCGGCAGGGCCAGGTAGTCGGAGCAGCTGAGCGACAGCAGCGAGAAATCGGCGTAGCCGGTGCGGCGCATGCCCTCCTCCACCGCCTCCACCACCGCGTCGGGCTCCACATCCCGGGCCGGGCGGGTGAGCATGCCCGGCTGGCAGAAGCGGCAGCCGCGGGTGCAGCCGCGCCGGATCTCCACCGTGAGCCGGTCGTGCACCGTTTCGATGTGGGGCACCAGCCCCATGGCGTAGTGGGGCATCGGCGTGGCCGTGCGGCGCTGGATCCGCAGCGGTGGGCCGGGCTCGAGGGGTTGCAGCGTCACCCCATCGGCACCGGGGCCGTAGAGCGCGGGCACATAGACCCCCGGCACCTGGGCCAGATCGCGCAGCAGGGCGCGGCGGCTGAGGCCGGCGGCGCGGGCCTCGGCCACCACCAAGCCGATCTCCGGCAGCAGCTCCTCCCCATCGCCGAGGGCGATGAAATCGAAGAAGGCGGCGAAGGGCTCGGGATTGCTGGTGGCGGTGGGGCCGCCGGCGAAGATCAGCGGCGGCGCCGCAGGGTCGCTGAGGGGCAGATCACCGCGATCGGCCGCCCGGATCGGGATGCCGGCCAGATCGAGCATCTCCAGGATGTTGGTGCCGCCCAGCTCGTAGCTGAGGGAGAAGCCGAGGATGTCGAAGGCGGCCAGCGGGCGGCGGCTCTCCACCGCGAACAGGGGTGCGCCGCGCTCGCGCAGGCGGGCGGCCAGATCAGCGGCCGGCAGATAGCTGCGATCGCACAGCTGGCCCGGGAGGCTATTGAGGATCGAATAGAGAATGATGTGGCCGCTGTTGCTGGAGCCCACCTCGTAGACCTCGGGGTAGGTGAGCGCCCAGCGCACGCGGGCCTCGGCCCAGGCCTCGCTCCAGTCGCGCGGCGTGACGCCCAGCTCGTTGCCGAGGTAGCGGGCCGGCTTGCTGATCTGCAGATCAACGAGGGCATCGAATTCGACCGGGGCCGGCACGGCGCGGGCGGAGGTGGCGATCACGGCAACAGACCCGGTGCTGAGCGCATCGTATGCAGCGCCTGCGCGCGGGGACTGCAGGGCGCCATAGGACAATCCGGCCCATCCCCTGTGGCGCGCGATTCCCCATGGCTCAGGTCAACGGCAACTACCTCAAGCTCAAGGCGGGCTACCTGTTCCCGGAGATCGCCCGGCGGGTGAAGGCCTTCAGCGAGGCCAACCCCAGTGCTCCGATCATCCGCCTGGGCATCGGCGATGTGACCGAGCCCCTACCGGAGGCCTGCCGCAACGCCATGAAGGCCGCCATCGATGAGATGGGCACCCGCGAGGGCTTCCACGGCTACGGCCCCGAGCAGGGCTACCTGTGGCTGCGAGAAGCGATCGCCAGCCACGACTTCCAGGCCCGCGGCTGCGACATCTCAGCCGAGGAGATCTTCGTGTCGGACGGCTCCAAGTGCGACAGC
>CBFHOT010000043.1:0-16280 GCA_965657465.1 Cyanobacteriota bacterium | reverse complement strand
GCCTCACCCGCAGCAGCGCCGCCGAGTTCGCCAGCCGCGGCGTCACCGTGAACGCCGTGGCCCCCGGCTTCATCGAGAGCGACATGACCGCCGAGCTCGACAAGGAGCCGATCCTCAAGGCGATCCCCCTAGGCCGTATGGGCCAGCCGGCCGAGGTGGCCAGCGCCGTGCGCTTCCTGGCCTCGGATGCAGCCGCTGCCTACATGACCGGCCAGGTGCTGCAGGTGGATGGCGGCATGGTGATGCGCTGAGGCACCAGCCGGCCCGCACGCTCTACACCAGGGGCGGTTCAATCACCGCCTCCCCCAGGGGCGGCGATGCCATCTCCGGCGGCGGTGCGGCAGGGGCTACTGGGGCCAGCCCATCGCTGAGCTCCTCGCGCAGCCGGCGGATCCGCTGCAGCAGCCGCAGGCGCCGGCTGCGGGCCGTGAGGGTGAGATAGAGGCGCAGCGGCACGTAGATCAGCGCCATCAGCAGCCCAAGGGCGGCGATCAGCACGAACACCAGGGCGTTGGTGCTGCTGGTGGGATCCAGCAGCACCGCATCGAGACCGCGCTCCAGCCCCAGATCCAGAGCCGGATCGAGGGCGGCATCGAGCAGCTGATCGAGGCCGGCATCCAGCGCCGCAGCCGCCGACGGCAGCGACGCAACCAGCGACGAAGCGGTGAGGGGCAGCAGGTCCTCCATGGCAGGGCGCGGAGCCGTTCCGGGCTGCTCCGACGCTATCGGGGCCGGAGGGATTCGGCTTTCCCCACCGGCGTCCGCCGGGGCCGGCGTGGGAGCCTTGGGCCATTGCATTTGCCCGCCGCCGATGGCCAAGCTGGTCAGCTTCTCCGATGAATCCCGCGCCGCCCTGGAGCGGGGGGTCAACGCCCTGGCGGATGCCGTGAAGGTGACCATCGGCCCCAAGGGCCGCAACGTGGTGCTGGAGAAGAGCTTCGGCGCCCCCGACATCGTCAACGACGGCGTGACGATCGCCCGGGAGATCGAGCTGGAGGATCCCTTCGAGAACATCGGCGCCAAGCTGATCCAGCAGGTGGCCAGCAAGACCAAGGACAGCGCCGGTGATGGCACCACCACCGCCACGGTGCTGGCCCAGGCGCTGGTGCAGGAAGGCCTGCGCAACGTGGCCGCCGGCGCCAACCCCGTCGGCCTGCGCCGTGGCCTGGAGAAGGCCCTGGCTCAGGTGGTGGCGGGCATCGCCGAACGGGCCCAGACGGTGAGCGGTGAGGCGATCCGCCAGGTGGCGGCGGTGAGCGCCGGCAACGACGAGGAGATCGGCCGGATGATCGCCGAGGCCATGGACAAGGTGAGCGCCGATGGCGTGATCACCGTGGAGGAGTCGACCTCCCTGGCCACCGAGCTGGAGATCACCGAGGGGATGGCCTTCAACCGCGGCTACATCTCTCCCTACTTCGTGACCGACCAGGATCGGCGCGAATGCGTGTTCGAGAATCCGCTGGTGCTGGTGACCGACCGCAAGGTGGGCGCCATCGCCGATCTGGTGCCGGTGCTGGAGGCCGTCAGCCGTGCCGGCCGGCCGCTGCTGATCATCGCCGAAGAGGTGGAAGGTGAAGCCCTGGCCACGCTGGTGGTGAACAAGAACCGCGGCGTGCTGCAGGTGGCGGCGGTCAAGGCCCCGGGCTTCGGCGAACGCCGCAAGGCCAGCCTGCAGGACATCGCCATCCTCACCGGCGCCACGCTGGTGAGCGAGGACCAGGCGATGACGCTGGAGGCCGTGACCCTGGCGGACCTGGGCCAGGCCCGCCGCATCACGATCACCAAGGACGACACCACGATCGTGGCCAGCGGTGACCACCAGCAGGCGGTGAACGATCGGGTGGCGGCGATCAAGCGCGAGCTGGAGCGCACCGACTCCGACTACGACCGCGAGAAGCTGCAGGAGCGGATCGCCAAGCTGGCCGGCGGCGTGGCGGTGATCAAGGTGGGCGCCCCCACCGAAACCGAACTGAAGAACCGCAAGCTGCGCATCGAGGACGCCCTCAATGCCACCCGCGCCGCGGTGGAGGAAGGCATCGTGGCCGGCGGCGGCACCACCCTGCTGCAGCTGGCCGCCGGCCTGGGGGAGCTGGCCACTGGCCTGAGCGGCGACGAGCGCACCGGCGTGGAGATCCTGCAGCGGGCCCTGGCGGCACCGCTGCAGCAGATCGCCCGCAACGCCGGCGCCAACGGTGATGTGGTGGAAGCCGAGGTGCTGCGCCAGGGCAAGGGTTACAACGCCCTGAGCGGCGTCTACGAAGACCTGCTGGCCGCCGGCATCATCGATGCCGCCAAGGTGACGCGCCTGGCCCTGCAGGATGCGGTGTCGATCGCCTCGCTGCTGCTCACCACCGAGGCGGTGATCGCCGACAAGCCCGAACCGGCCGCTGCCGCTCCGGCCGGCGGTGGCATGGACCCGATGGGTGGCATGGGCGGCATGGGCGGCATGGGCATGCCCGGCATGATGTGAGCCCCTGAGGGCTTCCGGAAACCCAGCCCCCGGTCGATGGCCGGGGGCTTTGTTGTGCCTGTGCCCGAGGACGCCGGCAGGAGCGCCCCCGTCAGGGTGCGATCGCGCGCACGTAGGCGGCGACCTGCAGATCGACGCCGGTGATCGCCGTGCCCACCACCACCGCATCGGCCCCCAGCTCCAGCGCCCGGCGGGCTTGATCGGCACTGGCCACCCCGCCTTCGCAGATCAGCGCCGTGGCCGGCGGCAGCTGCCGGCGCAGGGGCTCCAGCAGCGACCAGGCCGGCGGCCGCTGCTCGGCGGTGGCCTCGGTGTAGCCGAACAGGGTGGTGCCCACCCAGCTGCAACCGAGGGCCGCCGCCTGCAGCCCGTTGGCGATCGAATCGACATCGGCCATCAGCGGTGCACCGAGCTGCTCGCGCGCCCGCTTCACCAGGGCGGCGAGATCCTCATCGCCGGGGCGATGGCGGTCGGTGGCGTCGATCGCCACCACGTCGGCACCGGCAGCCCACACCGTCTCGATCTCCGACCAGCGGGGGGTGATGTACACCGAGCTGCCGGCAAAGGTGCGCTTCCACAGGCCGATGATCAGGGCCTGGGGGCAGCGCCGCCGCACGGCGCCGATGTGCTCGGGGCTCTCCAGCCGCACACCGGTGGCGCCGTTGCGCAGGCTGGCTTCCGCCATGGCGGCGATCACCTCAGGGTCCCGCAGGGGCGAGCCCTCGGGGGCCTGCACCGAAACGATCAGACCGGAGGGCCGAACGAGAGGAGGGGTGGAAGGCAAGGTCAGCTGGCCTGGGGATAGGCCGGATCCTCGCCGGCCAGGGGCTCCTCCTCCGGCAGCCAGGCCCGCAGGCGACGCACCAGCGCCGGGGCGGGGGCCGGAGGCACCAGCGCCGCCGGGGCAGCATTGGCTGCCGGAAGAGCGCGCAGGCGCTCGGCGGAGCTGACGATTGCGGCAGCGGCCATCGGCAAGGGGGCTGCGGCTTGCCCGGCTACCACGTGCCCCGCTGCGGTTTCCCCAGCGGCGCTCTCCCCAGCTGCGGTTTCCGTGGCCAGGGTTTCCTGCTGAGGGGCTGCAACAGGAGAGGCTGCAGCCTCGTCCGCAACTGCAGGAGCGGCAACAGCAACAGAAGACGACGGTGCCGCCACCAGCTCGCTCGCCGCGGCGCTGGCGACCGGAGCTGGCTCAGGCTCCGCCTCCGCCGCAGCAAGCACAGTCGAGGCAGCCGGGACCATCGCGGGATCAACAGCAGCAGGCGGCTCAGGCGGCACCGCAACGGGCAACCCCACCTCGGCGGATCCCAGCTGCAGGCCCGCCGGGGCTGCGGTCAGCTCGCCGCCGATCTGCTGCTGCAGCCAGGCCACGGCCGAGGCCCCCTGACTGCGCAACAGCACCCCTGCCAGCAGCTGCTCGAGGGCCGCCACACCGCGGCGATGCACGAGCTGATCCACCAGACGCCGCGCCCGCGGCCCGTCGCCTTCGGCGACCGCCACCAGCAACTGCTGCAGCGGATCGGGACGCTCGGACGGCAGCAGTGGGGAGGGGCGGGGCATGGCGGCGGCTCGCGTCAGGTGAGTTTGCGATCCAGCAACGGGCGGATCAGCAGGAACAATCCGGCCGCCAGGGCCGTCAGCACCACCAGACAGGTGGCAGCGCTGAGCTGGCCGTAGGGCGCCTCCAGCACCACGGCGGTGAGGGAGAACTGGCCCGCGTAGGCCGCCCGGATGGGTTCAATCGCGAAGGTAAGGGGATTCAGGGCCGCAAGCCAGCCCAGCCAGGTGGGCATGAACGAAATCGGCGCCAGGGCGGTGCTGGCGAACAGCAGCGGCAGGTTGGCCACGAAGATCACAGCGATCAGCTCGATGTGACCCGGCAGGGCGAAGGCCAGGCCGAGGCTGAGGGCCGTGACGGCGAACACCAGCAGCAGCAGGGTGACGAGCACCAGCAGCAAACCGGCGCCGCCGGGCCAGCCGTAACCCAGCGCCGCCGCCGTGACCATGATCGCCAGGCTCTGCACCAGGCTCATCACCGTGATGTAGAGCACGGTGGCCAGCACGATCGAGCTGCGGGAGCGCAGCGGTGCCACCAGCAGCCGGTTGAGGAAGCCGAACTCCCGGTCGAACATCACCGGCAGCCCGGCGTTGAGGGCGCCGCTGAAGGCCGTGAACACGATCACGCCGGCACCGAGAAAGCGGCCATAGCTCATGCCATCGGGGAGCAGTCCCGCGGGCGCCTTGGCGAACAGCGCGCCGAACAGCACCAGCCAGATCAGCGGTTGCAGCACGCCGGCCACCAGCGTCGAGGGGCGGCGCTGCAGCTGCACGAACAGGCGGCGGGTGAGGGCGAAGGTCTCCTGGCGGATCTCCGCCAGGGCGGAACCCTGAACAGGAGAGGTCAGCGGGCGGGTGGAGCCGGCCACGGCGGCGGGAGCGGAAGTCATCGAAGGCGGGCGGCGATGGCGCGGGTGATGGGAACGAGGGCGAAGGAGCCGGCGGAGGAAACGCAACATGAGCAGGATGTGAGATCAGCGCATGCTTTGGCGCCGCTCAGCCTTGACGTCCCGGCTGCCGGCGACCGCCAGCTCGGCATCCATCAGCGTGCGGCCGGTGGCCTGCAGATAAACGTCATCGAGGCTGGGGCGGCTCTGGGCCAGGGCGAACACCGGCAGATCGGCACCGGCCAGGGCCTGGCGCAACTGCTCGAGCACGCCGTCGTGCTCCACCACCAGGTTGAGCGAATAGCCCTGGGCGCGGTTGACCACCACCTGGCGCACCCCCTGGCAGCCCTGCAGCAGCTGCTGGACCCGGCCGGCCTCATCGGCATCGCTGAATTCGCGCACCCGCAGGGTGACGCGATCCCCCCCCAAGGCCTGCTTGAGGGTGGCTGGCGCGCCCTCGGCGATCACGCACCCGGCTTCGATGATCGCCAGGCGATCGGCCCGGGCATCCACCTCCTCGAGGTAGTGGCTGCTGAGCAGGATCGTGGTGCCCTGCTGCCGCAGCTGACGCAGCACCTGCCAGATGGCGGCGCGGCTCTCGATGTCGAGACCCACCGTGGGCTCATCGAGCACCAGCAGCTGGGGGGAATGCAGCAGCCCGCTGGCCAGATCCAGGCGGCGACGCATGCCACCCGAGTAGCTGCCGCAGCGGCGATCGATCCAATCCGCCATCGCCAGCAGCTCCACCAGTTCGGCGATGCGGGCATCCCGCTGGCGGCGCTCGAGGTGATAGAGGTCCCCCTGCAGCTGCAGCAGCTCTCGGCCGGTGAGGATCTTGTCGATCGCCACCTCCTGGGCCACGTAACCAAGCAGGTTGCGCACGCGCCGCGGCTCGCGCAGGGCGTCGATGCCGCCCACGCGCACGCTGCCGTGATCGGGGGCCAGCAGCGTGGCCAGGATGCGCAGGGTGGTGGTCTTGCCGGCACCGTTGGGGCCGAGCAGGCCATAGAGGCTGCCGGCGGGCACCGTCAGATCAAGACCGTTGAGGGCCACCACCTCGGCACCCTTCCGGCCGTAGACCTTATGCAGGTCCCGCAGCTGAAGCATCGGCTGCTGTTCGTCGTCCGGCCGCTCGCCCATCGGCACCGTCGTGCTGGTGACCAGGCGGCCAATGTAGGCAGGGCCGCCGAGGGCCAGACGAGGGCCTGGGCCTGGGGCAGACGGGCCAGCAGCAGCAGCAGGCAGAGGCCGAAGAGATAGAGAATCGACCAGCGGAAGAGATCGCGCGCCCGTTGCGGATCCTCCGGCAGGGCACCGAGGCGGGCGGTGAGCTGCAGCAGCCGGGCATTGAAGGGCAGCACCAGCAGCAGGTAGAGCAGACCGCCCCCGGGCAGCAGCGGCCAACCGAGCAGGCTGAAGGCGGCGGTGGCCCGGGCGTAATGACCGATGGCGACGGCCGTGGCCGGCACACCCTGCACCACCGGCAGCATCGGGATGCCGGCGGCGCGGTAGTCGTCGCGCAGCAGCAGGGCCAGGGCCCAGAAGTGGGCGGGTGTCCAGAGCACCACCAGGGCAAACAGCCACCAGCTGGACCAGCCCAGCTGGCCGCTGGCGGCGGCAGCTCCCACCAGCGGCGGGATCGCCCCGGCCACGCCACCGATGACGATGTTCTGAGGCGTGCGCGGCTTGAGCAGCACCGTGTAGAGCAGCACGTAGCTGCAGAGGCCGAGCAGCGTCAGGCTGGCGGCCAGGGGGTTGACCCCCAGCACGAGCACGGGCAGGGCCAGGGCGGTGAGCAGCAGCGCCAGCCGCAGCGCCTGGTCGGGGCCCAGGCGGCCGGAGGGCAGGGCGCGGCGGCTGGTGCGCGCCATGCGGGCATCGAGATCGTGCTCCCAGACGCAGTTGAGGGCACCGGCGGCGGCCGACACCAGCGCGCCACCGAGGAGCGTGCAGGCCGCCGTCAGGGGGGTGATCGCCGCGCCACTGACAGCCATGCCGGCCACGGTGGTGGCCAGCAGCAGCGGAATCAACCGGGGCTTGACCACCTCCAGCCAGGCGGGCAAGCGGCGCTTGGCGGACGTTGCCGGAGCTGGAGCCGGGGGCGCCACGACGGCCGCGGCGGCGGTGGCGGGAGAGGCGCTAAGCACGGGCCACCTCCAGGGGGGTGTCAGGGGATGGAATTGCCACCGGCACCACAGTCGCCCGGGCAGCGGCGCCGAGGGCCAGGCTGCGGCCGGCGATGCCCGCCAGCAGCGCCACCAGCAGAGCAGCGACCAGCTGGTGGGCGATGGTCAGGGCGGGCAGGCTGAGCTGCAGACGCAGGGTGGCGATGCCCAGGGCGACCTGTCCGGCGGCCAGAACCAGAGCAGCCAGGGCGGATAGCCGCAGGGCGCGATGGGCGGCGGGCAGGCCCAGGGAGGCCGGCAGCAGCAGCAGCACGGCGGCAGCGGCGGGGCGGGCGAACCAGCGGTGACGTCCCAGCCAGGCGCAGGCTTCACCGGCCTGCAGACAGCGCTGAGCCGCCCACTGGCTGGCCAGAGAGCCCCCCAGCAGGCACTGGGCGAACACCAGGGCCAGGGCCAACAGCACCAGCGGCGTCCACCAGGGAGGCAAGGCAGCGGTGATGGGGGCCTGATCCGCTGTCGAGGCGACCCGCAGGGCCTGATGCAGGCCGCTCAACAGGGCCACCAGCACCAGAGCCGTCGCCAGGTGGGCGGTCACCAGCGGAGCGGCCAGCAGACGGGTCACCGTCAGCGCCCCCAGACCACCCTGGAGGGCCACCAGCAGCAGAGCCGCCGCAGCGGCGGGAGGCAGCCAGCGGGGCAGACGCTGGCGCTGCAGCACGCTGACGCCGCAGAGCACCAGCAGGGCCACCCCCACCACAAAGGCATCGAGGCGGTGGAACCATTCCAGGAACACCTGCAGGTTCATCCGACCGCCCGGCAACCACTGGCCGTAGCAGAGGGGCCAGTCAGGGCAGGCCAGGCCGGCCTCCATCACACGGGTGGCACCGCCAATCACCACCAGGACCACCAGCGCCACGACGAGGTGGCCGCAGAGGCGCATGAGCGGCGGCAGCGGCGAGGCCAGCGATCGCAGCATGGCGCCGAGCTGACAGGGTTCAGCGAACGTAGCGGCTGCGCCCGGGGCAGCGACCGCGACGCCAGGTTGATCCGGATTTCAACACATCAAGCGGGGATCTGCGCCTCCAGGGATTGATCCGAGAGGCCGTCCATGGCGCTCGAATACCACCGAATCACAACCAAACCCTGCCAGGAAGCGCAGCATCCGTCTGCGGCCCATAGGCTGGCGATCAGATCAGCCGAAGACGTGCAGATCCGCACCGCACTCACCACGGCCCTGGCCAGCGCCGGCCTGATCGCCACTGGCTTGCTGGTGAGCGAGAAGGTCAACCTGCTGCCAGTGGCCGCCAGCAGCAATGCCGCTGCCTACGACAGCCTGTTCCGTGTGCTGTTCAGCATCGGCACCACCCTGTTCCTGGGCATCCTGATCGTGGTGCTCTACAGCCTCGTGCGCTTCCGTCGCCGCGAGGGAGAAGTCGCCGAGGGGCTGCCCCTGGAAGGCAATCTGCCGCTGGAAATCGTCTGGACCGCGATTCCCGCGGTGGTGATTCTGTTCATCGGCATCTACAGCTACGACATCTACGACCGGATGGGGGGAATGGCTCCCCTCGATCACGGAGCGATGCATGCGGCGATGGACCATGCCGCCATGGGCCATGACAGGGATCACACCATGAGCCCTGCGGCGATGGCGGAGGACCGTGCCGACGCCGACGCCCCCCCACGGGTCTGGGGTGGCATCGGCGCTGCCGGGATAGCCGCCGATGGCGCCGCCGTGCTGCCGGTGGAGGTGACGGCCATGCAGTTCGCCTTCATCTTCCAGTACCCCGAGGCGGGCATCACCAGCGGGGAATTGCACGTGCCCACGGGGCAGCCCGTCGAGCTGCGCATGGAGGCCCGCGATGTGATTCACGCCTTCTGGGTGCCGGAGTTCCGGCTCAAACAGGATGTGATTCCGGGGCAGCCCACCACGCTGTCCTTCACCGCCACGCGCCCCGGCACCTACCCGGTGATCTGCGCCGAACTCTGCGGCCCGTATCACGGCGGCATGCGCACCTCCGTGGTGGTACACAGCCCCGACGACTATCAGCTCTGGCTGGAGCAGAACCGACCCGCCACTGCCTGACGCCCCGGCTGACGACCCGCCTGATCGCCCCCGTTGGCTTCCCGATGCGCAACCCTGACCGATGACCCTCGCCCAGCCCAGCGACCTCACCAGCACCAGCCTGCAACCCAGCGGCTGGCTGCGCTACTTCAGCTTCAGCCTCGATCACAAGGTGATCGGCCTGCAGTATCTGGTGTGCGGCTTTCTCTTCTATCTGGTGGGCGGAGCGCTGGCCGGGGCGATCCGCACCGAGCTGGTGACACCCCTGGCGGATTTCATGCCGCGGGACACCTACAACGAAGTGCTGACTCTGCACGGCACCGTGATGATCTTCCTGTGGATCGTGCCGGTGGTGAACGGGGCTTTTGGCAACTATCTGATCCCTTTCTACGTGGGGGCCAGGGACATGGCCTTCCCGCGGCTGAACGCCGTGGCCTTCTGGATGATCCCCCCCGCCGGCCTGCTGCTGATCAGCAGCTATTTCCTGGCCGGTGCCGCCGCCCAATCGGGCTGGACCGCCTATCCGCCCCTGAGCCTCACCACCCCCGCCGCTGGCCAGGTGGTGTGGATTCTGAGCGTGCTGCTGCTGGGCGGCAGCTCGATCTTCGGTGCGGTGAACTTCATCGCCACGGTGCTCAAGCTGCGGCGGCCGGGGCTGAAGCTGATGCAGATGCCGATGTACTGCTGGGCCATGCTCGGCACCAGCATCTTGGTGGTGCTGTCGACACCGGTGCTGGCGGGCGTGCTGATCCTGCTGAGCTTCGACATCATTGCCCACACCGGCTTCTTCAATCCCAGCCTGGGCGGCAATGTGGTGGTGTACCAGCACCTATTCTGGTTCTATTCGCACCCAGCCGTCTACATCATGGTGCTGCCGGCATTTGGCCTGGTGAGCGAAATCCTGCCGGTGCACAGCCGCAAGCCACTGTTCGGCTACACCACGATGGTCTATTCGATCATGGGCATCGTGTTCCTCGGGCTGATCGTCTGGGCGCACCACATGTTCACGAGCGGCACACCACCCTGGATGCGCCTGTTCTTCACGATCGCCACCTCCTTCATCGCCGTCCCCACCGGCATCAAGTTCTTCAACTGGATCGCCACCCTCTGGGGCGGCAAGATCGCCCTCAATTCGGCGATGCTGTTCTCCTGCGGCTTCATTCTCAACTTCGTCTTCGGCGGCATCACCGGCATCACCCTGGCGCAGGTGCCCTTTGACATCCACGTGCACGACACCTACTACGTGGTGGGGCACTTCCACTACATCGTGTATGGCGGCACGGTGTTCGTGATCTTCGCCTCTCTCTATCACTGGTATCCGAAATTCACCGGCCGCCTGCTCAACGAAGATCTCGGCCGCCTGCACTTCGTGCTCACCTTCATCGGCTTCAACCTCTGCTTCCTGCCGCAGCACTGGCTGGGGCTCAACGGCATGCCCCGCCGCGTGGCCGAATACGACCCCACCTTCACCACCCTCAACCAGATCAGCAGCGTCGGCGCGCTGATCATGGCGATCAGCACCCTGCCGCTGCTGCTGAATGTGGCGCTCACCGCCTGGCGCGGCGAACCGGCGGGCGACAACCCCTGGAACGCCCTCACGCCCGAGTGGCTCACCAGCTCGCCGCCGCCGGTGGAGAACTGGCACGGCGAAGCCCCCCTGGTGACCGAACCCTATGGCTATGGCCGAGCGGCCACCGCCAGCACCGATGCCGTCCTCTCCCCGCCGCCCCAGCGATGAGCCAGCCCGCCCCCGCCACCGTCGGCGTCAGCGACGCCACCAGCCTCGGCAGCAGCGCTGACGCCAGCGGCGCCTCCAGTCACGGCCACCACGACGCCCGCCTGTTCGGCCTGGCCACCTTCCTGGTGGCCGATGGCATGACCTTCGCCGGCTTCTTTGCCGCCTACCTCACCTTCCGAGCGGTGAATCCGCTGCCGGAGGGCAGCACCTACGAGCTGGAACTGCTGCTGCCCACGATCAACACCGTGCTGCTGCTGGTGAGCAGCTTCACCTTCCATCGGGCCGGCCGCGAATGCCGGGCCAATCGACTGGCGGCCTGCCGCAACTGGCTGCTGATCACCGGCGCCCTCGGCCTGGCCTTCCTGGCGGGCCAGATGGTGGAGTACTTCAACCTGCCCTTCGGGCTGACCGACAACCTGTTCGCCAGCACCTTCTACGCCCTCACCGGCTTCCACGGGCTGCACGTCACCCTGGGGGCGATCTGCATCGGCATCGTCGCCCTGCAGAGCCGGCCCGGCGGCGGCGTGGATGCGGAACACCCCTTCGGCCTGGAGGCTGCCGAGCTCTACTGGCACTTCGTGGATGGCATCTGGGTTGTGCTCTACGGCATTCTTTATCTGCTGTGAGTGCGCCCTGATTTGTTCAGATCACCGTTTTCCCTTGCCGGCAGCAACCCGGTCTGGGCACAATCGCCCCCAGGACAGCGCACTGAACACAACGCCATGGCCATGGGTGCGGCACCGGCGCCGATGCTGGAGGGCAAGGCCCTGCTCGACAAGGCCCGCGCCCTGAGCAACCGGCCCGAGGAGCAGATCGCCCGGGCCTGCGGTTATGTGGGCCCCAGCGGCCGGGTGCTGCGCAAGAGCTTCTACCGGGCCCTGGTGGCGGCCAAGGGCTACAGCCTGCCGGGGGGTGGCTCCGTCAGCGGCGGCCATGGCGGTGGCGCCAGCAAGGGGCGCCAGGCGGAATTCCGGACGCGGGTGCACGGCAACGGCAATCTGCTGATCGGTCAGGCCTACACGCGGCGGATGGGGCTGGAGCCGGGGCAGGAATTCCGGATCGAGATCCACCACGAAACCGGCGCGATCTGGCTGATGCCGATCGAGGAGGGCGATCAGGCCGGCGACGCCCCCGAAGAGCCCAGCGCATTCGGCAACAGCGAATCCGATCCCGCCGACTGAGCGCCTCTAGCCGCCCTGGTCCGGCAGGGCTTCCTCGTCGGCATGGAAGCTGGCGCTGAAGCGCAGCAGATCAACGCCGCTGAACAGCAGGCTGACGCCCACCAGCACACCGATCACCTGCATCAGGCCTGCGGGGCCCATGCTCAGGATCAGGCCCCCGAGCAGCAGCGTCACCAGACCATTGAGCAGGCCCCAGATCCAGCCGCGGATCTGGCGATGGCGCAGGGCCACCACCAGGGCCACCCGCCCCTCCAGCAGACACAGCACACCGATCGCCAGAGCCAGGCTGGCCACCGGGCGCGCCGCCGCCAGCGGTCCGCCGCCGAGCTGCTGGATCATCGTGCCGCCCGCCACCACGAACAGGGTCGACACCACCAGACGCCAGAAGGTGAGGCCGCGGCCGAGGGCCCGGCGGCGCAGCAGGTTGCTGATCCAGCCGACGATGCCGCCCACCAGGAAGGCCAGCGCCACCACCGCCGTGGTCCAGAGCGAGGCCACCACCGGCGCCAGCAGCGCCAGCAGGCCGAGCACCAGCATCAGCACCCCCTCAAACAGGGTGAAGGCCCGCAGGCTGGCGGCAGGCGTCATGGTGTCGGTGGCAACAGAACCGACGCTAGGCAGACCAGCCGTGCTCGGCCAGCCAGGCCCGATCCAGATCTGGCGCCGCCGGCACGCGGCCCCGGGCGCCGGCCTGCAGCTGCGGAGCCAGCAGCCGCTCGGCGTACTTGGCCAGCAGGTCGGCCTCGAGGTTCACCCAGGCGCCCGGCCGCAGGGCCTGGAGGGTCGTCTCAGCCCAGGTGTGGGGGATCACGGCGATCCAGAAGCGCGCGCCGTCCTCGCTGCAGCCGGCCACCGTGAGGCTGATGCCATCCACCGCCACGCTGGCCTTCTCGCAGATGTAGCGGCCGTAGGCCGGATCCTCCCAGGCGATCTCCAGATGCCAGGAGGCGGGGCGGGCCTCGATGGCCACCACCCGGCCGAGGCCATCGACATGGCCGCTGACCAGGTGGCCGCCGAGGCGATCGGCCAGCCGCAGGGCCGGCTCAAGATTCACTGGGCCGCGGCGCTCGGCCTTGGCCGCCAGGGTGGTGCGGCCCAGGGTCTCCTCGCTCACGTCGGCGCGGAAACCATCGGCATGGCGCTCGGCCACGGTGAGGCAGACCCCATCCACCGCCACGCTGTCGCCCAGGGCCAGCTCCGCCGGCGCCCAGCCGCCGGCCGGCGGCTGCCAGCGCAGGCGCACCCCACCGGCGCTGCGCTCGATCCAGCCCGTGGCCCGCACCAGACCGGTGAACATCGGCACGCCCTTTCCTGCTGGCCATAATCGGGCAAGGCGCACAGCGAGGCGGGCCATGGTCGAGATGGGGGTCGCCGGAATCGCGCTGGATGCGGCCAGCCGCAGCCCGATCGTGCTGCTGCGCGACCCGTCCGGACGGCGCCAGGTGCCGATCTGGATCGACCAGGCCCAGGCCCAGAACATCCTGGCGGGGCTGAGCGAGGACGCGCCGCCGCGGCCCCTCAGCCACGACCTGATGGTGGCGCTGCTGGCGGCGGGCGATCTCACCCTGGAGCGGGTGATCATCCACACCATCGAAGACAGCACCTTCCGGGCGGTGCTCAAGCTGCGGCGCGGCAGCCAGGGCGCCAGGGCGGTACCGGGCAGCGAGAGCGCCGGCCAGGGCGCGAGCGGTGCCGGCGCTGCCGATGGCGGCGATGGCGGTAGCGCCGCGGGCGGCAACGCGAGCAGTGGCGTGGCCCTGGAGCTCGATGCCCGCCCCAGCGACGCCATCGCCCTGGCGGTGCGCACCGGCAGCAGCATCTGGATGCTGGAGGAGGTGGTGGCCGACGCCTCGATGCCCGTCGATGCCGAGGCCGACGCCCAGGACCAGGACGACTTCCGCCGCTTCATCGACCGGGTGAGCCCCGCCGATCTGGTGCGCCACCTGGGGCAGGCCCGGCCGGAGCCGCCCGCCGGCGATGACGACACCCCCTGAGACACCCGCCTCGGCACGGCCCTTCGGGCGGGGGCCGGCTGTCTCGGCCTTCAGCCTGGGCACGATGCGCGCCCTGGCCAGCCCGGCGGCGATGGAGGCGGTGCTCCGGGCCGCCCTCGCGGCGGGCATCAACCATCTGGAGACGGCGCCGGCCTACGGACCGGCCGAGACCTTCCTCGGCCAGGGCCTGCGGCAACTGCGGGCCGAAGGCCTGGCGCCGAGCGGTGGCTGGCGGATCACCAGCAAGCTGCTGCCCGGCCTGGAGCTGGCCGAGGGGCAGCGGCAGCTGCGGGCGATCCTGGAGCGACTGGACGTTCCGCAGCTGCACAACCTGGCGGTGCACGGCCTCAACCGGCCCGAGCACCTGGCCTGGGCGCTGCAGGGCCCCGGCGCCGAGCTGCTGGCCTGGGCCCTCGGCGAAGGGCTGGTGGGGCAGGTGGGCTTCAGCAGCCACGGCAGCAACGCCCTGATCGAGCAGGCCCTGGCCAGCGGCCGCTTCAGCTTCTGCAGCCTGCATCTGCATCTGTTCGATCCCACCCGCCTGCCCCTGGCCCGCGCGGCTCTGGCCGATGGCCTCGGCGTGCTGGCGATCTCGCCGGCCGACAAGGGCGGCCGCCTCTACGACCCACCGCCCGAGCTCGTGGCCGACTGCGCCCCGTTCCACCCCCTGGAGCTGGCCTACCGCTTCCTGCTCGATCAGGGGATCTCCACCCTGAGCCTGGGGGCGGCTCAGCCGAGCGATCTGGCCTGGGCCGACGCCATCGCCGGGCCCGCGGCGGCCAGCGCGGCATGCAGCCGCTGCAGCCCGGATACCCCAGCACCAACCGCCGCAGCGACACCGCCCGCGTCAGCAGCCCCCGGGCCAGCATCACCGCCATGGCTCAGCGCCGAGCAGCGCCAGGCCCTGCAGCGGCTGCTGGCGGCCGGGTGCGAACGGCTTGGGGCCGAACGCTGCGGCCAGTGCCGCGCCTGCCTGCCCTGCCCCAACGCCGTGCCGATCCCGGAGCTGCTGCGGCTGCGCAATCTGGCGGTGGGCCATGGCCTCGAGGCCTTCGCCCAGGAGCGCTACAACCTGATCGGCCGCGCCGGCCACTGGTGGGAGGAGGTCGATGCGGAGGCCTGCCGGCGCTGCGGCACCTGTCTGCCGCGCTGCCCGCTGCAGCTGCCGATCCCCGATCTGCTGGCCGACACCCACCGGCGCCTGGCGGCGGCGCCGCGGCGACGGCTCTGGGGCTGAGGGCTCAGGCGCCGGGGCGGGGTTCGCTCACGTCCCACACAGTCTGCAAGGCCAGCTGCTGGGCGGGGGTGAGGGGCGGCAGGCTCCAGCAGCGCTCGAGCACCGGCGCCGGCGGCAGCAGCAGCGCCGCCACTGCCGCGGGCATGCGTTGCAGCAGGGGATCCAGCCGCCGCCGCGGCAGGGGCGGCACCCAGCCCGCCTGCAGCAGCGACTCCAGCAGCGGGGGCTGCAGGGCCATCTCCAGCCAGGCGAGCGGCGGCGGGGTGGTGCTGGCGGCGGGCCGCAGCAGCAGCTGCCAGGCGAGGGGAGCGCCACTGTCGGGCAGCACCACGCTCAGGCGCTGGTCGCGGCGCAGCAGCGGGATCAGGCGGCGCAGCGGCAGCACGGCCGCCTCGGCCGCACCGCTGAGCAGCAGGTTGAGGCCGTCGCGGTCGTCGTGGGCCAGGACCTGGCGCCGCAGGGCGGTGATGCGGCCGGCGTCGCGGCCCATCAGCTCGATGCAGACCCGCGGGCTGGCGGGCAGCACCAGCCGGCGCCGCAGGCTGGGATCGAGCAGCAGCTGCCAGCCCTCCGCGCGGCGCTCCGCCAGATCAGGACGGGAGCGCAGGGCCAGCACCCAGGGGCTGAAGGCCCAGGGGAAGGCCAGCGCCGGCGCACCGGGCTCGGGCGCCCAGAGGCGAGCCACCGGTTGGGCCCAGGCGTCGAGCTGAGCCAGCAGGGCGGGCAAGGCCAGGGGCTGCCAGGGGCCGGCGGCGCTGGCCCAGCCATCGCCGAGGGCCACCAGCGCCGCCTCGGGCAGGCGCCGCAGCACCGCGGCCGGATCGGCCAGGCTGCGGTTGCGCCAGCCGGCGGGCAGGCTCTGCAGCCACAGGGCCGGCAATTCACCGCTGGCGCTGAGCAGCTCGGCCGGCCGCTGCCCCTGGCAGCCGCTCAGTCCGGCCGCCAGGGGCCGCAGGGCCGCACAGGCCAGACCGCCGCGCCGCCGCGGGCGGCGGCGGAGGAGCGAGGGCCGAGGGGCCGGATCGGTCGCG
>CBFHOT010000042.1:0-16483 GCA_965657465.1 Cyanobacteriota bacterium | reverse complement strand
CGCTTCTTCCCGCCGCAGGAGGTGCGCCAGCTGGAGCTCCTGCCGGCTGCGGCCCTGCCGGTGGCGGTGCTCACCAGCTGGGTGCTGAAGGAGGCGGCGATCAAGAGCCGCCGCGGCACCCTGGCGGCGGAGCTGGCCTGCTGGGGTTGGGACCATCAGCGCCAGCGCCTCTGCGATCAGCGCGACGACTCCAGCCCCGAGGCGCGCTGGGGCGCGTGCGATGGCTGGCTCTGGGCGGCGGTGGGCCAGGGGGCGGCCGCGGCGGAGCTGCAGCTGGGGCCCTGGGAGGTCGCGCTGCAGGCTCCTGCTGAGGCGCGGGGCTGAGGCGTTGCCTCAGCCGGCCGGTACGGCGGCCAGCAGCAGGGTGTGCTGCAGCTCCTGGGGCAGCGGCCGGCCCAGCTGCCGTTGCAGCATCCCCTGCAGGGCGGTTGCCAGTTCGGCTGCCTCCGGCTCGCTGCCGGCGGCGGCGACCTGCTGGCGATAGGCGCTGCCCGGCGTCAGCCAGCGCTGCAGGAGGCGTTCGTTGAGGTCCAGCTGGAGGCTTTCGCTCCAGCTGCGCTCATCCAGGCGCCAGCCCCCCTGCTCCAGGGCCTGGCGCCAGCCCGCCAGACCGCCACCGGCCGTTGTGGCTGCCAGGCCCGTTGCCGCCTGCAGGGCCTGCGCTTCCAGGGCCGCGGCCTGCGCCAGCAGCCGCTGCTCCGCTGCCTTCAGCGTTGGCTCCAGGCGCAGCAGCGCCCCGGCGGGCCCCAGGCGAGGCTCGCTGAACAGCAGCCGCAGCTCTCCGCCGGGGCTGAGCAGCGCCTGCAGCGTGGCCTGCCAGCACTGCAGTTGGCCTGGGGTGGCCTCGGGCCAGGGCTGGCGGCCGGCGATCCGCTCGAACCGCTCGGCGCCGCACTGCTGTTGCAGGGCATCGGGCGCCGCGGCGTTCGCGGCCAGCAGCTGCGGTCGCCGCAGGGTCTCGAGCAGCTGCAGCTGGGCCTCCAGCCGCTGGCGGGTGTCGTCGTCGCTCACCGCCAGCACCACATGCCCCTCCGCCGCCTCCTGCAGCGGATCGAGGGCCCAGAGCAGTGAGCGGCTGTCCAGCAGCAGTACCCGCTCCTGCCGCCGCCAGGTCTGCCCCTGCCAGAAGCGCTGCCGCAGCCGATCGAGCCGTTCCCCCTCCGCGGCTGCCTGGCGCTGCAGCCAGCGCTGCAGCTGCGGATCCTCCGGACCGCTGCTCAGCCCCAGCTCCAGACCTCCCGCATCGGCGGATTCCGCCGCCGCCGCCAGCTGGGCGGCCCGGCGCCGCTGCAGGCGCTGGCGCAGCTCCCCTTCCCAGCCCAGGCTGCCGGGCTGCCAGAACACCTCCCCCTGCAGGCCGGCCGGCAGGTACTGCTGGGCCACCCAGTGTTCGGCGTAGGCGTGGGGATAGCGGTAGCCCACGCCATCGCCGAAGGCCTTGCCGTCGCGATGGGCATCGCGCAGGTGGGCCGGCACCTGCTGGCGGCTGCTGGCGCGCACCTGCTTGAGCGCATCGAAGAAGCCCAGCACGCTGTTGCTCTTCTCGGCGCCGGCCAGATAGAGCGCCGCCTGGGCCAGCGGGTAGAGCCCCTCTGGCAGGCCCACCCGCTCAAAGGCCGCGGCGCAGGCTTCCACCACCACCACCGCCTGGGGATCGGCCAGGCCCACGTCTTCCCCGGCGGCGATCAGCATCCGCCGGAAGATGAAGCGGGGGTTCTCGCCCGCCTCCACCATCCGCGCCAGCCAGAACAGGGCCGCATCGGGGTCGCTGCCCCGCAGGGACTTGATGAAGGCGCTGATCGTGTCGAAGTGGGCGTCGCCCTGCTTGTCGTAGAGCACGGCCCGCTGCTGGATCGACTCCTCGGCGATCGCCAGATCGATGGCGATGGCGCCATCGGCGCCAGGTGGGGTGGTCTCCACCGCCAGTTCCAGGGCGTTGAGCAGGCTGCGGGCATCCCCCCCCGCCACATCCACCAGATGGTTGGCCGCCTCGGGCGTGATCACCACCCTGCGATCGCCGTAGCCGCGCTCCGGATCCGCGAGGGCCCGCTGCAGCAGCTGCTGCAGGTGCTGCGGCTCCAGCGGCTGCAGCCGGAACAGGCGCGAGCGGCTCACCAGCGCCTTGTTCACTTCGAAATAGGGGTTCTCGGTGGTGGCGCCGATCAGGGTGAGGGTGCCGTTCTCCACCCAGGGCAGCAGCGCGTCCTGCTGGGCGCTGTTGAAGCGGTGCACCTCATCGATGAACAGAATCGTGCGCAGGCCGTGGCGCGCCAGCCGCTGCTCGGCGGCCTCCACCTCCGCCCGCAGGTCCTTCACCCCTGCCAGCACCGCATTGAGGCTGCTGAAGTGAGCGCGGGTGCAGCCGGCGATGATCCGCGCCAGGGTGGTTTTGCCCACCCCGGGCGGGCCGTGCAGGATCAGGTTGCCGACCCGGTCGGCGGCGATCGCCCGGCGCAGCAGGCGGCCGGGGCCGAGGATCGCCTCCTGGCCGGCGAATTCATCGAGGCTGCGGGGCCGGAGCCGATCGGCCAGCGGGGCCAGGGCCTGCCGCTGCTGCTCGGCGTGGTGGCTGAACAGATCGCTCACGGGCTCCTGCGGCTTGGTCTTTGCGCGCACCGGCTCCTGCCGGAACATGCAGGGCCTGGGGATTGACCTCATACTGCCCCGAGCCGTTTCTTGCGCGTGCCGGTGCCGTTGCCCGCGGGGTCGGGGCCCTCTCCCTGGCAGTGCCTTCGCTTCGGTCTTGGCCTGGCTCCGGGGCTCGGCCTCGCGTTGCTGGCCCTGGCGGGCTGCGGTGCCAAGCCGCCACCGCCCGCCCGCCCGGTGGCGGTCACCACTGTTCCCGTGCAGACGGCCCCCTTCAGTGAGGGGGTCGACAGCGTCGGCACGCTCGAGGCCCTGGAGGAGGTGTCGCTGGCCACCCGCGCCACCGGCCGCATCGAGCGCCTGCTGGTGCGCGAGGGGCAGCGGGTGCAGGCCGGTCAGCTGCTGCTGGAGCTCGACCAGAGCCAGCCCCGCGCCCAGTTGGCCAGCGCCCGTGAGGGCCGCGACAACCTCTGCATCGACTACAAGCGCTTCGAGTTCCTGGCGGCCCGCGGCGCCGCCAGCGCCCTGCAGCGCGACAGCCTGCGGGCCCGCTGCCTGCAGGCCCGCGAGGACGTGAAGGCCCGTGAGGCGGATCTGGCCTTCAGCAATCTGCGCGCCCCGATCACCGGTGTGATCAGCGATCTGGAGGTCAAGCCCGGCGACATCGTTCAGGCCGGTACGCCCTTCACCAAGGTGATCCGCAACGATCGCCTGGCCCTGCGCCTGGAGATCCCGGCGGTGCATTCGGCCCGCGTGCGCCTTGGTCAGCCGGTGCGGGTGCAGCCCCCGGCGGCCGGCGCCGCGCCGATCGAGGCCCGGGTCGACTTCGTTGATCCCAACATCACCGCCGCCAGCCAGGCGCTGCTGGTGAAGGCGGAGATCCCCAATCCCCAGGGGCAGCTGCGCACCGGTCTGCGACTGCAGGCCCGCCTGCAGCTGCAGCAGCGCCAGCTGCCGGCGGTGCCCTTTGCCGCTGTCACCCAGACCGCCGGTCAGAGTTTCGTGTTCCGGGTCGGCAGCCTGCAGGAGCTGGAGGCCCAGCCCGGCAAGGCCCCCCTGGCCCAGCTGCGGCAGCTGCCGGCGGGCAGTCGCTTCGCCCTGCAGGTGCCGGTGCAGCTGGGGCCGCTGCAGCAAAACCGTTACGCGGTGCTGCGGGGCATCCAGCCGGGCGCCACGGTGATCACCAGCAACCTGCTCAACCTCCGCCACGGCACGCCGATCACCCTTGGCCCGCCGCCGGCGACGGCAGCCACCAGCCGCCCCTGACGAACGCCTGTGTCCGCCTCCAACACCTTCATCGTCAGGCCGGTGCTCACCACCGTCTGCAGCCTGATCATCGTGATCACGGGGTTGATCTCGATCCCGATCCTGCCGGTGGAAAACCTGCCGGACATCGCCCCGCCCACGGTCAATGTGAGCGCCAGCTACGTGGGCGCCGATGCCGCCACGGTGGAGCAGGGCGTCACCAATGTGCTGGAGCAGCAGATCAATGGCGTCGAGAACATGGACTACCTCGTGTCGTCCAGTTCCGCTGATGGACGCAGCAAGATCACGGTGTCGTTCGCCAGTGGCAGCGACGGCGACATCAATCAGGTGAACGTGCAGAACCGCGTCTCCCTGGCGACCCCCTCCCTGCCGGAGGAGGTGCGCCAGGCCGGTGTGGTGGTGAACAAGGCCTCCAATCAGATTCTGTCTGTCTACAACTTTGTCAGCGAGGACCCCGAGGTCTATCCCTATTCGGCGGAGACGATCAGCGGTCTGCTCGATCAGAACCTCACGGAGCCCATCCGCCGTGTCACCGGCGTGGGCGATCTGGTCTATTTCGGCGAGCGCAAGCTGGCCTTCCGCCTCTGGCTGGATCCCGATCGCCTGGCTGCCTTCGGGCTCACCTCCAACGACGTGGTCGCGGCCCTCAGCAGTCAGAACCGGCTGGTGCCCGCCGGGCAGGTGGGGGGTGAGCCGGCGCTGCCCGGCCAGGAATTCACCTTCACGGTGCAGTTGCCGGGGCGGCTGGTGAGCGAGAGCGAGTTCAATGATCTGATTGTCGGTGCCAGCAGCGATGGTGGCCTGATCCGCCTGCGCGATGTCGGCGAGGCCCGGCTCGGTGGGGAGAACTACGCCCTCGCCGCCACCGACATTCAGGGGGTGCCCTCGGTGGGCATGGCGGTGTATCAGCTGAGCGGCACCAATGCCCTCAAGGCCTCTGCGGGCATCAAGCAGGTGCTCGATGAGTTTCAGGCCACGATGCCGGTGGGCCTGAAGATGGAGAAGATCTACGACAGCACCGACTTCATCAATGCCTCGATCCGCGGCGTGATCAATTCCCTGCGGGATGCGGTGATGCTGGTGGTGCTGATCCTATTTCTGTTTCTACAGGACTGGAAGGCCACGCTGGTGCCAGGGATCGCCATCCCGGTGGCCCTGATCGGCACCTTCACTCTCGTGAATGCCTTCGGCTTCTCGCTCAATCAGCTCACGCTCTTCGGTCTGATTCTGGCTACGGGTTTGGTGGTGGATGACGCCATCACCGTGATCGAAGACACCACCACCAAGACCGGCGAAGGCAAGGGAGCGGTGCAGGCCGCCATGGCCACGATGGAGGAGCTGTTCGGCGCCGTGATCGCCACCTCGGTGGTGCTGTTCGCCGTGTTCCTGCCGGTGCTGTTCTTCCCCGGCGCTACCGGCACGATCTACAAGCAGTTCGCCGCCACAATCATCTTCTCGGTGGCGATCTCCACCTTCAACGCCCTCACCTTCTCGCCGATGCTGTCGGCGCTGCTGCTGGCCCGCCGCCAGGCGCCTCCCGGGCGGCACACCTATGCCATCGCCGGCGGCAGCATCGGCTTTGCCTACGGCGTGCTCTGGGCCGGCAGCGGTGTGATCGGCGCCCTGGGGGCAGCGGTGATCGGCTGGCTGGTCGGCTACGCCCTGCTGCAGCTCACCGGCTGGCCGCTACGGCTGCCCTGCGCCATCGGTGGCGCCATTGCCGGTGTGCTGCTGGCGGGGGTGAATCGGCCCCTGGCGGTGCTGGCCTTCTCGCTGCTGGGTGTGGCGGCGGGTTGGTTCACGCCAGCCATCTTCCGCCGGTTCAACGGGTTCTATGGGCGCCTGCAGGCCGGCTATCACCGTCTGCTCGATGCTGCCCTCGCCCGCCGGGCCCTGGTGATGGCCGTGCTGGCCGGTGGCCTGGTGCTCACCGGCGTGGCCTTCACGGCGATCCCCGGTGGCTTCGTGCCGGTGGAGGATCAGGGCTACGCGGTGGGCTTCCTGCAGGCCCCCGATGGTGGTTCGCTGCAGGTGACCCAACGGCTCAACCGGCAGGTGGCGGCGATCCTGCGGGATGAGCCGGACATCACGGCGGCGGCGATCTTCAGCGGCGCCAGCCTCGATGGCAATGCGCCCAACAAGGGCCTGATGTTCTTCGGCACCCGCAACTGGCAGGAGAGGCCCAAGCCGGAGCAGCACGTGGGGGCGATCGTGCAGCGCCTCAACCAGCGCTTCGCCAGCGAGATCGATGGGGCCCGGGTGGTGGTGGTGGAGCCGCCCTCGATTCCCGGTTACGGCACCTCCGGTGGTTTCGAGTTTCAGCTGCTCGATCAGAGCGGCGGCCGGCTGGATCTGCCCGGGTTCTTCGCCTCCGCCAACCAGGTGATCCGCACCGCCAACGGCACCGGCCTGTTCGCCCGCGTCCCGCCTGTGCGCACCCAGTTCTCGCCTGAGGCGCCGCAGCTGGAGATCGATGTCGACCGCGACCGGATGGCCTCGCTGGGGGTGGATTTCGGTGAGGCGATGCGCTCCTTCAGCGTCAACTTCGGCGGCCTCTATGTGAACGACACCTTCCAGGAGGGCAAGGTGCGGCGGGTGTACGTGCAGGCCGATGCCGAGAGCCGTGCCACCCCGGAACGCCTCAAAGCGCTCTATGTGCGCAGCCGCAGCGGTGAACAGATCCCCCTGGCGGAGTTCTTCCAGGTGCGCTCCACCGAGGGGCCCACGGTGATCCCGCACTTCAATCTCTACCGCTCGATCAAGGTGGAGGGGCAGCCTGCCCCCGGGAACAGCTCCGGCCAGGCGATCAACGGCATGCGCCAGCTGTTCCAGCGGCTGCAGCTGTCGGGGCTCGGCTACGACTGGACCGGCATCTCCCGCGAGGAGGTGAAGGCTGGTGCGCTGGCGGTGGTGATCTTCGCGCTCGGCATCCTGGTGGTGTATCTGGTGCTCGCGGCCCAGTACGAGAGCTACGCCGATCCTCTGATCATCCTGATGACGGTGCCCACGGCCATGCTCGGGGCGCTGGCGTTTCTGGCCCTGCGCGGCGAGGTGCTCAACATCTACGCCCAGGTGGGTCTGGTGATGCTGATCGGCCTCGCGGCCAAGAACGGCATCCTGATCGTCGACCTGGCCAACCAGCGCATGGCGGATGGGGCCAGCGCCCTGCAGGCGGCCCGTGAGGCGGCCCGCTCGCGTCTGCGGCCGATCATCATGACGGCCATCTCCTCCCTGTTCGGCTTCGTGCCGCTGGTGCTGGCCAGTGGTGCCGGTGCCCGCAGCCAGGCCTCCCTGGGCACGGTGGTGTTCGGCGGTCTGCTGATCGCCACCGTGCTGTCCCTGCTGGTGGTGCCGGTGTTCTATGTGGTGGTCAAGGCGATCACCGGCGGCCCCTCGGGCGATGCTGGCGGCGGGCCTGATGCCGCTGCTGATCCCCTGCCTGGATCCTGAGCGCTGCCATGGCTCCCTCTCCCCCCGGTGATCCGCCGCCGATTCAGCCCCTCTGCGGCCGCCAGGTGCTGCTGGCCGCGGCGGCGGGTCTGGTGGTCGGTCTGCTGCTGGGCTGGTTCCTCAGCCGGATTGTCGCCAACACCCCCAACACCCTCGATCCGGTGGAGCTGCGCTGGCTGCGGCGGCTGATCGGTGCCGCCGGCGCCCTCAGCGGCGCCGCCATCGAGGCGATGCGTCAGTTGCAGGCCGCCAGCTCGGATCCCGCCTATCACCAGCCGCGCCGCGTTGTCGGTCGTCGCCGGATTGGTCGCCGGAGCCGTTGATCGCCGGTACCTTTGGGGCCCGGCATGGCTCTGGTGCGCCGCTTTTTGTTCGCTGCCTCGCCCTCTTCAGCCCCCGGTGGCCGCCAGGGCGTGGTGGCTGCCCGGTCGCCGCGGCTGGCGTTGCCGCTGCTGCTCCTGGCCCTGGCGGGTTGTGGCGCCCCGAAGACCAGCCAGCGGCCGCCGCTGGAGGTGCAGGTGGCCCGGTTGGGCAGTCAGCGCTTCAGCCCCCAGATCGAGGTGGTCAGCCGCCTCTCCTCCACCACGGATGTGGCCCTGCGCCCTGAGGTGGACGGGCGTGTGGTGCAGATCCTGGCCCGTCAGGGCCAGCGGGTGCGGGCGGGTCAGACGATCCTGGTGCTGGACAACGTGCAGCAGGCGGCGGCCTTCGATTCCAGCCGCGCCGAGGCGCGCAAGGATCTGGTCAACGCTGAGCGATACATCTTCCTGAACGATCAGGGGGCGGTCTCCACCCGCGATCGCGACTACTACGTCACCCTGGCGATTCAGAGCCGCGATTCGATGCGGGCCAAGGCGGCCGATCTGGGTTACAAGTTCGTCAAAGCACCGATCAGCGGTGAGATCGGCGATCTCGATTCGGTCAAGCTCGGCGATTACGTGCGTCAGGGGCAGGCGATCACCGGCATCGTCGATAACAGCACCCTCTGGACGCTGATGGATGTGCCGGCCACCGAGGCCGCGCGCGTGCGTCTCGGTCAGACCGTGCTGCTCAAGACCCAGGGTTCGCCCCCGGTGAGTGGCAGCGGCAAGGTGGTGTTCATCTCTCCCTACTACGGCGTCAGTGGCGACAACTCCTCGCCGAACACGGTGCTGGTCAAGGCGGAGTTCCCCAATCTCACCGGTCGTCTGAAGACCGGCCAGTACGTGCGCAACCGCATCGTCACCGGCGAGCGCCAGCAGCTGGCGGTGCCCGTTGAGGCGGTGATGATGCAGGCCCAGCAGCCGTTTGTGTACAAGGTGGTGTCGCTGGCCCAGCAGCTGCCGGCCCTGAAGCGCTCCAGCCAGCTCAGCGACGCCCAGAAGCGCCAGCTGGAGGCGCTACCCCCCGCCACGTCGATCGTGCTGCAGACCCCGGTGAGCCTGGGAGCGCTGCAGAACAATCTCTATCCGGTCAATTCCGGCTTGGTGGAGGGAGACACGGTGGTGGTGAGCAACACGGCTCTATTGCGTTCGGCGATGCCGGTGCGGCCGGTGCCGGCTGCGGCCGCTCCCGCGCGCTGAGGTGCCCTGATGTCTCTCTCAGACGGTTTCATCAAGCGGCCGGTGCTCACCACCGTCTGCAGCATCCTGATCGTGCTGGTGGGGTTGATCGCCATCCCCACGCTCTCGATCGAGAACCTGCCCAACATCGCCCCGCCGCTGATTCAGGTCACGGCCAACTACGGCGGGGCCAATTCGCTGGTCACCGAGCAGGCGGTGACCAATCCCCTGGAGCAGCAGATCAACGGGGTACCCGGAGCGGCCTACATCTCCTCCACCAGCAGCAATGCCGGGCAGAGCATTGTGCAGGTGTACTTCGATGAAGGCACGGATATCAATATTGACCAGGTCAATGTGCAGAACCGGGTGTCGTTGGCGATGCCCCAGCTGCCCCAGCAGGTGCAGGCCACCGGTGTGTCCGTGGAGCAGAGCACGCCGTCGATTCTGCTGGCCTATCAGGTGAGCTCCACCAAGGGGCAGTTCGATGCGGCCTATCTCAACGGCCTCATCTACGAAGACCTCTACTACCAGCTCGGCCGGGTGCCGGGGGTGGCCCAGGTGAATCTGCTCGGCGGCAGCAACCCCGCCTTCTGGCTGTTCGTTGACCCCGATCGCCTCAGTGCCAACCAGCTCACCGCCGATCAGGTGGTGTCGGCGGTTCAGAGTCAGAACACAGTGGCGATCGGCGGTCTGGTGGGCGGCCCGCCGGCCGGCGGCAATCAGCGCTTCGCCTATCCGATTCTGGTGGAGGACAACGGCAATCTTGTGTCGGTTGAGCAGCTCAACCGCCTGATTGTGGGCCGTTCACCCAACGGCAACCTGTTGCGCCTCCAGGATGTCGGCCAGGCCGTCTACGGCTTCAACACCTTCGCCCAGCAGGCGGTGAGCGTTGACGGCGACCCGGCGATCACCATCGCCGTCTTCCAGACGCCTGAGAGCAACGCGCTCGATGTGTCCCAGGCGGTTGTGGCGGTGATGGAGTCCTTCCGCGCCCAGTTGCCCCCCGGGGTGACCCTGGAGGAGATCTACAACATCGGCCAGTTCATTGAGTCGGCCGTGGATGGGGTGGTGGATGCCCTCGGCCTGGCGATTGTGCTGGTGCTGGTGATTCTGTTCCTGTTCCTACAGAACTGGCGCGCCACGGTGGTGCCCACCCTGGCCATCCCGATCTCCCTGGTGGGCACCTTCGCCTTCATCAAGATCTTCGGTTTTTCGATCAATCAGCTCACCCTGTTGGGCCTGGTGCTGGCCACCGGCCTGGTGGTGGATGACGCCATCGTGGTGATCGAAGCGGTCTCCAAGAACATCGAGCAGGGCATGCGCCCCCGTCAGGCGGCCATGGCCTGCATGGGCGAGCTGATCGGAGCGCTGGTGGCCACGGCGCTGGTGCTGATGGCCGTGTTCGTGCCAGTGGCCTTCTACCCCGGCGGCATCGGCATCATCTACCGCCAGTTCGCTCTCACCATCGCCTTCTCGATCGCCATCTCCGCGTTCAATGCGCTCACCTTCTCGCCGATGCTCTCGGCGCTGATCCTGCGCAGCGAGGCGCCGCCGCGGCCGCGCGGCTGGATCTGGGGCCTCGGTGGGCTGCTGGTGGGTCTGGCTTTCGGCCATTTCAGCGCCGCCTCCTTCGGGCCGATCGCCTACGTCGTCGGCCTGCTGGTGTTCGGTCTGGCCGGATTCCGCCTGGCCTGGGTCTTCGATCGCTTCAACAGTCTGTTCGCCCGCCTGGAAGCTACCTACGCCCGTCTGGTGCAGACCCTGATCCGCCGCCGCCGCTGGATTCTGGCGGGCCTCGGCGGCGGCATCGTGATCACGGCCATCGCCTTCACCGCCCTGCCCAGCGCCTTCATCCCCGAGGAGGACCAGGGCTACGGCATGGGCATCTTCCAGCTGCAGAACGGGGCCTCCCTCAGCCAGACCCAGGCCCTGGGGCAGCAGGTGGCGGCGGTGCTGCGCGCCGAGCCCGATGTGGTGGCCGGCTCGGTCGTCAGCGGCTATGGCTTCAACGGCTCCAGCCCTGATCAGGGCGTGTTCTTCTTCGGCCTCCGGCCCTTGGAGGAGCGCAGCGGCACCGCCCACAAGGCGCCGGCGATCGTGGCCCGCCTCAACCAGAAGCTCAGCCGCCTCAGCGGTGGCATGGCCGTGGCGGGGCAGCCGCCGGCGATCCCCGGCTTCTCGGCCCAGGGCGGCTTCTACTTCCAGTTCAACGATCTCAGCAATGGCGCCTACAGCTTCAACGAGCTCAATGGCCTGGCCACGCAGCTGGTGGCCGCCGGCAACGCCACCGGCGACTTCTCCAGCCTCTACACCCAGTTCATCCCCAGTGCACCGGCCTTCGGCCTGAGCATCGATCGCTCGATGCTGGGGGCTCTCGATGTTGATTTCCAGCAGGCGATGCAGACCATCGCCGTGCTGGCCGGCGGCAACTATTCCGGTCTTACCTATGAGAGCGGGCAGGTGCGCAACATCTACGTGCAGGCGGAGGCGCGTGGCCGCAGCTCGCTGCAGGATGTGCTCAGTTACTACGTGCGCAGCCGCGACAACCGCATGGTGCAGGTGTCGGAGTTCGCCCGGGCTGAACTCACCAGCGCCCCGCCGGTGGTCAGCCACTACAACCTCTACCGCACGATCCTGCTCCAGGGCGCCGAGGCCGTGGGCCGCAGTTCCGGTCAGGCCCTGGCGGAGATCCAGAGTCTGTTCCGCTCCCTCGACTTCAACAACATCGGCTATGCCTTCACCGGCCTGGCGGCGCTGCAGCTGTCGGCCGGCAGCGCCTCGGTGCTGGTGTTCGGCCTGGGGATTCTGGTGGTGTATCTGGTGCTCTCCGCCCAGTACGAGAGCTACATCACGCCCTGGATCATCCTGATGACGGTGCCCCTGGCGATGCTGGGCGCCCTGGTCTTTCTGGCGGTGCGTTCGATTGATCTCAACATCTACGCCCAAGTGGGCCTGGTGACGCTGATCGGTCTGGCGGCCAAGAACGCGATCCTGATCGTTGAGGTGGCCGAGCAGCACCTCGAGAGCGGTATGGATCCGGCTCAGGCGGCGATCGCCTCCGCCCAGTCGCGGCTGCGGCCGATCCTGATGACGGCCATCGCGGCCCTGGCCGGTTTCCTGCCGCTGGTGGTGGCCAGCACCGCCGGGGCCAACAGCCAGCAGTCGCTGGGCACGGTGATCTTCGGTGGCCTGCTGGTGGCCACGGTGCTGTCCCTGGGGGTGGTGCCGCCGTTCTATGTGGCGGTGAAGAGCCTGGAGCAGCGCTGGTTCAGAGGCGATGCCCGTGGCGAACAAGCACCCTGACAGGCGCCCTGCTGGCGGCTCGGGCTATCAGTCCGGGCTGCTGGTTCTGGCGTCCGTGTTGAGGTTGAGCGTCATCATCCGCTGGACGAGGAAGAGCAGTTGGGCGGTGCTCCAGCCCGCCATCAGCACCCCGTTGACGGCTTCCCCCACACTCAGCAACTGCCAGCATTTGGCCAGGGTGACGTCACCGTATCCCACGGTGGTGAAGGTGATGCCGGAGAAGTAGAGGCTGTCTTCCAGGCCGTGAATGGCGCCGACATGCCGGTAAACCCAGGCCCAGAGCAGGATGTCCACAAACAGGGTCGCGGCCGTGATCAGCGCTCCAAACGCGATCAGCAACAGGCGTCGTGTGCTGCTGTCTGCGCACCAGATGCTCAGTTGCCTGGAGTGCACCAGGTCGGCCTGGACGGCTGTCACCAAGGCGTGAAGGAGCGTGGTGGCCACGATCATCCCCAGCACAATTCCCGGCAGCCGGTCGATGTCTGGGCAGCGCAAGAGTTGTGGGGTTGTTGGAACGTTGCTCAAGGCCACCCCGGCCGCCGCTAGGCCAGCAGCAGGGCCCATCGCAACGCCTTCCGGCTCATCAGCTTCACGCTCGGAACAGCCAACCCTGGCAACGGCGCGTCAGGAAGGGCATCACCCAATAGGTGAGGAGCGTCACCGTGATGCCCATCGTGATCAGGAGGCGGAGCGTCGAGGGCCAGGCGGCCAGCAGGCTGTTCACCAGCGGGCCCACCAGCATGGCAACGATCACCACGCCGATCCACACCAGGATGGCCTGCTTGCATCGCTTGGGCGGCGCCTGGGCGGCTTGCCCGGGCAGTTGGAACCAGGGCTCCAGGCCTGTGAGCACCTTGATCGATTCGGGCTCGCGGATCAGCGGCTTCACGCGCTCAGCCCAGCTGCGGCGGGTCTCCGATTGCAGCCAGCTGTCGAGCTGCTGGCAGCTCTCGAACTCCACCACGATCACATGATCCGATGACACGCCGAGTTCGGGGCGCAGAATGTGCGCTCCCAGGTATCCAGTGCAGCGGCGTGCGTCGCCGGCAATGCCCTGGAGCCACTCCTCATAGCCGGCTTCCCGGCCTGGGCGCACACGATGGGTGATCACGGCTGTGACGTGAAGGCTGGGATCCATGCAGGCCGGCATTCAACGATGCGCTCGCATCATGCTGATGCCAGCGCATCTCCCGGCTGCTGATCAGGTGATCACGGTGGGGCGCTCCATGCCGGTGCGCACCCGGATCTCCGCCAGCTGATCGATGGCGCTGATCAGATCGGCCAGGGCGGCCTGGGGATCCTGATCGAGGTTGCCGCTGGGGGGCACATAGCTCTCCAGATACACCCGCAGGGTGGCGCCCTGGGTGCCGGTGCCGGAGAGGCGCAGCACCACGCGACTGCCGTCGTCGAGCAGCAGGCGCAGCCCCTGCCCCGTGGTCAGCGAGCCGTCCACCGGATCGGTGTAGGCGAAGTCGTCGGCGGTGGCGATGGTGCGGCCGGCGAAGGCCTGGCCTGCCAGCTGCGGCAGCATCGCCTTCACCCGGTCGTAGAGGCCATGGGCGGCGTCGCTGGCGATCGCCTCGTAGTCGTGGCGGGAGTAGTAGTGCCGCCCGAAGCGCTGCCAGTGGGCGGCCATGATCTCGGCCACCGAGCAGCGCTTCACCGCCAGGATGTTCAGCCAGAAGAGCACGGCCCAGAGGCCGTCCTTCTCGCGGATGTGGTTGCTGCCGGTGCCGAAGCTCTCCTCGCCGCAGAGGGTGATCTGGCCGGCATCGAGCAGGTTGCCGAAGAATTTCCAGCCCGTGGGCGTCTCGAAGCAGGGGATGCCCAGATCCTTGGCCACCACATCGGCGGCAGCGCTGGTGGGCATCGAGCGGGCCACCCCCGCCAGGCCGGCGGCATAGCCGGGCACCAGGGTGGCGTTGGCGGTCAGCACCGCCAGGCTGTCGCTGGGGTTCACGAAGCAGCCCTGGCCCAGGATCATGTTGCGATCGCCGTCGCCGTCGCAGGCGGCACCGAAGCGGTAGCGGTCGCCCTGCAGCAGCAGCTCCGCCAGCTCATGGGCGTAGGTGAGGTTGGGATCGGGGTGCCCGCCGCCGAAATCCTCCAGGGGCACGCCGTTGCGCACCGTGCCGGCCGGTGCCCCCAGCAGCCCTTCCAGCAGCCGGGTGGCGTAGGGGCCGGTGACGGCATGCATGGCATCGAACGCCATCGGGAAATCGCTGCGCAGCAGCTCGCCGATCGCCTCGAAATCGAACAGCCGCTGCATCAGCGCCACGTAGTCGTCGACGCCGTCGATCACCTCCACCACCATCGCCCCCAGCTGCTGCTGCCCCGGTTGGTCGAGCTCGAGCGCCTCGCTGGTCTCGAGAATCCGATAGCCCTCCAGCTGCCGGGTGGCGGCGTAGATGGCGTCGGTGATCGCTTCAGGCGTGGGGCCGCCGTTGGCGCCGTTGATCTTCACGCCGAAGTCGCCCTCGGGGCCGCCGGGGTTGTGGCTGGCCGAGAGGATCACGCCGCCCACCGCCTGGTGCTGGCGGATCAGGTTGGATGCCGCGGGGGTGGAGAGGATGCCGCCGGTGGTGGTGATCAGCCGCGTCACGCCGTGGGCGGCGGCCATGCGGGCGATCACGCCGATGGCGCGGCGGTTGCCGTAGCGGCCGTCGCCACCCACCACCAGCGTGCCGCCGGCCACCCCGGGCAGCACCCGCAGGCTGGCCTCGATGAAGCTCTCCAGGTAGTGCGGCGTCTCGAACTGCCGGCTGCTCTTGCGCAGGCCGGAGGTGCCCGGCTTCTGGTCGGTGAAGGGTTCCGGCAGGCTCACCTGGCGGATCGAAGCCGCTGGAACGTTCACAGCCATGGGGTCCGGCGCGGAGCGGGCCCAAGTTAACCCTGGTTTCGAGCGGCTCCGGCCAGGCCGGCTACGGCGTCAGATCAGCCGCCATGCCAGGCTGTCTGGCCCGACGGCCGGCCCTCGCCAGCGCATGGCCGCGGCGGTCACCTCCGCTCAGGGGGAGGGCAGCAGCCCGAAGCCGCTGCGCTTCGGGGCCTGGTTGGCATCGCTGTTGCTGCCCTGGGTCACCGGCCGGTTACCGGCGCGGCAGAAGCGCAGCAGATCCGTGGCCGCCCGATCCAGCCGGTCGCGGCGCTCAAAGCCGGCGCCCGGCACCACTACCGCTTGCTCGCGGATCTTCCAGAGGACGTCCTTGCAGCTGCCCGGCAGACGGGGATGGTCGAGCAGCGGATCGGCCTGCTGCCGGGCCTGCAGGCAGGCCGGATCCCGGTTGTCGCGAGCGCAGTCGAACACCAGGATCTGCAGCTCCCGCAGCTCGCGCGGCTCTGGATAGAGGGGCTCCTCGGCGCGCAGCTCTCCCGCTGGCTCGATCAGCAGCAGGGCGGAGGCCACCGCCAGGGCGGACCGCCGGATCACCCCAGCGGCGTGCATCGGGCTGTGCCGGGAGCCGTGGACGGGCCGGGGAAGCGACATGGGGCTGCCGGGGCGCGGGTGGTTCCCCATCATTGCCCGTTTCCTGCGGCCTGGGCCGGCAGGGTGGTCACGCCCTGCCGCAGCGGCATCTGCTCGTGGCGCCAGCGCCGCGCCACCAGCGGCCCGAGCCAGCGCTGCCCGCCGGCCAGGATGTTGCGCAGCAGCGGTTGGTGCTGCAGCAGCCGGCCCCGCTGACTTTCCGCGGCCTGCAGCCGTTGCAGCCGGGCTGTTTCCGGCCGCCGCAGCGCCTCCACTCGGGCCAGCTGGCGATCGATCGCCTCCGGGCCGGCCCCGCTCGCCAGCACGGGCGCCAGCCGCTGCCCGGCGGTCCAGGCATCCCGCAGGGCCAGGTTCAGGCCCTGGGCCCGCACCGGACTCATCGGATGGGCCGCATCGCCCAGCAGCAGCAGGCCGGGGCGCCACCAGCGCCGGGCCATCCCCACCGTCACCCGCAGGGGGCTCCAGTGCGGATCGGTGTGACGCTGCTGGTGCAGCCAGGCGGCCAGGTCGCCGGGGCTCGCCGCCGCCAGGCGCTCCGCCCAGGCCTCGCTGGCCGGGGCGCTCGACTGCGGCGAGCTCGCCGGCAGCCAGCCGATCTGCACCTCCCCGCTGGCGGTGCGAAACAGGCTGAACAGCTCGCCAGCCCCCACCCCCGTGCTGAAGCCATCGGCCAGGGGGCAGGCGGCCCCCGCCGGGATCCGCCCCCAGAGCAGCTCCAGATCCCCCGCACCCCGCTGCAGGGGCAATTCCGCCAGGCGGCGCAGGCCGGAGCCGCGGCCGTCGGCCGCCACCACCAGCCGGGCGTCCAGCTGGCTGCCGTCGCTCAGGCGCACGCCGGCCACCCGCTGCT
>CBFHOT010000041.1:0-17056 GCA_965657465.1 Cyanobacteriota bacterium | reverse complement strand
TGATCCGCCTGTTAGCCGGCCTGTATCAACCATCGGGCGGCCAGATCCTTTTTGATGGTGCGCCCTGGGACCAGCACGGCGACCGGCTGATGCGCAACAGCCTCGCCTATGTGCCTCAGCAGGTGTTCATCTTCAACGCTTCCGTGCGGGACAACATCACCCTCTGGCGGCCGGGCTTCAGCATGACTGAACTGGAAACAGCTGCCCGAGACGCACAGATCCTGCCCACCATCACCGGCCATCCGGAGGCTTTTGCCCGGGTGCTGCGCGACAACGGCAGCGATCTCAGCGGTGGCGAACGCCAACGCCTCGAACTCTGCCGCGCTTTGTTGCGCAAGCCGTCAATTCTGCTTCTGGATGAAGCCACCAGTGCGCTGGACAATGCAACCCAATCGCGGGTGCTGGATGTTCTCAAAGCCAGACATCTCACCGTGGTGAGCGTGGCGCACCGCCTTGATGCGGCCCTGCGCAGTGATCAGGTGCTGGTGATGCGCAACGGCGCTGTGATTGAACGAGGCGAGCCCCATGAGCTACTCAAGCAAGACGGCGCTTTCCGTGCACTGGTGCGGAACGAACAGCAGGGATTGGGGCAAGCCGCGTGAGGGATCAAATGTCCACAGACTCCAAACTGGATGCACTGTACAAGGCGCAACAACTGGAACACTCCCTGCTCTTCCAGGAAGCACCAGCGCAGGAACAAGAGCTTGAACTGCATCTGCTCGGCTTCTGCATGGCTCAGCTGGGCCGCCGTCATCAACAGCTGGAACCCCTGCCAGGGGCTTCCATTGATGCACTGCTGAACCACAACGACCTGCATCACCGCCGGATCGACGCCCCGCGCCATCCGGAGCGGGAGGAATTCCCGCTGATGATCGTTTTCAGGCAGGGTGTGACCTACCCACTCGCGCTGTATCGGCGCGGGCGCACGGCCTGGCTCTATGACCCCAAGCAGCAACGTCACGAGAAGCTGAGTTCTGGCCTTGTCCTAGAGGACACGGCTTACGAGATCTACCTGCCTCTGCCGGTCCATGTGGCGGGGCCACTGGCCGTCCTTCGCTTTGCCTTTGGTACAGAGCTCGGGGCCCTGAGCGCTCTGCTCATCACCTCAGCCGTGGTGATGCTGTTCAACATGTCGATTCCGATGCTCACCAACCTGCTGGTGAACCGGATCCTGCCGCAGAATGACGAGCAGCTGTTATTGCAGGGGCTCACGGTGGTGGCGCTGATCGTGATCGGCTCGGTGGCCACGCAGTTCCTTCAGAACTTGATGATGCTCCGGCTGGAAAGCGTGGCCGACCTACGGCTCCAATCGGCCGTGTGGGATCGGCTGATGCGCCTGCCGATGAGCTTCATTAGCAAGTACACAACCGGTGATCTGGCATCACGCGTGAGCTCGATCAGCCAACTGCGACAGCTGATTGGCAGTGGCGTTCTCTCCACCTTGCTTTCCAGCTTATTTGCCATCAGCTATTTCGTGCTGATGTTCACTTACGACAGCCAGCTGGCTCTGTGGGCCAGCGCCTTCTCACTGGTGGCCGTGCTCTGCCTGCTATGGATCACCTGGCGATCCATTCAACTGCAAACACCGCTGCTCGAAAGCGGAGCGGAGATCACTAATTTTTCGCTGCAGTCGGTGATGGGCATGCCCCAAATCCGCAGCGCAGGAGCGGAACCCTTTGTGCTGCTGCGCTGGCTGCGTGAGGTGAACCGCTATGCCCTACTCCAGTTGCGCTCGAATGTCTACAGCGATGCGATCGAGCAATACGGGACGCTAGTGACACCACTAGCCAGCCTGTTTCTTTTTGCAGTTGTCGCCTATCGCCTGTTAAACAGCGAGAGCACGCTTGAGCTGAATCAGATTATTGTTGCCTTCATCTCGTTTAATGCCGCGTTCAGCAGCTTCAATGGATCCGTCACCAACGCCGTGAATCTGATCGCCAATACGGCCGGCCGCGCCGCAGTGCTCTGGCAGCGCGCGGAACCGGTGATGTATGCGGAGGTTGAAAGTGGCTACCAGCCCGATGCCATCCGCCACCAATTACGTGGTGAATTCAGCCTGCGGGGGGTGGTTTACGAGTTTCCCGGAAGTTCTGAACCCTTGTTTCAGGGGCTCACCTTCACCATTCCAGCTGGCCAGCACACCGCCATCACCGGCCCCAGCGGCTGCGGCAAAACCACGCTGGTACGCATGCTGCTCGGCTTTGTATCACCCATGGGTGGTGAGCTGCTCGTGGATGGCATTCCCCTCTCGCAACTCTCGATCCGCGCTTACCGCCGCCAACTCGGCGTCGTGATGCAAACCGCCCGCCTCAACGCAGGCTCAATCTACGACGTGATCTGCGGTGGCGTTCAACGCAGTGAAGACGAGGTGTGGGAAGCGCTCGAACAGGCAGCCGTAGCTGCGGAAGTGCGCGCCATGCCGATGCAGCTTGAGACGCTGCTCAGCGACTCGGGCGGCAATGTATCCGGAGGCCAGGTGCAACGGATCGCCATCGCCCGTGCCTTGATCACCCAGCCCAAAGTGTTGATCATGGATGAAGCCACCAGCGCACTCGACAACACTTCACAGCAGGCGATCACACGCACGATCAACGAACTGGGCATCACCAGGATCTCGATCGCACACCGCCTGGCCACGATTCAGCAGGCCGACCAGATCGTGGTGATGAACAAAACGAAGCCAGCTGAATCAGGAACCTGGGAGGAGCTACGCAACCACGGCTATCTGGCACGGATGCTGAGCAGCCACTGATGTTGAGGAGCCACTGATGTTGATGAGGAGCCACTGAGGCCAGGCGCTGCCAGACCTGAATCACAGCCGACCACAAATCAACGCCACTTCCTGGCAGCTCCAGCAGACTGGGCTCAGCAGAGCAACACCTCCCATGGACCACAGCTCCGGCTTCACCCTCGCCACCGTGCTGCTGTTCGGCAGCGGCCTGTTCGTGCTCGTCACCCTGTTCTTCGGCACCAAGGGCGGCTACTACGACACCGACGACTACGACGGCAACGGCACCGCCCACTGAGCGGGATCTCAGCCCTGGCTGGGCAGCTGCTCGGATTCCGGGCAGTCGCCCGTCACCTCGATGTCTTCGGCCTCGGTGCTGCGGCACACATAGGAGAGGCGCGTGCTGACGGCGCCGATCGAGTCGAGCCGCACGCTCTCCTCCCAGCTGTGGTTTTCGTCGTCGTCCTCGGCGTCGTAGCGGAGGGTGACCAGATCGCCCTCGATCTCCACCACCAGCGCCTCCTCGATCCAGCGCTGCTGATCGCGCAGAAACACCCACACCGGCCGCTGCTCGGCGCAGAACTGGTAGAGCTTGCGATGCAGCATGGACCCCAGGGCTCCGCTCGCTGCCCGATCCTAGGCAGGGCCCAGGGGTTCGCGGCTGTTCAGGGTGATCGCTTCAGCCCGGTTGGCCGGGAGCGCGCGGCACCGCACCGGGGCCAGCGCCTCTACCTTCGCGGGAAAGCTCCTTCACCCGCCTGCCGCCATGGCCATCAGCCCTGCCCCCCAGAGCGTTGAGCAGATCCGGCTGCAGCTGCGCAGCTGGCCGGAGGTGGAGGCCTACCTGCAGCAGTGCAAGGGGGTGATCGTGCCGCTGGGCTCCACCGAGCAGCACGGCCCCACCGGCGCCATCGGCACCGATGCCCTCACCGCCGAAGCCGTGGCCCTGGAGGTGGGCCGCCGCAGCGGCGTGCTGGTGACCCCCGCCCAGGCCTTCGGCATGGCCGAACACCACCTCGGCTTCGCCGGCACCGTGAGCCTGCAGCCGAGCACGCTGATGGCGGTGCTGCACGACGTGGTGCTGTCGCTGGCGCGCCACGGCTTCGAGCGCATCTATGTGATCAACGGCCATGGCGGCAACATCGCCACCGCCAAGGCGGCCTTCGCCCAGGCCTACGCCACCGCCGCCAGCCGCGGCCTGGCCAACGCCAGCCGGCTGCGCTGCAAGCTCGCCAACTGGTTCATGGCGCCCGAGGTGGGGCAGAAGGCCCGCGAGCTCTACGGCGATCGCGAAGGCCACCACGCCACCCCCAGCGAGATCGCCCTCACCCTGCATCTCGAACCGAGCCTGAGCGCCAAGCAGCGGCCCCTGTCTGAGGCCGCCCCCGCGGGGCCGATCCACGGCCCGGACGACTTCCGCCGCCGCCATCCCGATGGCCGCATGGGCTCCGATCCCTACCTGGCCCAGCCGGAGCACGGCGCCAGCTTCCTGGAGCTGGCGGCCACCGCCCTGACGGCCGATCTGCAGGCATTTCTGGCGGCGGAGCCCTGATCGCCGGGCGCTAGCGTCGCGCCAGCCGTGAGAGCCGGATGAGCAAGATCAGCGCTGACGACGTGCGCAAGGTGGCCGCCCTGGCCCGCCTCGACCTGCCCGAGGAAACGATCGCCACCTACACCGACCAGCTGGAGCGCATCCTCGAGTATGTGGCCCATCTGGAGGCGGTGGACACCGAAGGCGTGCCCCCCACCACCCGGGCCGTGGAGGTGGTGAACGCCACCCGCGAAGACCGGGTGGAGGCCACCCCCGTGCGCGAGGAGCTGCTCAACCTGGCGCCGCAGCGCGAGGGTGACTTCTTCCGCGTGCCCCGCATCCTCGGCGACGCCGGCTGACCAGCGCAGCCGACACTGCCCGCCGCCGGAGCCGCCGCTCAGCGCAGGGGCGAGACGGCGGTGCGGTGCAGCAGCTCCAGCACCCGCCGCCGGGCGTGGCGGGTGGGCATCAGCGCCGCCAGCGGCCGCAGCTTGCTGCGGCGGCGCCGATGGCTGCGCACCCCCAGCAGGATGTCGTAGAGGAAGTTGAATCCGTCGCTACGGGTTTCAAACAACCCCAGGCGTTGCGGCGAACCCTTGGCATCGAGCAGATGCCGCGTGGCGTGATAAGCCGGCCGGTATTCGAACCAGGGAATCGACGGCCAGAGGTGGTGAATCAGGTGGTAGTTCTGGCCCATGATCAGCCAGTTCATCAGCCTGCCGGGATAGATGCGGGCGTTGTGCCAGCGGTTGCGGGCCTGAAAGGGGCGGTGCGGCAGGTAGTCGAAGAACAGGCCCAGGGTGACGCCCACCATCAGCGCCGGTGCGAACCAGCAGTTGAAGATGAAGGGCAGGAAACCGTATTTGGCGGCAGCGACCACGATCGCCACAAAGATGCCGCGAGCGATGCCCCACTCCAGCAGCTCATGGCCGCGCCAGAGGCGACGCTGGAAGAAGAAAACCTCGTGATAAAAGAAGCGCGGCGCAATCAGCCACAGCGGCCCGAAGGTGCTGACGATGTGATCGGGATCGTGCTTCGGGTCGTTCACATGGGCGTGGTGCTGCAGATGCACCCGGGTGAACACGGGGAAGCTGAAGCCCAGCAGCAAGGCGGCGCCATGGCCCATCGCCGCATTGCAGAAGCGGTTGGGATGGGCGGCGTTGTGGCAGGCGTCGTGGATCACCGTGCCCTCGAGGTGCAGGGCCAGAAAGCCGGTGATCAGCAGCAGCGGCAGCGGCCACTGCCCCACGAACCAGCCCCAGATGGTGAGGGCCGCCAGGCCGTAGCCCGCCAGGAACAGCCCCACCGTGGGGTTCCAGGGGGGCGGCGGATCAAGAAACTGCTTGGGGACCGAGCGCGGCAGCGGGTCGGAGACCACCCGCGGCAGCGGGGCAAGCGTGGCCTGGGTCATGAAGGCGGAGCTGGCCGGATGGGAGGGGCTTGTCAGCAAACGTAGGAAATGGCGCCGACGCAGCGGGAGCGGCAGGGCCCGTCAGACAGCTGCCACGCGATCAACCGCCGGCCCCACCACGCCGATCCAGCGCCTCGGTTGCGCTGTTGCGATGCCCACCGGGGGACTTGAACCCCCACGACCGAAGCCACTGGAACCTAAACCCAGCGCGTCTACCAATTCCGCCAGGTGGGCGCGGGCCCGACTTTAGGCATCAGACCAGAATGGGAGCCATCCGCCTGATCCCATGCTGGCGACCCTTGGTGGCACCCTCGCCCTGCTGCTGGGCCTGGTGGTGCTGCTACTGCCGCTGCTGCTGCCCGAGCTGAGCCGGCCCCGCGACACGGTGTGGGGGGCTGTGGTGCTGCTGCTCGGCCTGGTGCTGGTGACCAGCGCCGAACGGCTCACCGGGGCGCCGATGCTGGGCGTGCTCTGCGGCGGCCTGCTGATCGGCCGGCTGGGCGGGGAGGTGGCCCAGGCCCGCTGGCGCCAGCTGACACCCGAGGAGGTGCAGCGCCTGGCCTCGGGCGAGCGCTGGAGCACCGCCCTCGAGCAGCTGGCGGCGGCGGCGGCAAAGCTGCTGGCGATCCTGCTGGAGCTGAGCGGCAGCGTGAGCGGCTGGCTGCAGCAGCGGCGGCAGCCCCGCAGCGGCGGCAAGCGCTGGGTGCGGCCCGACCACGACACCACCGACCCCGCCAGCAGCCCTGCCGCCACGGCAGACACGCTCGCTGCAGCGGAGGAGCAGGCCCAAGCCGAGTCAACGGCTGAGCAAGCGCTGCATCCCGCCCCCTCGATGGCGGCAGCAACGGCCGCCGAGGCGGAGGCCGCAGCGATCCAGGAGCCGACGGACGGAACAGCCGAGACCTTGATCGTCAGCGCCACTAAAGCCGAGCCCACCGAGCCCAGCAGCGCCCTGGCGAGCAGCGACGCCGCCCCAGGCAACCCTGACGCGCCAGCAGACGAGCAGAAGGCCGCCCAAGGCAGCGAAACCGTGCCTGTGGTGGTGAGCAGCTTTGAGGAGATCGACACCCTGCTGGAGGCCGCCGGCGCCGAGCCGCTCGGTGAGCCTCCAACCGGCAGCCCGCCGAGCGAGGCGGGATAATCCCCCCTTGCTGCTGCCAGCGCCGTGACCGCCAGCCCCGCGTCTGAGTCTGTGTCCTACAAGGACACCCTCAACCTGCTGGAGACCGGTTTCGGCATGCGCGCCAACGCCAAGGTGCGCGAGCCGGAGATCCAGGCCTTCTGGGCTGAGCAACGGCTCTACGAGCGCCTCAGCCAGGAGAACCCCGGCGAGACCTTCACGCTGCACGACGGCCCGCCGTATGCCAACGGCGCCCTGCATGTGGGCCACGCCCTCAACAAGATCCTCAAGGACATCATCAACAAAACGGCCCTGCTGCAGGGCAAGCGGGCGCGCTTCATCCCCGGCTGGGACTGCCACGGTCTGCCGATCGAGCTGAAGGTGCTGCAGGGCCTCAAGGGCAGCGAACGGGCCGAGCTGACGCCGGTAAGCCTGCGCCAGAAGGCCCACGCCTATGCCCTCGAGCAGGTGGAGGGCCAGAAGGCCGGCTTCCAGCGCTGGGGCATCTGGGCCGACTGGGATCAGCCCTACCTCACCCTGCAGAAGAGCTACGAGGCCGCGCAGATCGGCGTGTTCGGCGCCATGGTGCTGGCCGGCCACATCTACCGGGGCCTGAAGCCGGTGCACTGGAGCCCCAGCTCCCGCACCGCCCTGGCCGAAGCCGAGCTGGAGTATCCCGATGGGCACACCTCCCCCAGCATCTACGTGGCCTTCCCGGCGCTGGAGCTGCCGGAGGCCCTGGCGACCCAGCTGAGCGCGGCCGGCCTGAGCGGTGAAGCCGCCACCGCGCCCGGCGGTCTGGCGGTGGCGATCTGGACCACCACCCCCTGGACCCTGCCGGCCAACCTGGCGGTGTCGGTAAACGAGCGGCTCGAGTACGCCATCTGCGCCGCCAGCCCCCGGGGCGAGAACGCCGCCCCGGCCGCCAGCCATCTGGTGGTGGCCGCGGAGCTGCGCGAGGGCCTGGAGGCCAGCCTGGGCCTGGAGCTCAGCCCGCTGCTCACGGTGAAGGGCGCCGATCTGGAGGGGCTGGTGTACCGCCACCCGCTGCTGGAGCGCCGCAGCGCGGTGGTGATCGGCGGCGACTACATCACCACCGAAGCCGGCACCGGCCTGGTGCACACCGCCCCCGGCCACGGTGTGGACGACTTCAATACCGGCAAGAAGTACGGCCTGCCGGTGCTCTGCCCGGTGGATGAAGCCGGCAACCTCACCGCCGAGGCCGGCCCCTTCGCCGGCACCAACGTGCTCAAGGACGCGAACCCCACGATCATCGAGGCGCTGGAGGGCACCGGCCTGCTGCTCAAGCAGGAGCGCTACGAGCACCGCTACCCCTACGACTGGCGCACCAAGAAACCGACGATCTTCCGCGCGACCGAACAGTGGTTCGCCTCGGTGGAGGGCTTCCGCGCCGCGGCCCTGGAGGCGATCGCCCAGGTGGAGTGGCTGCCGGCCAGCGGCCGCAACCGCATCGAGGCGATGGTGAGCGAACGGGGCGACTGGTGCATCAGCCGCCAGCGCACCTGGGGTGTGCCGATTCCGGTGTTCTATCACCGTGAAACCGGTGAGGTGCTGCTCAACGAAGCCACGCTCTCGCACATCCAGGCCCTGATCGCCGAGCACGGCGCCGATGTGTGGTGGGAGCGCGAGGAAGCCGGCCTGCTGCCCGAGCCCTATGCCGCCGAGGCAGCGCAATGGCGCAAGGGCACCGACACGATGGACGTGTGGTTTGATTCCGGCTCCTCCTGGGCCGGCGTACTGGGCGGCATTGCGGGCGGCGAGAGCCGCGCCCCCGAACTGCACTACCCCGCTGATCTGTATCTGGAAGGCAGCGATCAGCACCGCGGCTGGTTCCAGAGCAGCCTGCTCACCTCGGTGGCCGTCAACGGCCACGCCCCCTACAAGCGGGTGCTCACCCACGGCTTCACCCTCGATGAGAAGGGCCGCAAGATGAGCAAATCGCTGGGCAACGTGGTGGATCCCGCGGTGCTGGTGGAGGGCGGCAAGAACGAGAAGCAGGAACCGGCCTATGGCGCCGATGTGCTGCGCCTCTGGGTGAGTTCGGTGGACTACTCCGCCGATGTGCCCCTGGGCCCGGGGATCGTGAAGCAGCTGGCGGATGTGTACCGCAAGGTGCGCAACACCGCCCGCTACCTGCTGGGCAACCTGCACGACTTCGATCCCGCCCGCGATGCCGTGCACTACGCCGAGCTGCCGCTGCTCGATCAGTGGATGCTGCAGCGCACCGCCGCCCTGATCGACAGCGTGACGGGCGATTTCGAGCGCTTCGAGTTCTACCGCTTCTTCCAGGCGCTGCAGAACTTCTGCGTGGTGGATCTCTCCAATGTGTACCTCGACATCGCCAAGGACCGGCTCTATGTGAGCGGTGCCGCGGACTTCCGCCGCCGCAGCTGCCAGACGGTGCTGTCCCTGGTGGTGGAGCGCCTGGCCGGCCTGATCGCCCCGGTGCTCTGCCACATGGCCGAGGACATCTGGCAGAACCTGCCCTACGCGGTGGCCGAAACCTCAGTGTTCGAGCGGGGTTGGCCCACGGCGGCCGCCGAATGGCGCCGCGCCGAGCTGGAGGCACCGATGCAGCGCATCCTTGAGCTGCGCGCCCTGGTGAACCGCCAGCTGGAGAGCTGCCGCAAGCAGGGCGGCGGCGAAGGCATCGGCGCCTCCCTGGAAGCCCAGGTGCAGATCAGCATCGAGGCCGGCAACGACGAGACCGCAGCGCTGCGGCAGGCCCTCGACTGGCTGGCCACCACACCCCACCCCAGCGTCGACAACCTCACCGACTGGTTGCTGGTGTCAGCCGTGCAGCAGGGCGGCGAGGCGCCGGCGGCGGTGCTGGCCGAAGCCAGCGAGGCCGGGGTGACGGTGCGCGTGGCGCGGGCGGCGGGCCAGAAATGCGAGCGCTGCTGGCACTACGAAGGCGACATCGGCCAGCACGCCGCCCACCCGACCCTCTGCGGCCGCTGCGTGGCGGTGCTCAGCTGAGCCGATCAGAGCCAGGTGGCGGGATCGAGGCAGGCCGCCACCGGCAGCGGCCCCGCCAGGCGCTGCTCCGCGGCGGGGTTGAGGGGCCCCGCCAGCAGCTCAGCGCTCTCCAGGCGCGCCTCCGGCGGCAGCAGCGGCTGATCGGGATCGAAGCCGGTGGGATGACTGACGCTGCTGGAGAAGCCGCGGAAGATCAGCAGCTCAAAGGATTCCCAGCCGCCCGCTCCATCGGGCAGCTCACCGATCAACCGCAGCACCCGATCGGGCCGCTGGCGGCTGATCGCCTCCAGGGCCTGCAGCTGGGCGGCGACGCTCAGGGACATGGGGGAAGCGGCAACGGCCGAGGGAGGGATCAGAAACCGCCGGCCACCCGGCCGTTCTTGGGCAGGCGCACCAGCAGCCACTGCAGCAGGCCCACCACATAAGCCACCAGGGCCACGTAACCGACGAAGGCCGCCACGGCGGGAGTCCAGCGGCCTCCAAAGACGAAGGCGAACACCGCTTCGATGTGGCCCTGCAGCTCCAACGGCGCCTGCAGCCAGACGGCGCAGCGGGGACCGGCCAGCCGCGCCGGATCGAGGCAGGCCAGGGCGGTGCCGCTGAAGATCGCCCCCAGCACCCCCCAGAAGCTCAGGCTCCAGCGCCAGATGCGCAGCGTGAGCGGCAGGGGCCGCCAGGGCGGCAGGTCGGCCAGCTCCTCGTTGAGATCCACCCAGAACCAGACGCTGACCACCACCAGCAGCTGGGCCAGCAGCGCCAGCACGAAGCCGAGGGGTCGGCTGTCGCTGAGCAGCAGGTTGGTGATCAGCAGCAGGCTGGCGATCTTCCAGTAGATGCCGAGCAGCCGCAGCAGCGCGCCCTCGCGGCGCAGGGCGGCCCACACCAGCAACACCAGCGGCACACCGACGCTCACCAGCACGGCGACCCGCAGATCGAGCCAAACCAGGGAGCGGTAGAGCGGGTCCGGCACGGCAGGGGTACGGGAAGACGCCATTATCCGCACCCCCCAGCGGGCGATAGGGTCCGGCGATGTGCGCTTTTCCCCTGCCCTCCTGGCTGGCCGACCGGTTGCCGCTGCGCGCCGGCGCCCCGGCCACTGCTGACGGCTCCCCTGACGCCGGCACCTCGGCCCGCAGCGGCGGCCGCAACCGCAACGCCGCTGAGCGCTCCGGGGCAGATCAGGCCTGGTGCCGCTCCGCCCTGAGCACCGAGGTGTCGCTGGAGGCGGCCGTGGCCAGCGTCGCTGAGCAGCTCGGGGACAGCCGCGGCGCCCAGCTGGCACTGGTGTTTGTCTCGAGCTGCTTCGCCAGCGACCTGCCGCGGGTGCTGCCGCTGCTGCAGCGCCGCCTGCAGGCGGAGCACTGGCTGGGTTGCCTGGGCGGCGGGGTCGTGGGCACCGACGCCGGCGGCCCGGCGCGGGAGGTGGAGCGGGAGCCCGCCCTGAGCGTGATGCTGCTGCGGCTGCCGGGGGCGCGACTGCATCCCTTCGCGATCGACCCCCAGGCGCTGCCGGATCTCGACGGCCCGGCCGACCCCTGGCTGGCGCTGCTGGCGGATGGCCCGCAGCCGCCACCGAGCGATGCCCACAGCATGCTGCTGCTGCTCGATCCGGGCTTCAGCGGCGTCAACGACCTGATCGGCGGCCTCGACTTCGCCTGCCCGGCGGCCACCAAGCTGGGCGGCATCGCCAGCCCCCACAGCGCCCCCCACGACTCCCTGCTGTTCGGCACGCAGGTGCGCGGCGGAGCGGTGGGCTGTCTGATCAGCGGCGCCTGGGGCTTCGATCCGGTGGTGGCCCAGGGCTGCCGGCCGATCGGACCGGTGTTCGCGATCGAGCGGGCCCAGCGCAACGTGGTGCTGGAGGTGAGCGAGGGCAGCGAGCGCCAGACGCCGGTGGCTGCGCTGCAGGGGATCCTCACCGGCCTGACGCCGGCGGAGCGGGAGCTGGTGAAGCACGCGCTCTTCCTCGGGGTGGGACGCAGCAGCTTCAGCCTCGACCCCGCCGCCGAGGCGGAGGACCCGGCCTTCCTGGTGCGCAACCTGGTGGGGGTCGATCCCCGCAACGGTGCCGTGGCCGTGGCCGAGCGGCTGCGGGTGGGCCAGCAGGTGCAGTTCCATCTGCGCGACGGCCAGGCCTCGCGCCAGGAGCTCAGCCAGCTGCTGGCGCGTCAGCGGTTGCGCCAGCCCCAGCCCCTGGCGGCGCTGCTGTTCGCCTGCATGGGCCGCGGCCGCGGGCTCTACGGCCATGCCGATGGCGATGTGGGGCTCTGCCGCGACCTCTTCGGTGCACTGCCGGTGGCCGGCGCCTTCTGCAACGGTGAGGTGGGTCCGGTGGCCGGCAGCACCCATCTGCACGGCTACACCGCCAGCTGGGCCTTCCTGGTGCCGCGCGGCGAGGAACCGCAGCCGCCCAGGGCCCCTGATCCCGCCTCCACCAACGCCAACCCCGCCTGATGGTGCGTCAGCACGTCAATCCCCTCAGCCGCTTCTACCAGCAGCCGCGCCCGCTGCCGGCGCCGGAGGAGCTGTTCAGCGAGCCGCAGCGACCGCTCCATCTGGACATCGGCTGCGCCCGCGGCCGCTTTCTGCTGGCGCTGGCCCAGGCGGAACCCCAGCGCAACTACCTGGGGGTGGAGATCCGGCGGGCCCTGGTGGAGGCCGCCGAGGCCGATCGCCGCGCCCTGGAGCTCGGCCATCTGCACTACCTGTTCTGCAACGCCAACGTGAGCCTGGAGCAGTGGCTGGCGGCCCTGCCGGCGGGGCAGCTGGAGCGGGTGTCGATCCAGTTCCCCGACCCCTGGTTCAAGAAGAAGCACCACAAGCGGCGGGTGCTGCAGCCGGCCCTGCTGGTGGCCCTGGCCGGCGCCCTCAGCCCGGGCCGGGAGCTGTTCATCCAGAGCGATGTGCCGGCGGTGATCGAGCCGATGGTGGCGCTGGTGGAAGCGAGCGGCTGCTTCGCGCGGCCGGCCGGCGACGCCCGGCCCTGGCGGCTGGACAACCCGCTGCCGGTGCCGACCGAACGGGAGACCTACGTGCTCGGCCAGGGGCTGCCGGTGTACCGGGTGCTCTACGCGCGCAACGATCAACCCGCGCCGGCCCTGGCGGAGCTCGAAGCGGCGGCGGAAGCGGCCGATAATCCGGCCTGACGCCAGCTGCATCGCCCGTGGGGGATTCCCGAGCCACAGCCCCAGCCACCAGCGCCAGCACAGCAGCCGCCCCAGCCCCCCCCCTGCTGCTGCGCTGGCAGGGCCTGCTCCGCCAGCAGAGCCAGGGCCCCCTGGGCCGGCGGCTGGAGCTGCTGGCGGGCCTGGTGCTCTGCGCCCTGATGGCCGGCCTGCCGGTGCTCACCCGCAGCGGCCTCAGCCTGCTGGTGCTGGCCAGCGGCCTGCTCTGGCTGCTGCTCTGCCTGCGGCGCCCGGCCGGCGGCCTGGCGGGGCTGAACGCCTGGGTGCTGGCGATCCTGGCGGTGGCGCTGGTGGCCACGGGCTTCTCGCCGGTGCCGAGCGCCGCGGCCAAGGGGCTGCTGAAACTCGCCAGCTACCTGGGGGTGTTCGCCCTGATGCAGGAGCTGCTGAGCAGCGCGCCACGCTGGTGGGACCGCATCACCGCTGCCCTGCTGGGCGGCTCCCTGCTGACCAGCGTGATCGGCATCCGCCAGCTCTACGGCGACACCAGCGAGCTGGCGCGCTGGGCTGACCCGAATTCCGTGGCCAGCGGCACGGTGCGCATCTACAGCACCCTCGACAACCCCAACCTGCTGGCGGGTGACCTGCTGCCGGTGCTGCCGCTGGCCCTGGTGGGCCTGGCCCGCTGGCGGCAGCCGCTGCGGCGTCTGTTCGCCCTGGCGGCGCTGCTGCTGGGGCTGGTGGCGCTGGTGCTCACCTACAGCCGCGGCGCCTGGATGGGGCTGGTGGCTGAGGTGGCGGTGGTGGGCCTGTTGCTGGCGGGCCGGGCGACGCGGCGCTGGCCGCCGCTGTGGCGGCGCCTGCTGCCGCTGCTGCTGCTGCTGGGGGGCGCCGCCCTGCTGGCGGTGCTGGTGACGCAGGTGGAGCCCCTGCGGGTGCGGGTGCTGAGTCTGGTGGCCGGCCGGGGCGACAGCTCCAACAACTTCCGCATCAACGTCTGGATGGCGGCGCTGGAGATGATCCAGGCCCGGCCCTGGCTGGGCATCGGCCCCGGCAACGATGCCTTCAACCTGATCTATCCCCTCTACCAGCAGCCCAAGTTCAATGCCCTGAGCGCCTACTCGATCCCGCTGGAGCTGCTGGTGGAAGCCGGCATCCCGGGGCTGCTGGCGGGCCTGGGCCTGGTGCTGGCCAGCGTGCGCCAGGGCCTGCGGCTCTGGGGCGGCGGCGGCGTCTTCGCCCTGCCGGCGCTGGCCTCCCTGGCGGTGATCGCCGGTCTGACGGTGCAGGGCCTGACCGACACGATCTTCTTCCGGCCGGAGGTGCAGCTGAGCGGCTGGTTCTGCCTGGCGGCCCTGGTGGCCGGCAGCCGGCGGCAGGCCGCGGAGCAGAGCAGCGATGACGGCTGAGGTGAGCCCGCACGGGGGAGAGGCCACCGGAGCCGCGCTGCTCGCCGGCTTCGACGCCGGCCAGACCCACACCACCTGTCGGCTGGCCTGGCACTGGCCCGATGGCCGCCTCGAGCCGATCGGTGAAGGCCAGGGACCGGGGGTGTGCCACCTGGCGGCGGCCGAGGGTCCGGCCCGTTTCCAGATGGCTCTGCAGCAGAGCCTGGCCGCGGCCAATCCGGCTGGCCTGCCGCTGGCGGCCGCCGGCGTCGGCGCCAGCGGCATCGAGGTGGACAGCCCGGTGCAGCAGCAGGGCCTGGCGCTGGCAGCCGCCGCCCTGGGGCTGCCACCCGAGCGGCTGCAGGTGAGCGGCGATGAGCGTGCTGCCCTGCGGGGCGCCTTCGCCAGCGGTGCCGGCATCCTGGTGATCAGCGGCACCGGCTGCATCGCCGTGGGCCGCGATGGCCGCGGCCGCGAGCACCGCTGCGGCGGCTGGGGCTGGCTGCTGGATGGCGCAGGTTCCGCGATGGATATCGGCCGCGACGGCCTGATGCTGAGCGTGGCGATGGCCGATGGCCGCATGGCCCGCACCGAGCTGCAGACGGCGCTGTGGGACGCCCTCGGCGTGGGCAGCGCCCAGGAGCTCAAGGCGCGGGTGGTGCAGCCAGACTTCGGCGCCGCCGGATTCGCCGCCCTGGCGCCGCAGGTGGAGGCCCTGGCGGCGGCCGGCGATCACCAGGCCCAGGTCATCCTGGAGCGCTCGGCCAGCGGCCTGGCGGAGCTGGTGGCAGGCGTGGCGGCGGCGCTGCAGCTGCCGCAACCGGCGGTGGCCGCCGTGGGCGGCGCGGTGCGTCACCTGCACCACTTCCGCAGCGCCTTTGAGACCGCCCTGGCGAACCGGCTGCCGGGAGCGCAGATGCATTCACCCCAGGGGGATGCCTGCAGCGGCGCCCTGCAGATGGCCAGCGAGCTCAGGCGGCGTTGAGGTGCGCCTCGGCGGCGCTGGCCAGCTGCCGGGCCCAGTGCTGGACCAGCTCGTCATCGGCGGCTTCCACCATCACCCGCAGCAAGGGTTCGGTGCCGCTGGCACGCACCAGCACCCGGCCCCGGCCCTGCATCTGGGCTTCGGCCTGCTCCACGGCGCGGCGCAACGGTTCGCAGTCCTGCCACTGCTGGCGCCGCTGGCGATCCATCACCCGCACGTTCACCAGGGTCTGGGGATAGGGGGAAAAGCTGCCATCGAGCCAGTCCGCCAGGCTGCGGCCCTCGGCATGGAGCAGGGTGGCCACCTGCAGGGCCGTGAGCAGGCCGTCGCCGCTCATGCCGTGCTCGGCCGAGAGGATGTGGCCCGATTGCTCACCGCCCAGGGCCGCGCCGAGCTCCTCCATCGCCCGGTGCACGTACTGATCACCGACGGCGGTGCGCTCCAGCAGGCCGCCGCGGGCCTGCCAGGCCCTCTCAAAGCCGAGGTTGGACATCACCGTGGCGACGATGCGGCCCTCGGGCAGCGCCTGCCGCTCCAGCAGCGCCGAACCCCAGAGATAGAGGATCTGGTCGCCATCGACGATGCGGCCGCGGCCATCCACCGCCAGCATCCGGTCGGCATCGCCGTCGAAGGCGAAACCCATGGCGGCACCGGAGGCGAGCACGGCCTGACGCAGCGGCTCGAGATGCGTGCTGCCGCAACCGACATTGATGCGGCGGCCATCGGGCTCACCGTGCAGCACCTGCACCTGGGCGCCCAGGGCCCGGAACACCGCCTCGCCGCAGGCGGTCGCCGAGCCATGGCAGAGATCGAGCACCACCGAGCAACCGTCGAGGCGGCGACCCTCAACGCTGGCCAGCAGGCTGTCGCGGTAGTGGCTGAGCAGATCGGCGCGATCCCAGGCCCTGCCGCTGCCCTGCAGCGCCGGCGCCGGCTCGCGGCCCGCCAGGCCGGCTTCGATCAGCTGCTGCTGCTCCGGGGCCAGCTTGGCGCCGGAGTGGCCGAACACCTTGATGCCGTTGTCCTCGGGGGGGTTGTGGCTGGCGGAGACCATCAGGCCGCCGGCCGCTCCCAGACGGCGGATCGCACCCGGCACCGCCGGGGTGGGGCAGACCCCCAGCTGCCAGACCTCGCGGCCGGCGGCGGTGAGGCCGGCGGTGAGGGCCGCCTGCAGCATCGGCCCGCTGCAACGGCTGTCCATGCCGATCAGCACCGGCCCCTCGGCGGGGAGCACCACGCCGCACCAGTAGCCCACCTGCAGGGCCAGGGCGGGGGTCAGCTGGCTGCCGACATGGCCGCGGATGCCGTCGGTGCCGAAACCGGCCACCGCCTCACCCAGGGGCAGACCGACCGGGTGGGGGAAGGCGGCGGGCATGAAGGGGTCCACAGTGAGCCCAGGCTACGCGGCGAATCCGGAGCCACCAGCCAGCGGGCAGCGGCGATCGGAGCAGCAGGGCAGCCAGGCAGCAGGGGCATCACAGCGGAGTCCCCCAGCAGCCGCCTCATCGCCAGCGGCGGGGCCGCCAGAGCACCAGCACCAGCTCCACCGCGGTCCAAAGCAGCAGCACACCCACCAGCCAGCCGGGCAGCAGCACCAGCGGCGGCCAGGGCCGCAGCAGCATCACCAGGCCGGAAAGCGCCAGCAGGCGCAGGCAGCGGCGCCGCTGACCGCTGCCGGGCAGGGTGGTGAGCAGCGGGGGCAGGGCAGGCCAGCGCACCGACAGGGGGAGCAGGGCTCACCAGAATGACGCCATCAACGCCGTCGGCA
>CBFHOT010000040.1:0-17144 GCA_965657465.1 Cyanobacteriota bacterium | reverse complement strand
GCATCTGCTCGGCCACGATGAAGCGGTGGTCCTCGTTGCAGATCAGCAGCGGCGGCGCCAGGCCCGGCAGGCCCTGCAGGCGCAGCTGGGTCTGCTGCAGCAGGGTGTCCTCCGCGTCGCCGGCCAGGGCCCAGTACTGCTTGGGGTAGGTGGCGCGCGACAGCGGCCAGAGGCGGGTGCCGGTGCCGCCGCAGAGGATCACCGGGACCAGCGTGCTCACAGCCATCAAAGGGGCAGGACTGCCCCATTCAAGGTCAGGTCGGTCGCTGTGGCGAGCTCAGAGGTCCAGCAGGCCGGGCGGTGGGGTGATCCCCACCCAGCCCTCCTGCAGCTTCACCACCGGCACGATCGCCTTGACGAAGGGGATCAGGATCGTGCGGCCGCCCCGCTCAGCGCTCAGCTCCACCTCCAGCAGGTCGTTGCCGGCGTGCAGCAGATCCCGCACCCGCCCCACCACAGCGGCGGCACCGGCTGTGCTCTCCGGCTCGGCCCCATCTGCGGCGGTGGCGTCCGGCAGCACGCGCACCTCCAACCCCACCAGATCCATCAGGTGGAATTCGCCTCGGGCCAGCTTGGGGCGGTCGCTGGCCAGCACCAGCAGCTCCTCACCCACCGCCGCTTCGGCGGCGTCGCGGCTGTCGATCCCCTCGATCCGCACCACGAACAGCTCCTTGCCCGGCAGCACCCGTCCGCCGCGCAGCTCCACAACGCGGGCCGGGCTGCCCGGGCGCCGCAGCCAACGCCGGCCGGCGCGGGTGAAGCGCTCGGGAAAGTCGCTCAGCGGCAGCACCCGCAGCTCCCCCTTGAGCCCCTGGGGTGCCACCACCCGGCCCACCAGCAGCAGCTCCGGCTGCTCCTCGGCTGCCTGCGGTGCGGCTGTCCCCGCTGCTGCTGCGTTCTGCTGCGGCTGCCGCTGCTGCTCTCCCTCCGCCATCGCCGGCCCCGGCCTGTGTCCCCTGATAATGAATCCCCGCCAGCCTTGACCCATGGCCGACCTGCCGATCCTGCCCGGCTCCACCGTGGTGGTGCGGGATGCCCGTTCGATTTACAACGGCTACCGCGGCTTCGTGCAACGCCTCAGCGGCAACCGTGCCGCCGTGCTGTTCGAAGGCGGCAACTGGGACAAGCTGGTGACCATGCCCGTCAGCACCCTGGAGCAGGCCTGAGGGCCTGCAGCAGCTGCCGCGCGGCCTGCTGCTCCGCCTCCCGCCGCGACGGTCCCCAGCCCTCGCCCACGGCGTCGGGTGTCGGGGCCTCAGGCAATGTGGCGCGGCAGTGGAACCGCCGCGGATCGCCGTGCACCGCCCGCTGTTCCTGGCTGTCGTAGTGCGGCCGGCCCAACCCCCGGCCCTGGCTCCACTCCTGCAGCGCTGATTTCCAGTTATGGCGCTCGGGATCAGCCAGCAGCTCGCTGCTGCTGCGCCGCCAGTGGGGCGTCAGCCAGCGCTGCACCGCCTCCAGCCCTCCCTGCGGACCACCCCAGAGCCGGTAGACGGCGCCGATCAGCGCTTCGCACAGCTCGGCCCGCACCGTGGCCTGGCCCGCCTTGTCGCCGGCGGCCATCGGCCCCACCTGCCACACCCGCTCGATGCCGCAGTGCTGGCCCAGCTCCGCCAGCCAGCGATCGCTCACCAGCTGGGCCCGCAGCGCCGAGCGGCGCCCCACACTCAGCGTTGCGTGCTCCCGTTCGAGGTATTCAGCAGCCGCCAGGCGCAGCACCGCATCGCCGAGGAACTCCAGTTGCTCGTGGTTGCGGCCCTGGCGGGCGGAAGTGTGGGTGATCGCCTCGGCAACCACTGCCAGGTCGCGCTCGCCCGGGTCGAGGTCGAGGCTGCGCAGGAAGGCGGCCAGCTGCTGGTTCCGATGGGCTGGCGGCGGGCTCGGCTGATCCGTCATGGGGATCCGTGGTCGCGGGCGCGTGGAAACACGCCGGGGAACAAGAGGTGAAAGCAGGACGTAAGCCGGGTTCTGTTCCCCGTGCGGCCGCAGCCGCAGCGGGGGGTGATCATCTGTCTGGGACCGCCGTTACCGGCGGCCTCGAGCGGCGCGCTTGAGTCGGGACGGGTGTCATGGCCAACCGTTGTCCCTGGGCCTTGCTCCCAGCCGGGGTTTACCGAGCCAGCACCTCTCGATGCTGCTGGTGCGCTCTTACCGCACCTTTGCACCCTTGCCTGTGCCTGCAAGCAGGCCATCGGCGGTGTGTTTCTGTGGCACTCTCCTCACGGTCACCCGCACTGGGCGTTACCCAGCAAGCCTGGCCATTGGGGAGCCCGGACTTTCCTCAACCGGGCGGCCGGCCCTCCGAAGACGGCCGACCCCCGATCGCGATCACCTCGCCTGCTTTCGCTGCCCATCATCGCCCGTGGCGGATAATGAGCCGGCGGCAGCGCCGCAGGGGGCTGTAGCTCAGCCGGATAGAGCGACGGTTTCCTAAACCGTAGGTCGTGGGTTCGAGTCCCGCCAGCCCCGTTTCTGCCAGCTCCGTTCTCGCCGGCCTGACCTTCCTTTTCGGCATCGCACGCTACCGATGGTGGCCTGGGCAGACCGGCCACCGCCGCTAGCGTGGGGGCAGTCGCTTCGGCCGCGATGACTCAGCTTCACGACCTGCGGCTGCGCCTGCTGGTGCAGCAGGAGAGTCAGCGCATCGTGGACAGTCAGCCCGAGGAGCTCGATCTCTCGGTGGTGCAGGCCCGCTGCCTCTGCTGGCTGGCGCTGCTGGCGGAAGCCCATGAGGATCAGGCTGATGACGCCGAGCGCCGCGGCGACACCGAGCAGGCGATGGGTTGGTTCGCTGATTCGATGCGCCTGCGCGATGTGATCAATGTGGTGAGCTCGATCGAGATCCCGATCCCCGCCGCCGAGGGGGATCCTGAGTGGGGTCCGGAAGGCTGTGCCGATGGGACCCTGGAGGGCGGTGAGGACGGGCCGGCGGCGGATGGTGGCGATCGCCTCAGCGCCTGATGCGCCCCCGGTGTCATGATGGAGATTGACAGCCCAAGGGAGCGCGGTGCCCGAAGAGCCCTGCCAGTGCCCTGATTGCCAGCGTTTCTATCGGGAACACGACCGATTGATTCGCGAGAATCCCACGCTGCGCCAGCAGCAGGAGCTCAACTGGGCGGCGTTGCAGGCCTTCCGCACCCTGGCCGGTCGCGTGATGGAGGAGCTGCAGAAGCAGCATCCCGAGGCCGCTGAAGGCCCCGCGGCGCCGGCCGTCGGCGCCGGTGGCCGCACCGCCGAGGCCGGCGCTGAGCCGGCGGAAGGCGATGCGCTGCAGCAGGCCATGGCCGATCTGGAGAACATCAATGCGCACCTGTTCTCGATTGAGGCGCTGATGGAGCGCATCTTCGATGTGCGCGTGCCGGAGGAGGTAGAGCAGAAGTTCCGCGAGGTGGCCGGCGAGCTGGCCCCCGATCCGCTCAATGCCGATCGTCTGCGCCTCAACCGCCTGCTGCACCAGACCCCCGATCTGCCCGATCGCGGCTGAGCTCCAGCCCGGGTCCGCAGGTCACTGCCCTTCAGGTTGATCGCCTTCAGCTTGATCACCCTCAGCGGGGAGCCGCCAGCGACTGGGGCTCCCCTCTGCTGCGTCCACTCAGTCCATCTCGCAGCTGATCGTCACCGGGTAGGGCTCCGCCCGCCAGATCCGCTCGGCGTACTCGCGGATTGAGCGATCCGAGGAGAAGAAGCCGCTGCGGGCCGTGTTCAGCAGCGACATGCGGTTCCAGCGCCGCCGGTCGCTCCAGGCCTGGTTCACCTCCGCCTGGCAGCGGCGGTAGTCCTGGTAGTCGGCGAGCACGAAGAAGGGATCGCGGCCGGTGAGGTTCTGCAGCAGCGGCCGGAACAGATCGCCGTCGCCGTTGCTGAAGTGACCCTGCTCCACCAGGCGCAGCACCTCCGCCAGTTCCGGCTGTTCATGGATGTGCTCCCAGGGCCGGTAGCCCTCCGTCTGCAGCGCCGCGATCTCCTCGGCGGTGCGGCCGAACAGGAAGAAGTTCTCGGCGCCCACCTGCTCGCGGATCTCGACGTTGGCACCGTCGAGGGTGCCGATCGTCAGCGCCCCGTTCATGGCGAACTTCATGTTGCCGGTACCGGAGGCCTCCTTGCCGGCGGTGGAAATCTGTTCTGACAGATCGGAGGCCGGATACACCCGCTCGCCCAGCTTGACGTTGTAGTCGGCGAGGAAGATCACGCGCAACCGCCCCTCCATGTCCGGGTCGGCGTTGATCGTGTCGGCGATGCCGTTGATGAAACGGATGATCAGCTTGGCCATGTAATAGCCCGGCGCCGCCTTGCCGCCGAAGATCACCGTGCGCGGTGCCATGTCCGCATCCAGGCCATTCTTGAGGCGCAGATACTGCGCCACCACCTGCAGGGCATTGAGGTGCTGGCGCTTGTATTCGTGGATGCGCTTCACCTGCACATCGAACATCGAGGCCGGATCCACCATCACGCCGGTGTGGCGATGGATGTAATGGCTCAGCTGATTCTTGACCGCTAGCTTGGTGCTGCCCCAGCGCTCGAGGAAGGCGTCATCCTCGGTGAATCGCTCCAGCTGGCGCAGCTGCGCCATGTCCTTCACCCAGCCTTCGCCCACCGCTTCGGTGAGCAGCGCGGCCAGCCGGGGATTGGCCAGAGCCACCCAGCGCCGCGGCGTCACGCCGTTGGTCACGTTGGTGAACTTCTGTGGCCAGAGCTCGGCGAAATCGGGGAAGAGTTCGCTCTTCACCAGGTCGCTGTGCAGAGCGGCCACGCCGTTCACGTGGTGGGAGGCGATGGTGGCCAGGTGGGCCATGCGCACCGCCTTGCTGCCGTCCTCATCGATGATCGACACGCGCCGCAGCACCGCCTCATTGCCGGGGTATTTGATCCGCACCTGCTGCAGGAAGCGACGGTTGATCTCGTAGATCAGCTCCAGGTGCCGCGGCAGCAGGGAGCCGAACAGATCGAGCCCCCACTTCTCCAGGGCTTCCGGCAGCAGGGTGTGGTTGGTGTAGGCCACCGAGCGGGTGGTGATGCTCCAGGCGGTCTCCCAGTCGAGGTGCTTGTCGTCGAGCAGCAGACGCATCAGCTCGGCCACCGCGATCGCCGGGTGGGTGTCGTTGAGCTGCACCGCCCAGTGTTCGGGAAACTCCTCGATCGGAATGCCGCGGGCATCGAGGCTGCGGATCATGTCCTGCAGCGAGCAGCTCACGAAGAAGTGCTGCTGCTTCAGGCGTAGGCGCCGCCCCTCATCGGTGCCGTCGTTGGGATAGAGCACCTTGGAGAGGGTTTCGCTGCCCACCTTCTCCTCCACGGCGCCGTAGTAGTCGCCGATGTTGAAGGCGTAGAAGTCGAAGCTCTCGGTGGCATCGGCCCGCCACAGCCGCAGCCGGTCGCAGGTGTTGACCCGATAGCCCAGCACCGGCACGTCGTGGGGGATGCCGATGGCGTGCTCGGCAGGGATCCAGCGCACCCGGTAGGTGCCGTGCTCGTCGCGGTAGCTCTCGGTGTGACCGCCGAAGCCCACGAAGCAGGCCTGATCGGGCTGGGGCAGCTCCCAGGGCCAGCCGCCCTTGAGCCACTTGTCGGTGATCTCCACCTGCCAGCCGTCGCGGATCAGCTGATCGAAGATGCCGAACTCGTAGCGGATGCCGTAGCCGGTGGCCGGGATCTCCAGCGAGGCCAGCGATTCGAGGAAGCAGGCTGCCAGGCGACCCAGGCCGCCGTTGCCCAGCCCCGGCTCCTCCTCCACGTCGAGGATGTCGTTGATGTTCTCGATGCCGAAGCCGCGCAGGGCTTCAGCGGCCTCGTCCTGGATGCCGAGCATCAGCAGGTTGTTGCCCAGCTGCGGCCCGATCAGGAACTCGGCCGACAGATAGGACACCACCCGCGTCGGCGCCTTGCGCAGGGCCTCGATCCCCGCCAGGTAGCGGGTCATCAGCCGGTCGCGCACCGCATAGCTCAGCGCCATGTAGAGGTCATGGCGGTTGGCGGTGGGTGCCAGCTTGCCGAGCGTGAAGAAGAGGTGCTCGGTCATGCCGTCGAACACGTCGGCGGCGCTCAGGCCGCTGCGGTCGGGGTCGGCGTAGCAGCCCGGGGTGGGCAGGCGCAGGCGGCTCGGTTGGGTGGCGCTCATCAGTTCTGCCCCACGCTCCAGCGCCAGCCGGTGATCGCCGGTGCATCCATGCCGTGCTCATGGGCATAGGCCCGGTGGCCGAGAATCGCCTCCTTCATCCGCTCCTTGACATGGGCGGCGCGGGAGCCGAGGCCGGGCACGCGATCGATCACATCGATCACCAGATTGAAGCGATCGATCTGGTTGTTCATTGCCAGCTCCAGGGGCGTGTTGATGTTGCCTTTTTCCTTGTAGCCGCGGACGTGCATGTTGGCGTGGTTGTGGCGGCGATAGGTGAGCCGATGAATCAGCCACGGATAGCCGTGGAAGTTGAAGATCACCGGCCGGTTGGTGGTGAACAGGGAATCGAAATCGCGATCGCTGAGGCCGTGGGGATGCTCCTCGGGGGTGGTGAGGGCGAACAGCTTCACCACATTCAGCACGCGGATGCGCAGGCTGGGGATCTCCCGACGCAGGATCTCCACCGCCGCCAGGGTCTCCTTGGTGGGGATGTCGCCGGCGCAGGCCATCACCACATCCGGCTCATCCAGGGCGGTGCCTTCGTCGTCGTTGCTGGCCCAGCTCCACAGGCCGATGCCCTTGGCCACATGGGCCCTGGCCTGATCCAGGTTGAGGTACTGCAGATGCTTCTGCTTGTCGCTGACGATGATGTTGCAGACGTTGGTTTCGGTGAGCGCCTCCTCGGCCACCGCCAGCAGGCTGTTGGCATCCGCCGGCAGGTACACCCGCACCACATCGCCGCTCTTGTTGCCGGCCAGGTCGATGAAACCGGGATCCTGGTGCGTGAAGCCGTTGTGATCCTGGCGCCACACCGTGCTGGAGATCAGGCAGTTCCACGGACCGATCGGCGCCCGCCAGGGGGCGTGATGGATGCAGCTCTCCAGCCACTTGGCGTGCTGGTTGAACATCGAGGCGATCACATGGGCGAAGGCCTCGTAGGTGTGGAAGAAGCCGTAGCGGCCGGTGAGCAGGTAGCCCTCCATCATTCCCACCAGCGTGTGCTCGCTGAGCATCTCCACCACCCGGCCGCTGCGGGACAGCTCACTGCCGTTGAGGTCCTCCGGCAGGAAGTCCTCCATCCACACCTTCTTGCTGCGCTCGTAGATCGCCTGCAGGCGGTTGGAGGCCGTTTCATCGGGGCCGAACACCCGCAGCGCATCGGGGTTGAGGCCGATGGCATCGCGCAGCAGCTCGCCCAGGGGATAGGTGTTCTCCGCTTCGCTCTGGCCGGGCTGCTCCACCGGCACCGCATAGGCCTCCACCGGCGGCAGCTGCAGCGTGCGGCGCAGCAGGCCGCCGTTGGCGTGGGGGTTGGAGCCCATCCGCCGGTTGCCCTGCGGCGATAGTTCGCGCAGCTCCGGCCGGGGCCGGCCCTCCTCGTCGAACAGCTCCCAGGGCCGGTAGCTCTTCAGCCAGGTCTCCAGCTGCTGCAGCTGGGCCGTGTCGTGCTTGGGGTTGGGCAGGGGCACCTGGTGGGCCCGCCAGAACCCCTCCAGTTTCTTGTCGCCCAGGGTCGCCGGTCCGGTCCAGCCCTTGGGGGAGCGCAGCACGATCATCGGCCAGTGGGGCCGCTGCGCTTCGCCGCTGCGGCGAGCTTCCGCCTGGATCGCCCGGATGCGACCGGTGGCTTCCTCCATCGCGGCGGCCATCGCCTGGTGCATGGCCATCGGCTCGCTGCCCTCCACGAACAGCGGCTCCCAGCCGTAGCCGCGCATCAGGCTGGCCAGCTCCTCGCGGGGGATGCGTGCCAGGAGTGTGGGGTTGGCGATCTTGTAGCCGTTGAGGTGCAGCACCGGCAGCACGGCGCCGTCGGAGATCGGGTTGAGGAACTTGTTGATGTGCCAGCTGGTGGCCAGCGGACCCGTTTCGGCCTCGCCGTCACCGACGCAGGCCAGGGCGATCAGGTTCGGGTTGTCGAACACGGCGCCGCAGGCGTGGGAGAGCACGTAGCCCAGCTCGCCGCCCTCATGGATCGAGCCCGGGGTTTCCGGCGTGCAGTGGCTGCCGATGTGGCCCGGGAAGGAGAACTGCTTGAAGAACCGCCGCATGCCGGCGGCGTCCTGGGATTTGTCGGGATAGATCTCGCTGTAGGAGCCATCCAGCCATGTGGGGGCCAGCACCCCCGGCGCACCGTGGCCCGGTCCCGACAGGTAGATCATGTCCAGGTCGCGCTCGCGGATCATCCGGTTGGCGTGCGCCCAGATGAAGCTCTGCCCCGGGCTGGAGCCCCAGTGGCCGAGCAGCCGGTTCTTGATGTGCTCCGGCCGCAGCGGCTCGCTCAGCAGCGGGTTGTCCTGCAGATAGATCATGCCCACCGCCAGGTAGTTGGCGGCGCGCCACCAGGCATCCAGTCGCTCCAACGCTGCTGGGCTGAGCGGACTGCTCGCGAGGCTGCTGAGCGGCGCGGTGCTCGGGCTCTGCTGCTGGGTCATCCGGGGCGGTGCCTGCCACGACTTGCGTTTTTTGACCGTAGCCACGGTTGCCACGCTGGGGCCCAAAGCCCGCCTAAGCATCAGCAACCAAACACTCAGATCACAGCCCTAACCTCTGCCGGACTTTTCCAACCCCATGTCTTTGCCAGCCTTGTTGCTTGAGGTGGGCAGCCACCAGGCCGAAGTGGCCGAAACCCTGATCGCCGTCGGGGAGTTCCTGGTCATCTTCGTGGCCGCCCGCGCCCTGGCCGAGCTGATGGTGCGCATCCAGCTGCCGACGATCCTCGGCGAGCTGGTGGCCGGCGTGCTGATCGGCGTGTCCGGTCTGCATCTGATCGTGCCGCCCGACACCCAGGCCCAGCTCAGCGGTTCGGTGCTGAATCTGGTGGCCTCCCTGGCCGATGTCACCCCCGCTGCGGTGCAGGAGCTCTACAGCGAGCAGTTCCCCAACCTCGCCGCCGTCTCCCAGATCGGTCTGTTCGCGCTGCTGTTCCTCACCGGACTCGAGAGCGAACTCGATGAGCTGGTGGCGGTGGGTGTGCAGGCCACCACGGTGGCCGTGACCGGTGTGGTGCTGCCCTTCGCCCTGGGCACCGCCGGCCTCTACTACCTCTTCCATGTGCCGCTGATCCCGGCGATCTTCGCCGGTGCGGCGATGACCGCGACCTCGATCGGCATCACCGCCAGCGTTTTCGGCGAGCTCAAGTTCCTCAAGACCCGTGAGGGTCAGACGGTGATCGGCGCCGCCGTGCTCGATGACATCCTCGGCATCGTCATCCTGGCGGTGGTGGTCAGCCTGGCCGGCGGCGCCGGTTTCAGCGCCGGCCCGATCCTCAAGCTGGTGGCTGCCGCCGGCGTGTTCGTGGCGGCGGCGCTCTTCCTCAGCCGCACCGCCGCCCCCGCCTTCGACTGGGTTCTCGATCGGCTCAAGGCCCCCGGTGAGGCGGCCGTCGCCTCCTTCCTGGTGCTGTCGCTCTGCTGCTTCGCCGCCCAGGCGATCGGCCTGGAGGCCGCCCTTGGCGCCTTCGCCGCCGGCCTGATCCTCAGCGGCAGCAAGCACACCCACGCCATCGACGCCGCGGTCAAGCCGCTGGTGGCCCTGTTCGCCACCATCTTCTTCGTGCTGATCGGCACCGGCATGGATCTGTCGGTGCTCAATCCGCTCGATCCCGCCAACCGCGAGGGCCTGGTGGTGGCCGCCTTCCTGCTGGTGGTGGCGATCGTCGGCAAGGTGGCCGCCGGCTGGAGCTACGTGAGCAAGGAGAAGACCAACCGGCTGGTGGTGGGTCTGGGGATGATGCCCCGCGGCGAGGTGGGCCTGATCTTCCTCGGCCTCGGCACCCAGGCGGGTCTGCTGACCAAGCCTCTGGAGGCGGCGATCCTGCTGATGGTGATCGGCACCACCTTCCTCTCGCCGATCCTGCTACGGGTGGTGTTGCGCGACAACACCGGAGGCCCCGACCTTGACCCCCTCGCCGAAATCCCCACCTGACGGGGTGCTGGGCCTGCCGCGCCGCTGGGGTTTCAGCTGGGGCGGCTGGCTCGACAACCGCCGCGGTGAGTGGTGGCTGCTGGCCCAGCTGCTCTTGATCGCCGCCCATCTGCTGCCCCCCTGGCCGGCGCCAGGGGCCTGGGGCTATGCCTGGCCCCTGCCCCTCGCCGTCAGCGGGGCTGTGCTGTTTCTGCTGGGTCTGGCGCTGGCCCTCGCCTCTCTCTGGCGGCTGGGGCCCAGCCTCACGCCGCTGCCGGAGCCGATGGCCGGTGCCGCCCTGGTGACCAGCGGTGCCTACGCCCGCTGCCGCCATCCCCTCTATCAGGCGCTGCTGTTCTGCTCCGCCGGCGTCAGCCTCGCCCTCGGCAGCCTGCTGCATCTGGCCCTGGGCCTGGCCCTCGCCGCCCTGCTCGGTGGCAAGGCGCGCCGCGAGGAGCGGGCCCTGCTGCGGCTTCATCCCGACTACGCGGCCTACCAGGCCCGCACGCCGGCGATCATTCCTTGTCTGCCCTGGCTCGACTGGCGAGCGCTGTGAACAGCCCCCAGCCGGCGGCCATCAGCCCCAGGCTGCTGGCCCATCCCGGCCCCAGCGCCCAGCCCAGGGCCAGCTCGGTGAGGGTGCCGATCGCCAGGGCCAGGGCGAGGCTGGCCAGCACCAGCAGCAGCTGCTGCAGCTCCCCCGGCAGGCTGCCGGCGGCCAGGCTCTGCTCCAGGCGGCTGAGCGGCAGGCTCAGCGGCAGGTAGAGGGCCAGGGCCCAGAGGCTGATGCCGGGCATCAGGGCGATCCAGTCGGGGCCGACGGCGGGCAAGGGGCAGGCGCGAATCTCCCTAGCATCCACCCCTTTGGCGTTCGCAGCGGTGTCCGTGCCCTCCCTGTTGTCTTCCGCTGCGGTGGCCGATGCCGCTGCCACGGCCGCGGTGGGGTTGGCGGAGGCGGCGGGGCTGCACAGCCGGCCCTGGCAGCACCGCGGTCATGGTGTGCACGCCGGTGCGCGGCTGCCGGAGCAGCCGAGCGGCCCGGCGCTGCTGCTGGTGCATGGCTTCGGTGCCAGCACCGACCACTGGCGCCACAACATTCCGGTGCTGGCCCGCACCCATGAGGTGCATGCCCTCGACCTGCTCGGTTTCGGTCGCAGCGCCAAGCCGGCCGAGCTGCCCTACGGCGGCGCCCTCTGGCGCGATCAGCTGGCCGCCTACGTGCGCGAGCGCATCGGCCGGCCCACGGTGCTGGTGGGCAATTCCCTGGGCGGCTATTCGGCCTTGGCCGCCGCCACGGTGCTCGGCGAGCTGGCGGCCGGTGTGGTGCTGCTCAATGCGGCCGGCCCCTTCGCCGACGAGCAGGCCGAACCGAGTGGCTGGGGAGCGATCGCCCGCCGCACCATCGGCAGCGCCCTGCTCAAGAGCCCGGTGCTGCAGCGGCTGCTGTTCGAGAACATGCGCCGGCCGGCCAACATCAGGCGCACCCTGCGTCAGGTGTATGTCGACCCCACCAACGTCGATGAAGCGCTGGTGGAGGCGATCCGTCTGCCCTCCCTCGATCCCGGGGCCTTCGGCGTGTTCCGCACCGTGTTCGACATCCCCCGCGGCCAGCCCCTCGATGCCCTGTTCGCCGAGTTGCGCTGCCCGCTGCTGCTGCTCTGGGGCATCCGCGATCCCTGGATCAACGCCGCCGGCCGCCGCGCCGCGTTCCAGCGCCATGCGCCGGCGGCCACCCGCGAAGTGGTGCTGCAGGCCGGCCACTGCCCCCACGACGAGGTGCCCGATCAGGTCAATGCCGCCCTGCTCGACTGGCTGGCGACATTGCCGGCTTCACTGCCGGCTTAGGCCTGCACCCCCGGCAGGCGGCCGCGGGCCAGCTGCTGCAGCGGGTCGAACTGGCGCTTGATCGCTTCGATCAGCGGCCGCGACGGCGCATCCAGCCAGGCCGGCAGGCTGCTGCCGCTGGGCTGGCGCAGCACGGTGAGATGGCCGCCCAGCTGCCGGCAGCGGCGGCGCAGGGCCTCCACCCGGTAGGTGGGCAGAGCGCCGGCGTCGGCCCAGGCCATGCCCAGGCCGCTGCCGCCGCCGAGCTCCAGATCCAGGCCCCGCAGGCAGCCATCGGCATCCGCCAGCAGGGATTCCAGCTGGGCGGCCGGCACGCCGATCCGCAGCAGCCAGTCGGGTTGCGGCGTGGCCGGGCCGGTGCTGGCGATCGCCGCTTCCAGCCCTTCGGGCTCGAGGGCGAGCGCGGCGATCCCCTGCTCGGCGGCGCGGTTGCTGATGCAGTCGAGCTGCTCGTCGAGGGTCTGGCTGGTGATGCTGGCCAGGCCCACCAGCAGCCGGGCTTCGCCGCCGGCACGGCGCTGCCAGTCGAGCCGTTCGGGGCTGAGGCTGGAGTCCAGCAGCCAGCGGTTGAGCGCCGCCAGGGCCGGTAGGGGCGCCTGCAGCAGCAGGCCGCGGCGCTGGGGCGGCAGCGGCAGGGTGCGCAGGGTCACCGAGGTGATCAGCGCCAGGGAGCCCCAGCAGCCGCACAGCAGCCGCATCAGGTCGTAGCCGGCCACGTTCTTCACCACCTTGCCGCCGGCGCGGGCGGCGGTGCCATCGGTCCGCAGCAGGCCGATGCCGATCAGCTGGTCGCGCACCCCCAGGTAGCGCTGGCGGTAGCCGCCGGCCAGGCCGCGGGCCACCAGCCCGCCGACGCTGCCGCTGGCTTCACCGCTTGGGCCGCTGCCCCAGGGCCAGTCCAGGGCCAGCCACTGCCGGTGGCGTTGCAGCTCCTGCTGCAGCACCACCAGTGGTGTGCCGGCCTCCACGGTGACGGTGAAGTCGCCCGGGCTGTGCTCGAGGATCCGATCCAGCCGCGCCGTGCTGATCACCGTCGGTGCAGGGTTGGCTCCGGCCGCGCCGCCGCCGCTCGCCAGCACCGGCGGGCCCCAGTGCAGGCGGCTGCCGCTGCCGGCGGGCAGCCAGGGGCTGGCCTGCTGATGCAGTTGCCGCACCAGCGCCTGCAGCTCGTGGGGCTCAGGGGTCATCACGGCACGATGGTCCCATGGCAGACAGGCTCAAGGTCATCGTTGTCGATGACGACCCCACCGGCTCGCAGACGGTGCACAGCTGCCCGCTGCTGCTGCGCTGGGATCTGGACACCCTGCGCCGCGCTCTGGCCGACCCGGCGCCGCTGCTGTTCGTGCTGGCGAACACCCGCGCCCTGGCGCCCGAGCCGGCCCGCCACCGCGTGCACCAGATCGCCGCCAACCTGCGCCGGGCGCTGCAGGAGGCCGAGGCGGCGGGCACGCTGCGGCACTGGTTGATCGTGAGCCGCGGCGATTCCACCCTGCGCAGCCACTTCCCCCTGGAGTGCGAGGCGATTGCCGCCGCGTTCGGCGATGTGGCGGCTGCAACGGCTGCTGACACCGGTTGGGCGCTCTCCGCCTTTGACGCCGTTGTTCTGGTGCCGGCCTTCCTGCCCGGGGGGCGCACCACCGTGGATGGCGTGCATCTGCTGCACGGTCAGCCGGTGCACACCACCTCCTTCGCCCGCGACGGCCTGTTCGGTTACGGCAGCAGCGCCCTGCCGGAGTGGGTGGCGGAGAAGACCGCCGGTCGCATCCCGGCGGCGGCGGTGCAGCGGCTCGGCCTGGCGGAGCTGGAGGCGGCGGCGGCCGGCCCGGAGGGGCATCAGCGGCTCTGCCGGCGCCTGGCCGGCTTCGAGGGCGGTGTCTGCGTGGCGGTGGATGCGGAGCGGCCGCAGCAGCTGGCGGCCCTGGGAGCCGTGGTGCGGGAGCTCACGGCTCCCGCTGCAGCCGGGCGCTGGGGCCGGCCGCGGCGGTTCCTGTTCCAGTCGGCCGCCAGCCTGCTCAATGGCCTGGTGCCGCTGCCGCCCCAGCCCCGCGATGCCGCCGGCCTGGCGGCCCTGTGCCGCCGCGACGATCAGGTCCAGCGCCGGCCCGGCCTGGTGCTGGTGGGCTCCCATGTGCCCCTGGCCGACGCCCAGCTGGAGGTGCTGCTGGCCGATCCCGGCTGCAGCGGTGTGGAGATCGCCGTGGGCCGGCTGGCGCGGCTGCTGGAGGGGGCGACCCCCGCCGAGCTGCTCGCCTCCCTGGAGCAGGCCTGGCTGGAGCAGCTGCAGCAGGTGCTGGCCAGCGGCCGCACGCCGGTGCTGTTCAGCAGCCGCGGCGAGGTGCCCTGCCGCTCCGCCGCTGAGCGGCGGCGCCTGGGCCTGGAGCTGGCGGCGCTGATGGCCCGGCTGGCGGCCCGCCTGGCACCGCAGCTCGGCTATCTGATCAGCAAGGGCGGCATCACCACCCACACCCTGCTGGCCGATGGCCTGGCCTGCCCCCAGGTGGCGCTGCAGGGCCAGCTGCTGCCCGGCCTGTCGCTGGTGCTCACCCCGGCTGCGGCAGTGGTGGCGGACCTGCCGGTGGTCACCTTCCCCGGCAACCTCGGCGACGCGTCCACCCTGCATCAGGCCTGGCGGTTGCTGGAGGACGGCGCGGGCGGCGCTGATGGTGGTGCGCTGGCCGGCACCTGCTCCAGGTAGCGGCTCACCGGGATCCGCTGCCGCTGCTGATAGCCCACCGGCAGCCAGAGGTCGCCGGCGCTGCTGCGCACGTGGATCTCCCAGTGGTAGAGCCCGGTGTAGGCGCGCGGATCGTCCCGCAGCAGGGCCGCGTAGTGCAGCACCGCCGTGCCGTAGTGGTGGCTGTTGTTGTAGCCCCAGAGGCCGCGGCGGATGTCGCGCAGGCCGCCGCGGCGCACCAGGTAGCGGGCCGCCGCCTGGATCGCGTCGTGGGGGTCGCGGATGTTGCCGCCCCGGCCGATGCCCGGCTCCGCCCAGGTGCTCGGCAGGAACTGCATCGGCCCCTGGGCATTGGCCACCGACACGCCGTCGATGCGGCCCATGCCCGTTTCCACCAGGTTGATCGCCGCCAGCACCTCCCAGTCGATGCCGGTGGCCGCCGCCGCCTTGCGGTAGTGGGCCAGCAGCTCCGCCGCCGGCGCCGGCGCGATGATCCGCCAGGCCGGCAGTTGCTGCAGCGGCTTGCTGCCCTGGTGCATCGCCAGGAAGGCGCGGCGGGCGGCCAGATGGTGCTGGGCCACCGGCCGCCAGGCCGGCGGCAGCAGGGCCTGCACCCGGGCCGCCCGCTGCGGTTCGGCCGCCAGCACCCGATAGATCACCTGCTGCTGATGCCCCAGCCGCGGCAGCGCCGCCGCCGGCGTGGCGCCCGCGGCCTCGATGCGGCCGAGTTGAGTGAGCCCGAGGTTGCCACCCTCCCCCACGACCTTGACCTTGAGTTGGTGGCCGTTCACCCGGGTGGCGTCGTTGGCCTTATCGCCGGCGTCGGCATTGGTTTCGGTCTGCGATTTCACGTAGGTGCCAATGCCGCCGTTCCATAGCAAGTCCGCCGGGGCCTGCAAGATCGCGTGGATGAGTTCGGCAGGGGTGAGGGACGCGGTGGTTTCGGGGATTCCGAGGGCGTCTTTCATCTGCGGGGTGAGAGGGATGGACTTCAGCGCTCGGTTGAAAACGCCCCCGCCTTCGGAGATGAGGTCGGTGTCGTAGTCGGCCCACGAGGACCGCGGAAGGCCGAACAGGCGCATGCGTTCTGCGAACGAAGTCTTCGCATCTGGGTTCGGGTCGATGAACACATGGCGGTGATCGAACGCGGCGATCAGGCGAATGTGTTCACTCAGCAACATGCCGTTTCCGAAGACGTCACCACTCATGTCACCGATGCCGATCGTGGTGAAGTCCTGGGTTTGGGTGTCGATGTCGAGTTCGCGGAAGTGCCGCTTGACCGACTCCCACGCGCCCTTCGCAGTGATGCCCATGGCCTTGTGGTCGTAGCCCACCGAGCCGCCGGAGGCGAACGCATCACCGAGCCAGAAGTCGTGCTCGGCCGCGATCTCGTTGGCGAGGTCGGAGAAGGACGCGGTGCCCTTGTCGGCAGCGACGACGAGATACGGATCGTCACCGTCATGGCGGACAACATCGGGCGGCGCGATCACCTCGCCGTCTTTGAGGTTGTCGGTCACCTCGAGCATCGCGGAGATGAACTCGCGGTAGGACGCGCGGCCTTCCTTCGCCCAGCCTTCGCGGTCGGTGGTGGGATCGGGCAGCCGCTTGGCGAAGAAGCCACCCTTCGCACCGACCGGGACGATCACCGCGTTCTTGACCTCCTGGGCCTTCACTAGGCCGAGGATCTCGGTGCGGAAGTCCTCGCGGCGATCGCTCCAGCGCAAGCCACCACGAGCCACCGGACCGAAGCGCAGGTGCACGCCCTCCACGCGCGGTGAGTAGCACCAGATCTCGAACTTCGGCTTGGGCAGCGGCAGGTCAGGAATCGACGCGGGCTCGAGTTTGAACGCAACCGAACAACTTTCGTCGCCGGTGAGTGAGATGGCGTAGAAGTTGGTGCGCACCGTGGCGCGGATCAGAGTCAGGAACTGTCGAAGGATGCGATCGGCGTCCAGGCTCGGCACGGCATCCAGGGCCTGTTCGATGCGTTCGACGAGGCGGTCTTCTGTCTGCTGCCGGTTGCCGGGTGTTTCCGGGTTGAAGCGAGCTTCGAAGAGTTCGATGAGCAACCGGGAGATCTCCGAGTGGTCGAGGACCACCTGCTCGAGGTAGCCCTGACCAAAAGTGGAGCCGATCTGGCGCAGGTAGCGGGCATAAGCGCGGATGATCATGGCCTGACGCCAGTCCACTCCTGCGGTCACGACGAGCGCGTTGAAGGTGTCGATGCCGCAGCGACCGTCCCAGCATGCGCGGAAGGTCTCAGAAAACCGCGAAAACAACGAATCGAAATCGCGCACAGCGGTCTCAGGCAACGTGACGCCGAAGTCCAGGATGCGCGCGGGCGGCCGGTTGGTGCGGTCGATCTCGTAGGGGTGTTCGTCGATCACGTCCACCCCCAGCCGCTGCAAGATGGGAAGTACCTGCGTCAGCGGCATCGCCTGGCCAACTCTCATGACCGTGAAGCGCAACTCCCGGGCATCGCTCACGACGGGGGCGTATAGCCGCAGGTTCAACTCCGCGGGCTCCAATTGCTCGATTGCGAGGGTGTCATCGACGCCGGTGGCCGGTTCGAAGTCCTCTTTGTAGGACTCGGGGAAGGAGTCGTCG
>CBFHOT010000039.1:0-18160 GCA_965657465.1 Cyanobacteriota bacterium | reverse complement strand
GATCTTGATCTTCTCGCCGATCGAGAGGAACAGGGGCACCATCACCTGGGCGCCGGTCTCGACGATGGCGGGCTTGGTGCCGCCGGTGGCGGTGTCACCCTTGACGCCGGGGTCGGTCTGGGTGATCTCCAGCACCACGGAGTTGGGCAGTTCCACCTCCAGGGGCTTGCCGTTCCAGGCCACCACGTTCACCTCCATACCCTCCTTGAGGTACTTGCGGCTGTCACCGATCTGCTTGGCGGTGAGGCGGGTCTCCTCGTAGGTGGCCATGTCCATGAACACGTAGTCGTCGCCCTCCATGTAAGTGTGCTGGAGGGTGCTCTTCTCGAGGACGGCCTGGGGCACCATCTCGCCGGCGCGGAAGGTCTTTTCCACGACGTTGCCGCTCTGCACGGCCTTGAGCTTGGTGCGCACGAAGGCGGAGCCCTTACCGGGCTTCACGTGCAGGAATTCGACGACGCGCCAGACCTGGCCATCCAGCTCGATCGAAGTACCGGTACGAAAGTCGTTGCTGGAGATCATTCCGGCGAGTCGGATCCGACCGATTGTAGGTCTGGCTACAGGCAGACCCCCAGAGCGGCGCGGCAAGGGCGGAACGGTTGTGCCAAAGTCCGCCCAGAGAGGCAGGGGCCATGGCAGCAGGCGGCTCGACAGGCAATGGCTGGAGCGCTGGCTCGACCGGGCGTGCAGGGCGGCCGCGAGGCGTGCCGCAGCGGCCGCTGCTGGAACGTCTGCTGCGGGGCTGCGCCGCGCTGCTGCTGGGCCTGCTGCTGATGGCGCCGGCCGCCTGGGCGGCGCTGCCCGAGGGCAATGCGGTGAAGGATCCGGCGGCGATCCTGCGCAACGCCCTGCCGGTGGACGCGCCCCAGCTGCAGGAGCTGCAACACCGGCTGGAGAGCACCAGCGATGACCTGCGGGCCAAGCGCTGGAGCGCCCTGGTCAACACCGTGCGGCGCAGCCAGTCGCTGCTGAGCAGCCGGCGCGCGGGGATGCTCGAGGGCTTCAAGCCCGGTGATCGCGCCACGGCCGAGGCCCTCTTCGACGACCTTGAGCAGCAGCTGCAGACGATGGCCGGCGCCGCCGAAATCCAGCAGCGCGATCCCTTCCTCGACAGCCGCCGCCAGGCGTTGGCCAGCATCGGCGCAGCGGAGGCGCTGCTGGTGGGCGATTTCCCCTTCGCCATCCCGGCGGAGTTCGATGCCCTGCCGCGGCTGCTGGGCCGGGCCACCGTGCAGATCCGCACCACCCAGGGCGATCTGACCGCCGTGGTGGACGGTTACAACGCTCCGCTGACCGCCGGCGCCTTCGTGGATCTGGTGCAGAAGGGCTTCTACGACGGCCTGCCCTTCATCCGCGCCGAGGACTTCTACGTGCTGCAGACCGGCGATCCGGAGGGTCCGGCTGACGGTTACATCGACCCGGTGAGCAAGCAGGAGCGCCACGTGCCCCTGGAGATCCGCATCCCCGAGGAGAAGGAACCCTTCTACAACCAGACCTTCGAGGATCTGGGCCGCTTCAAGGCCCAGCCGGTGCTGCCCTTCGCCACCCTGGGCACCCTGGGCTGGGCCCATTCCGACGAACAGCTCGATGACGGATCGTCGCAGTTCTTCTTCTTCCTTTACGAAGCGGAGCTGACGCCGGCCGGCCTGAACCTGGTGGATGGTCGCTACGCCGCCTTCGGCTACGTGGTCGACGGCTTCGAGGTGCTGGAGGAGCTGGGCGTCGACGACGCCATCGTCAGCGCGCGGGTGATTGAGGGCAGCGAGAACCTGCAGGCCCATGGCTGACGATCCCCGGCTCGGTGAGCTGGGGGAATGGGAGCTGATCGACCGCCTGGCCGCCTTCGCACCGGCCAGCCAGTTCGCCGATGACGCCGCGGTGCTGCAGCCGGCGGCGGAGCTGGTGGTCAACACCGATGTGCTGGTGGAGGGCGTGCATTTCAGCGACGCCACCACCGATGGCTACGCCGCCGGCTGGCGGGCGGCGGCCGCCAACCTCTCCGATCTGGCGGCGATGGGCTGCCGCAGCGCCCACGGGCTCACCGTGGGCCTGGTGGCCCCCGCCGACACCCGCTGGAGCTGGGTGGAGGGGGTGTACCGGGGGCTGCAGGCCTGCCTGAGCCCCCACGGTGGGGTGCTGCTGGGAGGCGACTGCAGCAGCGGATCCCAGCGGCTGCTGGCGATCACCGCCCTGGGCCCGCTGCAGGTGGGGGCAGCGATCCGGCGGGGCGATGGCCGCCTCGGAGACGCGCTGGTGTGCACCGGCCCCCACGGCCTCAGCCGGCTGGGGCTGGCGCTGCTGCAGGAGGCACTGGCAGCCCCGCAACGGCAGGCCCTGCCTGCGGAGCTGAAGAAGGCGGCGATCGCAGCCCATCGCTTCCCCAGGCCCCGCTTCGATGCCGTGCAGGCGCTGCACCGCAGCCGGCCCTCAGGCCAGCCCTGGCGGGTGGGCGGCACCGACAGCAGCGATGGCCTGGCCGCGGCGGCGGCGGCGATTGCCCGGGCCAGTGGCTGCCGGGCCCTGCTGAGCCACACCGCGCTGCCGCTGGCACCGGCCATGGCCCACCTGGCGGAGGCCAAGGCCTGGTGCCTGGGGGGCGGCGAAGACTTCGAGCTGGTGCTGGCCCTGGAGCCCGCCTGGGCCGCGGCAGTGGTGGCCGCCCTACCGGGCAGCCAGGTGATCGGCCAACTGAGCGCCCTGGAGCCGGCGGACGGCAGCCCGGCGATCCTGGCCTGGCAGGAAGACGACAATCCGGTGAAGGTCGGCGGCTACAGCCACTTCCACTGAAGGCAACGCAGCCAGGGCCGCTGCGCCCGCACAGCAGGCGCTGCAGCCGCACGAACAGCACAACAAAGCCGCCCCCGAGGAGCGGCGGAGCCGATGCGACCGCGTGGAGCCAGCCCGCGTGAATCCAGGCGAACGCAACGCAGGCTCAGATCAAGCGAGGCCGCAGGAATCAACCCTGCGGCCGGCCTGCATCACTTCCAGTTCTTGGCCACGATCTCGGCCAGGTCGACCACGCGCTGGCTGTAGCCCCACTCGTTGTCGTACCAGCAGACGATCTTCACCATGTTGCCGCCCATCACCAGGGTGAGGTCGGCATCCACGATGGTGCTCTCGTCGGTGCCGGCGTGGTCGCTCGACACCAGGGGCAGATCGCAGTACTTGATGATGCCCTTCATGCCGTTCTCGGAGGCGGCCTTGAGCACGGCGTTCACCTCCTCAGCGGTGGTGTCGCGGCCGGTCTCGAACACCATGTCGCACACCGACACGTTGGGGGTGGGCACGCGCAGGGCGATGCCGCTCAGCTTGCCCTTCACCTCGGGATACACCAAAGCCACGGCCTTGGCGGCACCGGTGCTGGTGGGAACGATGTTCACAGCAGCAGCGCGGGCGCGGCGCAGGTCGCGGTGGGCGGCATCAAGGATGCGCTGGTCACCCGTGTAGCTGTGGGTGGTGGTCATCGTGCCCTTGACGATGCCGAAGGCCTGGTCGATCGTTTTCACGATCGGCGCCATGCAGTTGGTGGTGCAGCTGGCGTTGCTGAGGATGTCCCAGTCTTCGTGGCGGTACTGGTCAGCGTTCACGCCCACCACGAAGGTGCCCACTTTGGCGCCCTTACCGGGGGCCGTGAGGATCACTTTCTTGGCACCGGCCTCAAAGTGCTTGCTGGCACCCACGTCGTCGTTGAACACGCCAGTGGACTCGATCACCAGATCCACGCCCCATTCCTTCCAGGGGAGGTTGGCGGGGTTGCGGTCGTAGAAGGTCTTGATCGTCTTGCCGTTGACGATGATCGTGTCCTCGGTGGTGGACACCTCTGCATTGCGCAGGGGGCCCAGCATCGAGTCGTACTTCAGCAGGTGGGCGTTGGTGTTGGTGTCACCAGAGCCATTGATGCCGACGATCTCGATCCCCGTGTTCTCGCCGCGGCTGAGCCAGCAGCGCATGAAGTTGCGACCGATGCGGCCGAATCCATTGATCGCAACTTTGAGGGTCATGACGGGCAGCGCAGGCGGACCCCGCTGAGGGCGGGGATTTGGGCGCCGATCATACAGAAATGTTCCACGCCGCCCCCTTGCCGGCAGGGGGCGAAAGCCGGAGGATGCTTCCGCCTGTTGCGCCCCGGCTGGGGAACCAGGGCCGCCGGCCCTAATTTCCCCGCAGCAGTGCTGACAGCCCCATCGCTGGCAGTGCTTCTGGCCTGTTGCCGGAGCCCATCCGGCTGGCCCATCCCCGGACCGGAGTCACCCTTGATCCCCTCGCTCGACCGCCATCAACCGCTGCACTTCATCGGTGTCGGCGGCATCGGCATGTCGGCCCTGGCCGGGATCCTGGCCGAGCGGGGCCATGCGGTGAGCGGCTCGGACCCCCGCGAGGGGCCCGTGGTGGAACGGCTGCGCCGGCTGGGGGTGCGCGTCTTCCGCGAGCAGAACGCCGCCACCGTGGCCGCGATCCGCAGCGGCACCTCCCACACCCCGCTGGTGGTGATCAGCTCCGCCGTGCCGGAGAGCAACCCCGAACTGGCCGAGGCACGCCGCCTGGGGCTGCCGATCTGCCATCGCTCCGATGTGCTGGCAGCCCTGATCAACGCCCAGCCGGCGATCGCCGTGGCCGGCAGCCACGGCAAGACCACCACCAGCACCCTGATCGCCACCCTGCTGGAGGCCACCGGCCAGGACCCCACCGCCGTGATCGGCGGTGTGGTGCCCGCCTTCGCCAGCAACGGTCGCCAGGGCGAGGGACGCCTGCTGGTGGCCGAAGCCGATGAATCGGACGGCTCGCTGGTGAAGTTCCGCGCCAGCCTGGGCGTGCTCACCAACGTGGAACTCGACCACACCGATCACTACCGCGATCTCGACGCCCTGATCGCCACCCTGCAGCGCTTCGCCGGCGGCTCCGGGCGCCTGCTGGCCAACCGCGACTGCCCGATCCTGCGCGAGCACTTCGAAGCCAAGCACTGGTGGTCGACGCAGACCTGCGAAGGGGTCGACTTCGCCGCCATCGCCGTGGAAGAGCGGGGCGACGGCACCAGCGTGGATTTTTATGAAGGCGGTCAGGCCATCGGCCGCTTCGAGCTGCCGCTGCCAGGCCGCCACAACCTCAGCAATGCCGCCGCCGCGATGGCCGCCTGCCGCCTGGAGGGGGTGCCCTTCACGGCGCTGGCAGCCGCGGTGGCCCAGCTGAGGCCCCCCGGCCGCCGCTTCGACCTGCGCGGCACCTGGAACGACCGCCTGGTGGTCGACGACTATGCCCACCATCCCAGTGAGGTGGCAGCGACGCTATCGATGGCGCAGCTGATGGTGGCCAGCGGCCGCAGCCCGCTGCCGGTGGTGCCGCAGCGGGTGGTGGCGGTGTTCCAACCCCATCGCTACAGCCGCACCGCCCAGTTCCTGGAAGCCTTCGCCGCCGCCCTGAGCAGCGCCGATGCGGTGCTGATCGCCCCGCTCTACGCCGCGGGAGAGGCGCCGATCGCCGGCATCAGCAGCACCGCCCTGGCCAGCGCCGTGCAGACCCTGGCGCCCGGCCTGACGGTGCAGGTGGCGGAGACCCTCGATGAGCTGGCCAGGCAGGTGGCAGGCAGCACGCACGCCGGAGACCTGGTGCTGGCGATGGGAGCCGGGGATGTCAACGGGCTCTGGGAGCGGCTCAACCGCCTGGAGAGCACCGCCCTGGAGCTGGTGGCCTGAGGGGTACCGGACGATGACCGCTGCCTGCAGTGAACCCACCGCCAGCCTGCGCCGGCAGATCAGCCTGCGCGAGTTCACCACCTGGAAGGTAGGCGGCCCGGCCGAGTGGTTCGGCGAACCGGAGAGCGAAGAGGAGCTGCTGGCGCTGCTGCAATGGGCCAGCAGCCAGGGTCTGCCGCTGCACTGCATCGGCGCCGGCTCCAACCTGCTGGTGGCCGATGCCGGCCTCGCCGGGCTGAGCCTCTGCCTGCGGCATCTGCAGGGCAGCCGCCTGGACGGCAGCAGCGGCCTGGTGGAGGCGGCGGCCGGTGAACCGATCCCGACCCTGGCGCGCAAGGCGGCCCGGGCCGGCCTCAGCGGCCTGGAGTGGGCGGTGGGCATCCCCGGCACCGCCGGCGGTGCGGCGGTGATGAATGCCGGCGCCCAGGGGGGCTGCACGGCCGAGTGGCTGGAATCGGTGCAGGTGGTGGATCCGACCCAGCCCGAACGGCCGTTCCGTCTGACGGCGGCGGAGCTGGAGTTCGCCTATCGCCACAGCCGGCTGCAGCAGGAACCCCTGGTGGTGCTGAGCGTGCGGCTGCAGCTGCAGCCGGGCCACGAGCCGGCCGCCGTCTCAGCGCGCACCAGCGCCAATCTGCACAGCCGCACCAGCACCCAGCCTTACCAGCAGCCGAGCTGCGGCAGCGTGTTCCGCAACCCGGAGCCGGACAAGGCCGGTCGGCTGATCGAGGGGCTCGGCCTCAAGGGACTGACCATCGGCGGTGCCCAGGTGTCGCCGATGCACGCCAATTTCATCGTCAACACCGGCAACGCCAGCGCCGCCGACATCCAGACCCTGATCGCAATGGTGCAGGAGCGGGTCCAGCAGGCCCACGGCATCGCCCTGCACCCGGAGGTGAAGCGGCTGGGGCTCTGAGCCAGGCCTTAGCCTGCCGCCAGACACCCCCCCCTGGCATGGCCGGCTTCGGACTTCCCAACTTCGGTCAGCTCACCGAAGCCTTCAAGAAAGCCCAGGAGCTGCAGCAGAACGCCCAGAAGCTCCAGGAGGAGCTGGATGCGATGGAGCTGGAGGGCAGCAGCAGCGACGGCCGGGCCAGCGTCTGGCTGTCGGGCAACCAGCAGCCGCTGCGGGTGCGGCTGGCGCCGGAGCTGGTGGCCGAAGGCGCGGCCAGCTGCGAGACCGCGGTGCTCGAAGCCCTGCAGGCCGCCTACGAGAACTCCACCAGCACGATGAAGGGGCGGATGGAGGAACTCACCGGCGGCCTCAATCTGAATCTGCCGGGTCTGGGGGGCTGAGCTCCCCGCTCTCCCCGGCCTGCTCGCGCAGGGCCTGCTGGCGCTGCAGGCGGCGCGACGCCTGACGCAGCTGCGGATCAAGCCGCGGCTCGAGGCGATGGCCGCGGCGGCGCAGGCCCGGACCCTCGCCGCCGCGGCCGGCCTGGCGGTCCAGCCGCTCCTGTTCCTGGCGGATCGTCTCCAGGCACTGGGCATACCAGGAATGGCGCTCCCAGTCCGCGCCGACGCCGCAGCCGGGTTCGCCCAGATGGCGGCAGTCGCTGAAGCGGCAGCCGCCGGCCGCCAGGCGCTGCCGCACCTCGGGAAACAGGGCCGGCAGCAGGCTGGGATCCGCCGGCAGCTCAGGCCGGTTGAAGCCCGGGGTGTCGGCCACCAGGGCACCGGGGCCGAGGCTGAACAACTCCACGTGGCGGGTGGTGTGGCGGCCGCGCTGCAGCCGGCCGGACACCGCCGCCACCCGCAGCTCCAGCTGGGGCTGCAGGGCATTGAGCAGGCTGCTCTTGCCCACCCCGGAGGGGCCGCAGAGCACGGCGATCCCCGGCTGACGCAACCGCTGACGCAGCGGCTCCAGGCCCTGCTCACCGCGACTGGAGACCGCCAGGGGGTCGTAGCCCCAGGCTCGCACGCGGCGGCACCAGCCCTCCACCGCCTCGGGGGCCAGCAGGTCGGCCTTGGAGAACACCAGCTCCACCGGCTGACCGGTGGCCTCAGCGGTGATCAGAAAGCGGGTGAGCTGCAGGGGATCAAGGGCGGGCTCCGCCAGGGCCACCACCACCACCACCCGCGAGACATTGGCCACCGCCGGCCGCGCCAGCAGGCCATGGCGGGGCTCCAGGGCATCCACCACCGCCCGGCCGGCTGTCCAGTCGAGGCCGGCCAGCTGCACGCGATCGCCGACGCAGATCGTCTGGCCGCTCTTGGCCAGGCGGGTGCGGCGGGTGCAGAGCAGGCGGCGCTGACCGCCGGGGCCGGGCTGATCCAGCTCCACCCAGCAGTAGTTGGCCTGCAGGGCCACCACCAGGCCGGAACAGGGCTGCGCAGTCACCGGCCAGGGCGGCAGCTCAGCCGTCATGGCGACGGATCAGCAGGCAGACACCGGCGCTGCCGGGATCAACGGTGCGATCAACGCCATGGGGCTCGACCTGATGGCCCGCCTGGCGGAGGCCCTCGCTGACGCTCTGCTCGGCTTCGCCGGCATCGAGCAGCAGCTCCAGCCAGGCGCCAGGCGCCAGACCCTCGAGGGTGAGACGGGCGCGGACCAGGTTGAGCGGGCAGGGGGTACCGCGCAGATCGAGCCGCATGGAGGGCGCCGCGCCGCCCCCTGGCCCGGCGACGTCAGTCACGGTGACCGAACAGGCCACCGAACAGGCCGCTCTTGTGGGGGTGCTTGTGCCCCTTGCTGGTGTGGTGCCCAGCCAGCTGCTCGAGCAGCTCCCGCTCCTCGCTGTTGAGCTTGGTGGGCAGCTGCACCTTGACGCTGAAGAGGTGGTTGCCGCGGGCCACGGGGTTGCCGAGCTTGGGCACCCCCTTGCCCTGCAGGGTGAGCACGGCGCCGGGCTGGGTGCCGGCTGGAATCTCCAGCGACTCGCGGCCATCGACCGTCTCCACCTCGATCGTGTCGCCGAGGATCGCCTGCAGGTAGTTGAGCGTCAGCTCCGAGCGGATGTGGATGCCGTCCCGCTGCAGCTGCGGATGGGGCTGCACCGTGAGGAACACGTAGAGATCCCCCGGAGGGCCGCCCCGCTGGCCGGCATTGCCCTCGTTGGCCACCCGCAGACGGGTGCCGGAATCGACGCCGGCGGGGATGTTGATGCGCAGCTTCTTGCGCACCTGCTGCACGCCCTGGCCGCCGCAGGCGCTGCAGGGATCGGCGATCACCTGGCCCGTGCCCTCGCAGCTGGGGCAGGGGGCCACCTGGGTGAAGCTGCCGAAGGGGGTGCGGGTGGCGCGCCGCACCTGACCGGCACCGCCGCAGGTGCCGCAGGTGGTGGGGCCGCTGCCGGCCTTGGCACCCGAGCCGTTGCAGGTGGTGCAGGTCTCGAGGTGGCGCACCTGGACCTCCTGCTCGATGCCGAACACCGCCTCCTGGAAGCTGATGGTCAGATCAAGGCGCAGGTCATCGCCCTGACGCGGACCGCGGCGACGGGCGCCGCCAGCGCCGGGGGCAGCGCCGCCGAAGCCGCTGAAGAAGGTCTCGAACAGGTCGGCAAAGCCGCCCATGTCGCCCATGTCGGGCATGCCGCCACCACCGCCCAGGCCGGCCTCGCCGAACTGGTCGTAGCGGGCGCGGGTCTGGGGATCGCTGAGCACCTCGTAGGCGCGGCCGATCTCCTTGAACTTGTCCTCGGCGCCGGGATCCTTGTTGATGTCCGGGTGGTACTGCCGAGCCAGGCGGCGGTAGGAGCGCTTGAGGGTGTCGGGATCGGCGTCACGGCTGACGCCGAGCAGGTCGTAGTAGTCGGCCATCGATCAGCCCTCGGACGCTGGCGCCGGATCCTCGGCGCCGGCCGGAGCGGCGGGACCGGGCCCCATCGACACCTTGACCAGGGCGTGGCGCAGCACGCGGCCGTTGAGCTGATAGCCGCGCTGCAGCTCCTCGATCACCACATCCTCGGGATGGTCGTGGCTCTCCTCCCGCAGCACCGCCTCATGCAGGCTGGGATCAAAGGGTTCTCCCTCAACGCGCATCGGCGAGACGCCCAGCTGCTTGAACACCTCCACCAGCTGCTTGTAGAGCCCCTGGTAGCTGCGATGCAGGGTCTGGGCCTCCTCATGCTGGGGGTTGAGCTGCTGACGGGCCCGCTCGAAGTTGTCGACCACCGGCAGGATCTCGCCGAGGGTGCTGCAGGTGATCTGCAGGCGCAGATCATCGTTGTCGCGGCTCTGCCGCTTGCGGAAGTTGTCGAAGTCGGCGGCCAGGCGCATGTACTGGCCGTTGAGGTTCTCGTGAGCGGCCCGCAGCGCCGCCAGTTCCGCCTCAAGCTCAGCGGTGCGGTCGCTGGAACCCTCGGCGCCGCCGCTGGCCGCCGCGGCCGTGTCCTGGCCGTGCGCAGCGGACTCAGCGGCGGAATCAACAGCCGCGTCATCCAGCTGGGGCTGCAGATCTGCTCCGACGCTGGCTTCGGATCCCACTGCAGGTTCTCCACTCATGGCTGACAACGCGGTGCTTCGGCTTTAGACATGTTCCAACCAGGGGGCCACCACCCACAAGCGGCGGAAGCCCGCACCTTTGGCCCATGACGCTCAGCCCATCCCGCCCGGTTCCTGCCGCCACCAGCGCGGAACAACAGCGTCTGGAGGTGGAGCTGCTGCTGGGCGAACCGGTGCTCGGCCGCGATCAGCTGCGGCCGGAACTGCTGGGCAACACCGGGCTGCCGTTGCGGCGCTGGCAGGAACTGGGAGCGTGCCCCACCTCGCCGCCCCAGGGGGGCCAGCTGGATGTGGCCGTGCCCAGCCGGTGGGGCGAGGAGGAACGCCAAGGCATCAGCCAGAACCTGGCGAGCCAGGGCCTGCGGCCGCGCTTTCAGCTGGCGATGGAGGGCGACATCCAGACGGCCCTGCGCGAGGCGCTGGCGACGCCGGTGGCCCCCAGCCTGGAGATGCCGCCAGGGGAGGGGCCGGCCGAGAGCGCGCCGGTCCAGCCGGCGCAGCCCCGCTCGCTGACCAAGGGCCTCGGCCTACCGACTGCGATCGGGGAGCTGCAGGAGGTCAACGACCTCGAGGATCTGGAGATCAGCGCCGCGGAGGCCAGCTCCACCGCCAACGCCTCACCGATCGTGAGCCTGGTGGACCGGATCCTGATCGAGGCGCTCACCAGCGGCGCCAGCGACATCCACATCGAGCCACAGGAAACGGCGCTGGAGATCCGCTTCCGCCTCGACGGCGTGCTGCAGAAGCACTTCGAGGACCTTCCGAAGGGCCTGATCCCAGCGGTGACCTCGCGCCTGAAGATCATGGCCGACCTGGACATCGCCGAGCGGCGTCTGCCCCAGGACGGCCGCATCCGGCGCATGTTCCGCGGCCGGAAGATGGACTTCCGCGTCAGCACCCTGCCCAGCCGCAACGGCGAGAAGGTGGTGATGCGCCTGCTCGACAGCGGCGCCACCCAGCTGGGCCTGGACACGCTGATCACCGATGAGCAGGCGCGCAGCACCCTGCGGGAACTGGGCTCCAAGCCCTACGGCATGTTGCTGGTGACGGGACCGACCGGCTCCGGTAAATCCACCACCCTCTACGCCCTGCTGGCGGAGCGCAACGATCCGGGCATCAACATCTCCACGGTGGAGGACCCGATCGAATACACCCTGCACGGCATCACCCAGACCCAGGTGAACCGCGACAAGGGTCTGGATTTCGCCACCGCGCTGCGGGCCTTCATGCGCCAGGACCCCGATGTGCTGCTGGTGGGGGAAACCCGCGATCTGGAAACGGCGAAAACAGCCATCGAAGCGGCGCTCACCGGTCACCTGGTGATGACCACCCTGCACTGCAATGACGCCGCCAGCGCGATCGCCCGCCTCGATGAGATGGGGGTGGAGCCATTCATGGTCAGCGCCTCCCTGCTGGGGATCATTTCGCAGCGGCTGGTGCGACGGGTGTGCGCCAGCTGCCGCATCAGTTATCAACCGAGTCCGGAGGAATTGAGCCGCTTCGGACTGGTGGCCAGCCAGGAAGCGAATGTGCGCTTCTACCGCGCCAACACGACCGGCATCGGCGTGGAAGGTTGCTGCCCCGCCTGTAATGGCACCGGCTACAAAGGCCGTGTCGGCGTCTATGAGATTCTGCGCATGACGGATACCATCGCCGCCGCCGTGGCCAAACGGCAGACCACCGATGTGATCCGCCGCATGGCCCTGGAGAACGGCATGAAAACCCTGCTGGGCTATGGCCTTCAGCTGGTGCGTGAAGGTCACACCACCCTGGGGGAGGTGGAGCGGATTCTGCTCACCGATTCCAGCCTGGAGAGCGAGCGGCGCTCACGGGCCCTGAGCACACTCACCTGCAGCAACTGCAAGGCTGGACTGCAGGAAGAATGGCTGGAATGCCCCTATTGTCTGACCAGTCGCTAGGCACAGCGGAGACTCCGCAGCCGGGAGAATCACCATGGCCGTGATGATCGAAGACCTGATGGCCCAGCTGGTGGCCGATGGCGGCAGCGATCTGCACATCAGCGCCGGCCTGCCCGCCTACGGCCGCTTCAACGGACAGCTCAGGCCGATCCAGGAGGAGGTGCTGGATGAGGAATCCTGCAACCGGCTGATCTTCTCGATGCTCAACAATGCCCAGCGCAAGCAGCTGGAACAGACCTGGGAGCTCGACTGCTCCTACGGCCTCAAGGGGGTGGCGCGCTTCCGGGTCAATGTCTATCGCCAGCGCGGCACCTACGCCGCCTGTCTGCGGGCGCTGGGCAACAGCATTCCGGAGCTGTCGGTGCTGGGGCTGCCACCGATCGTGGAGGAGATCAGCTGCACCCCCAAAGGGCTGGTGCTGGTGACCGGCCCCACCGGCTCCGGCAAGACCACCACCCTCGCCGCCATCCTCGATCACATCAACAAGAACCGGGCTGAGCACATCCTCACGATCGAAGATCCGATCGAATTCACCTACAAATCGGTGAAGAGCGTGGTGCATCAACGCCAGCTCAACGACGACACCCGCAGCTTCGCCAATGCCCTGCGGGCCGCCCTGCGCGAGGACCCGGACGTGATCCTGGTGGGGGAGCTGCGCGATCTGGAGACGATCCAGCTGGCGATCACCGCCGCCGAAACCGGCCACCTGGTGTTCGGCACCCTGCACACCAGCTCGGCCTCCCAGACGGTGGACCGCATGGTGGACGTGTTTCCGGCCGGGCAGCAGACGCAGATCCGCGTGCAGCTGAGCAGCAGCCTGGTGGCGGTATTCGCCCAGACCCTCTGCCGCCGGCACAACCCGGCGCCAGGGCAGTACGGACGGGTGATGGCCCAGGAGATCATGATCAACACGCCGGCCGTGGCCAACCTGATCCGCGAGGGCAAGACGGCACAGCTCTACTCCCAGATCCAGACCGGCGGCCAGATGGCGATGCAGACCCTGGAGAGGGCGCTGGCGGATCTGGTGATGAGCAACCAGGTGACGATGGAGGAAGCCCTCTCGAAGACCAGCAAGCCGGACGAACTCAAACGGCTGGTGACGCAGCTGAGCTGACCCCATGGCCCGCTTCACAGCCAGCTACACCGACAACCGCGGCCGGGCGGCGACGATGGCGATCGAGGCCAGCGACGCGGCCGACGCCAAGCGCCGCCTGCGGCAGCGGGGCATCCGCGCGACCGACATCAAGGCCCAGGCTCAGCAGTCGGCCACGACAGCCAAGGCGGGTGAAGCGCTCAGCAAGAAACTCAACAGCTCCAGCCTCAGCCGGCTGCTGGAGGCCCGGCCCGGCGTCAAACAGAAGGCGGTGTTCGCCAGCAAGATGTCGGCCCTGGTGAACGCGGGCGTGCCGATCGTGCGCAGCATCGATCTGATGGCCACCCAGCAGAAGATGCCGCTGTTCAAGCGGGCGCTGGAGACGATCAGCCTGGAGGTGAATCAGGGCATCAGCCTGGGGGCCGCTCTGCGGCGCTGGCCCCAGGTGTTTGACCGGCTCACGATCGCCATGGTGGAAGCGGGCGAAGCGGGCGGTGTGCTGGATGAATCGCTGCGGCGCCTGGCCAAGCTGCTGGAGAACAACGCCAAGCTGCAGAACCAGATCAAGGGCGCCATGGGCTATCCCGTGGCGGTGTTCGTGATCGCCATCGCCGTGTTTCTGGGCATGACGATCTTCATCATCCCCACCTTCGCCGGCATCTTTGATGATCTGGGGGCTGAATTGCCCTGGTTCACCCAGATGATGGTGGATCTCAGCAACCTGCTGCGCTCCCCCTTCGCCCTGGTGCTGGTGGCGATTCTGGCCGGCGCCGCCGTGCTGTTCGTGCGCTTCTACCAGACACCGCTCGGCCGGCGCCGGGTCGATGCCCTGGCCCTGAAACTGCCGATCTTCGGTGATCTGATCCAGAAGACCACCACCGCCCAGTTCTGCCGCACCTTCAGCTCGCTGACGCGCGCCGGCGTACCGATTCTGCTGTCGCTGGAGATCGTCAAGGAGATCACCGGCAACTCAATCATGTCCGATGCGATCAGCCGCAGCCGTGAGGATGTGCTGCAGGGCATTCCGCTGAGCATCGCCCTCGGCCGGATGAAGGTGTTCCCCGATATGGCGATCAGCATGCTCTCGATCGGTGAGGAAACCGGCGAGATGGATGCGATGCTCTCCAAGGTGGCCGACTTCTATGAAGACGAGGTGGAAGCGGCGGTGAAAGCGCTCACCTCAATGCTGGAGCCGGCGATGATCGTGCTGGTGGGGGGCATCGTCGCCTCAATTTTGATCGCGATGTACCTGCCGATGTTCTCGGTGTTCGACCAGATCAAATAGGCCGGGCTGCAGCGCCGCTCAGAGCGCACCCGCCAAGGCCTGGCCGGCGATCCAGCCGGAACTCCAGCAGTGCTGGAAGTTGAAGCCGCCGGTGACGCCATCGACATCAAGCAGCTCGCCCACCAGATGCAGGCCCGGTTGCAGGCGGCTTTCCATCCGCCCCAGGTTCACCTCACCCAGATCAACCCCGCCGGCGGTGACGAACTCCTCGCCGAAGGGCCCGCGGCCGCTGACCGTGTGACTGGAGCCGCGCAGGTCATGGATCAGTTGGCGCTGCTGGGCCTTGCTGAGGTCGGCCCAGCGACCGCTGGGCTCCACGCCGGCCTGGGCCAGCCAATGCAGCCAGAGGCGGCGGCTCAGCTCCGGCCAGGGGCGCCAGCTGCCGAGCTGACGGCGTGCCTGGGCGGTGCGGGTCTGCTGGAACAGCTCCTCCAGCTGACGCTCGCTGCGGCCGCCGCTCCAGTCGAGCCGCAGCCGGCCGCTGTAACCGCTGGCCTGCAGCGCCCGGGCCGCGAAGGCGGTGAGCCGCAGGGTGGCCGGCCCGCTCAGGCCCCAGTGAGTGATCAGCACCGGACCCAGCTGCTCGAAGCGGCTGCCGTCCGGCAGCTCGAGGCTGAGGGCCACCGGATCGGCGACGACCCCTGCCAGCTCGCGCAGGGGATCACCCGCCAGAGCGAGGGTGAACAGCGAGGGCACGGGCGGCACGATGCGGTGGCCGAGGCCGGCCGCCAGACGGCGGCCGCTGGGATGGCTGCCGGTGGCCAGCACCAGCCGCTCGGCCTGGCAGGGCTCAGCGCCGCGGCACTGCAGCGCGAAAGCGGCATCGCCGGGATTCCGCTCGGCCGCCTGCAGCGCCACACCGGTGTGCAGGGTGACGCCGGCGCGCTGGGCGGCGCGGCGCAGCAGCTCCACCACCGAGCTGGAGCGGTTGGAGCGGGGGAACAGACGCCCGTCCGCTTCCTCCACCAGCTCCAGGCCATGGGCGTCGAACCAGGCCACAGCATCGCCGGCCGCGAAGCGGGAGAAGGGCCCGCGCAGGGCCCGCTGGCCGCGGGGATAGAAGCCCACCAGCTCGCGCGGATCCCAGCAGGCGTGGGTGACATTGCAGCGACCGCCACCGCTGATGCGCACCTTGTGCAGGGGCTCGGGGGTGGCCTCCAGCAGCTGCACACCGGCCACACCGGCTTCGGCGGCGCAGATGGCGGCCATGAAACCGGCGGGACCACCGCCCGCCACCACCACCGGAAACCGTTCAGGACGCATGGCTGGGCAGCATGGGGGAATGGAGCAGCACACCGGGTCGAACCAGGCAAGCGCCAGCCACCGCTTCAGTGTGGCTCCGATGATGGACTACACCGATCGGCACTTCCGGGTGCTGATGCGGCAGATCACACGCCACAGCCTGCTCTACACGGAGATGGTGGTGGCCCAGGCGCTGCATTACGCCCGCCAGGAGAGCGGCGCCGAGCGGCCGGGAGGCCGGCTGGAGCGGCTGATCGGCTTTGACCCCTGCGAGGCGCCGCTGGCCCTGCAGGTGGGGGGCGACGATCCGGTGCTGCTGGCGGAGGCGGCTCAGCTGGCGGCCGACTGGGGCTACAGCGAGATCAACCTCAACGTGGGCTGCCCGAGCGAGAAGGTGCAGAAGGGGCGCTTCGGGGCCTGCCTGATGGCCGACCCCGAGCAGGTGGCCCGCTGCGTGGCGGCGATGGCTGACGCTGCAGCCCTGCCGGTGACGGTGAAGCATCGGATCGGCATCGACGACCGCGACTCCTACCCGGAACTACTGCGCTTCGTGGACACCCTGGCGATGGCGGGCTGCCGCCGCTTCAGCGTGCACGCCCGCAAGGCCTGGTTGGAGGGCCTCGATCCCAAGCAGAACCGCACGATCCCGCCCCTGCGCTACGACTGGGTTCACCGGCTCAAGCGCGAGCGGCCGCAGCTGACGATCGAGCTGAACGGCGGCCTGCAGACGCTGGAGGCCTGCCTGGAGCAGCTGGAGCACGTGGATGGCGCCATGGTGGGGCGTGCCGCCTACGACCATCCGCTGCGCTGGGCCACGGTGGACCGCTGCATTCACGGGGACGCTGAGGCGCCGGTGGCCAGCGCCGCCTCGGTGGTGCAGGCGCTGGTGCCCTACGCCGAACGCTGGTGCAGCCGGGGCGACCGGCTGTGGCCGATCGCCCGCCACCTGGTGAAGCTGGTGGAGGGGGTGCCGGGGGCCCGGCACTGGCGCCGGGATCTCACCGTGGCCGCCGGCGAGCGCAGCGCCGGGCCTGCCGTGCTGGAGCAGGCGGCGCAGGTGCTGGAGCGGGCCGGGGTCTAACCCTCGGCGCCGCCGTAACCGCCACCGCCATAGCCGCCGTCGCCACTGCGGCGCCGCCGGGTGCGTTGGCCCTCAAAACCGGCATCGGCTCCTGCGGCTCCGCCGCCATAGCCGCCGCCCCCATGGCCACCACCGCCATAGCTGCGGTCTTCCCAGCCGCGGGCACCGGAGGCACCACCACCACCGCCGCCATACCCGCCGCCACCACCGGCACCGCGATAGCCGCCACCGCCCTGGCCGCCGCCATAACCACCACCGCCACCCCCGCCGTAGCCGCCACGACGGGGGGCGCTGCCGCGGGGTTCGGCCTTGTTGATGCGCAGCGGACGCCCCATCAGCTCAGCCCCCTGCAGGGCCTCGATGGCCCGATCCTCCATCTCGGGATCCGCCATCTCAACAAAGGCGAAACCACGCTTGCGGCCCGTGTCGCGCTCCAGGGGCAGCGAACAGTTGACCACGTCGCCAAAGGGGGCGAACAGCTCTGCCACGTCCTCCCGCTCCGCGCGGAAGGGCAGGTTGCCAACAAAAATGCTCACGAACCGATCAGGCGCTCAGGCCCATAACGGATCCAGCCTAGGGCCGGTTTCAGGCCCTGCCGACGCGGCTGCGGGCCCGCTGCAGCTGCTGCTGCACCTGCTCGAAACCGGTGCCGCCCTCGCTGCGGCGTGCCGCCACCACCTGGCGGGGGTTGATGGCCTGGTGGATGTCGGCCTCGAAGGCCGGGTGTAGCTGCTGCCAGCGCTCCAGCGGCAGCTCGCGCAACAGGATCCCCTCCTGCAGACAGCCCTTCACGAGGCCACCCACCAGCTGATAGGCCTCGCGGAAGGGCACCCCCTTGGCCACCAGGTAATCGGCCACATCGGTGGCATTGGAGAAGTCGGAGGCCACCGCCTCCTCCAGCCGCTGGGGCCGGAAGCTCAGGCCCTCCTCGAACAGGATCGCCATCGCCTCCAGGCAATCGAGGGTGGTGCGCACCGCATCGAACAGGGCTTCCTTGTCCTCCTGGAAGTCCTTGTTGTAGGCGAGGGGCAGGCCCTTGATCATCACCAGCAACCCCTGGAGATGGCCGAACACACGGCCGCACTTGCCGCGCACCAGCTCGGGCACATCGGGGTTCTTCTTCTGGGGCATCAGGCTGCTGCCGGTGGCGCAGCGATCGGTGAGGCTGACGAAGCGGAACTCCTCGCTGGCCCAGAGGATCACTTCCTCGCTGAGGCGGCTGAGGTGCACCATCACCAGGCTGGCGGCGGCGCTGAACTCCACCGCGAAGTCGCGGTCGCTCACCGCATCGAGGCTGTTGGCATACACGGCCTCAAAACCCAGGGCAGCAGCGGTGTGGCGCCGATCGATCGGCACCGGCGTGCCGGCCAGGGCCGCAGCGCCGAGCGGGCAGATGTTGACGCG